>JAWWBZ010000097.1:0-1611 GCA_033720715.1 Nitrosopumilaceae archaeon | reverse complement strand
ACAAAATGGGATTCTGTTTGAGGACAAAGTGGTTTATGGTGATGAAGGACCGAAAATTATCAATTATGCAAACACCAAAACTTTTGACATCATTATCATTGGGTCACGGGGTCTAGGTGGATTTAAGGAAGCATTTCTTGGCAGCACCTCAAATTATGTTCTTCACAAATCCAAAATACCTGTCTTGATAGTAAAATAAAGGCAATTTTTTTTCTGAAAATTAGGATCTTGTTTATTAGAATATGATTTGACTCAACAATATGGCACACACCTTTGTAAAAGATGTAATGATAACAAAAATTGCTTCATTAGATTTGAATTCAATGATTAAAGATGCTGCTAAGCTAATGGAAGAAAAGAATATTGGATGCATTATTGTAACCCAGAACAATTTACCAGTTGGAATTCTAACTGAACGAGATTTTGTAAGAAAGATAGCAGCAAAAGAAGAACCCCTGACATCAAAATTAGAAACAGTAATGTCTTCACCTCTAATTTCTATTGGACCTGATGAGACAATATGGGAAGCAGCAGAAACTATGAAGATTAACAATATTCACAAGTTACCAGTAATTGAAAATTCAGAGGTAATTGGAATAATTACAACAACTGATTTAGTTGAGGTTTGTAGTGTTGGTTCTGATTCGGAAATGAGAAGGATTTGTGATCAAATAATCATGAGAATGCAAAAAGAATAGAGAAATGGTTTATTCATATCAAGTAATTAAATTTCAGACAATTTCATTCTTGCAAGGAACTCATTGGTCCCAATCTATAGGGGATAAGGGAATTTTATACAAAGCTACAAAAGATCCTTTCTCAAAATTAATTGTCCAATCTTCAAACGGTTCCAAAAAACTATTCCATGTTCCAAAAGACAGAACGGTTGTAGTTGATAAAAACATAGTTCACTTTTTAGGAGAACTTGGCTAGTTCATCTAACAATTAAAACTGGAGATCTTGCACTTTCTGAAACCCTTCTACTAACACTTCCTAAAGTTTTTAGCTTACCTATTCCATGGAGTCCATGACTTCCAATTACAATTAGAGTAATCCGTTTTCGTTTTTCAAAATCTAATATTTTACCAGCAATATCTCCCTCTTCTATTACGTAAGAGGCTGAAATTCCCTTTGACTCGCATTTTTTCAAGGCATTTTTTAAAATCTTTTCTGCATCCGCTTTCACGGTTTTTATCCATTTTTTTACAGCATCTTTTTCTTTTTTAGACTTTACCAAACCATGCAAAAGGCCTGGAGGGGAAATATACCCAACATTTACCACAGACAATAAGAAAATTTCCGAATCCAAATTATGTGCAAGTTCCATTGCTCTAGCTAAAGCCTTTACAGAATACTTTGAACCATCATAAGGTACCAAAATTTTAGTTAACATTTTTGAAAACATACTATCACTACTTTACAACAAGAACAGGTATTTTGGATTTGTGAACAATTGTATTAGCTACACTTCCAAGAAATGCTTCCTTAAATCCACCTAGACCCCGTGACCCAATGATAATGATGTCAAAAGTTTTGGTGTTTGCATAATTGATAATTTTCGGTCCTTCATCACCATAAACCACTTTGTCCTCAAACAGAATCCCATTTTGT
>JAWWBZ010000096.1:0-1698 GCA_033720715.1 Nitrosopumilaceae archaeon | reverse complement strand
AAGGTACCAAAATTTTAGTTAACATTTTTGAAAACATACTATCACTACTTTACAACAAGAACAGGTATTTTGGATTTGTGAACAATTGTATTAGCTACACTTCCAAGAAATGCTTCCTTTAATCCACCTAGACCCCGTGAGCCAATGATAATGATGTCAAACTTGCCATCTTTTGCCAAATCTTGAATCTCTACGGTAGGGCTCCCAATAACAATCTTAGATCTGAATACTATTCCTTTTTTGCCACACCTATTCTTTGCTTCTGACATTAATTTTTTAGCTACTTTTGTAAGATGAATTTGAAATGGCATTATAGCATCAGCTAAATTTCTTGGATAAATTGGAATTACATACAAACCTGTAATGGTAGCATGACACTGTCTTGCAAGAAAAATCGCCTCATCAAGCCCCCGAAGTGAATTCTTTGAACCATCTAGAGGTACCAAAATTTTCTTAATTTTTTTTCTAATCATATGATTTCAATTCCATTTTTAGGATTTAATACCAATCTCAAATTATCAAGTATAATAATTAATACTCAACATGGTATGCTTTTGAAAAAAGAAATTTCAAGATTTGTAAGGGTAAAAACACATGATTATTTTAATTGAAATTCAAAAGTATAATTTAATATTATTAAATTACCAAAATGATTATGCGTAAATCTCTATACATGAATATTCTAGTTCCTTTAGATGGTTCAGAATATTCTCAAAAAGCCCTAATTCAGGCATGTGATTTGGCAAAAAATTATCAATCTCATTTAATTTTAATTTATGTAGTGGATAAACCTCACTCTCTCAACTTACTAGATAGAAAAGAGTATCTTGGAATTCAAAGAAATTTTGGGGAAAAAGTTTTGGTGAAGGGAAGAGAAACTGCTAAAAAAGAAGGACTTGATGTAACTACTATATTGAAAGAAGGAAACATAACCCATGAGATTGTAAAAGTTGCAAAAATTAAAAACTGTAATTTGATTATTGTTGGAAACAAAGGTCTTGGTGCTACTGCAAGATTTTTCCTTGGAAGTATTTCCAACAAACTTGCAAATGATTCTCCATGTTCACTTTTGATTGTAAAATAGTTTAGGATTCAGCAATAGCCTTTACAATATCTGCTTTTGTAATTATCCCTACCAACTTTGAATTTTTTACTACTGGTAATCCACTAACCCTATTTCTTATCATTAAAAGGACTGCTACTCCTACATCCTCATTTGAATTTACGGTTATTGGATTTGAAGCCATAATATCTACTGCCTTGAAATGAAGTAAATGACTCATTTGATTTACCTGAAAATCAGGTAGATCCTTTTTTGTTCGATAGTTTTCAACTTCTTTGGGGTCAGCATACTGAGTAATCCAATGAGGTAATTTAGCAGGCACAAAATCCCGATATGTTATTATCCCTACTGGAACTTGATTCCGTTGAACAACAATTCTAGAAATTCTATTATGAATTAACAAACTTTCGACATAAAGTAAAGAGTCTCCAGGCATTGCAGTGATAACTCTTTTTGTCATAACTTTTGAAACTTTGAGAGGAGAAACTGCCTGTGTGAGAAAAATTGATGCAAGGTCTGTTTTTGTTATTAAACCTTCTAAAACTCCATTATTTCCAATTACAATAACTGAACTAATACGATATCTTCTCATTAACTTTGCACAATCGTAAATTGAAGCTGACTTTTTTACAGTT
>JAWWBZ010000095.1:0-1967 GCA_033720715.1 Nitrosopumilaceae archaeon | reverse complement strand
CTGAAACAAATGGAATTATTCTAAAATGTGACACAATAGGCTCACTTGAAGCCATAGTTGAAATGCTAAGACGTTCCCAAGTACCAGTAGCAAAGGCCGACATTGGACCTGTAAACAGACGTGACATTATGGAAACAAAAGCAATTAAGGAAAATGACAGGCATCTTGGAGTAATTCTTGCATTCAATGTAAAAATACTCCCAGACGCAAGAGAAGAATCTGAAATTAATCATATTCGTATTTTTGAAGACAAAGTCATTTACAGCTTGATTGATAATTACAATGCTTGGGTTGATGAAGACACTGCTCATGAGGAGGATGCAATCTTTGCAGAGTTTACTCCAATTTGTAAATTTACATTCCTAAAAGGATATACATTTAGAAACAACAATCCAGCTGTTTTTGGAATCAGGGTAGATGTGGGAGAACTACGACATAAAATTCCGTTTATGAATAAAACTGGAAAAAATATTGGTAGAGTACATCAATTACAACATGAAGGCAAAACAGTATCTTCAGCAAAAGAAGGACAAGAAGTTGCATGTTCTGTGCAAGACGTAACTATAGGAAGACAAATTTTTGAAGAAGACGAGTTTTATTCTTTACCACCATCTCATGAAGCAAAACAACTTTTGGCAAAATTTGCACACAAGCTTAGCTCTAAACAAAATGAAATATTAAATGAAATTGTTGAGATTCAAAGAAAAATTGATCCAGCATACGCCTACTAAAATTATTTTTACAAGTTCTACTAGGAATGTTTTTTACAAATCATGTGAATTCCTGGAGCTCCTACTGCTCCCATCATTTTATCTACAATACTCCCAGCTTTGAACATGATAAATGTTGGAATAGACTGCACCCCAAATCTCATTGCAAGGTTTTGATTTTGGTCTACATTTACCCTTGCAAATTTTATTTTTGGATATTTTTTTGATAAACTATCAAAAACTGGATGCATCATTTTACAGGGACCGCACCATTCAGCCCAAAAATCCACCAAAGTAGGATTTTCAGCCGATATTATTTGATCAAAATTTGACCCGTCTAAATCTATAATGCCAGGCGTGATTTGTGGCTGATTTTGTTGCCTAATCATCTCTTCAAGTTTCCTTTGCTTTATCCTCTCAATTTCGGGATCTTCAACCATACCTCTTGAAAAGCAAATCTACTAAAATCTATATCGATATTAAACCAAAATTCATTTTCGTCCAAAATCTACTGGAAGGGCTTCGTATCTTTTTGAATTACAAATAGGACATTCATCAATATATTTTTCAAAACTAACAGAAGTGTAAACAATTCCACAATCCCCACAGACTCGTAAGTTTCTAGAAAGTTTGCCCATTATTTTTCTCAAAAGTATTTAGTGATTAAAACCTAACTAGTCGATATTTTTTTATTCCATATATTACCATAGCAGGTGCAGCAACATACATTCCAATATTTGCCATTATTATTGCGATTCCATAACCTAACATTTCTTGTTCTGAATTAATATCTACCATCGAAAGAATTGATAAAGAAGATAACATTGGAGTAATTCCTAGTTTAACCATCTCCTTGAATACTGGATTTTCCCTTTCATAATCTGCAATTGTAGGTGAGAATGAATAATAAAATTCGTTAAATGAAGTCATGAAAGATTCTCCAGATTCAGTGTTCATTACTTTGTTGTCTCTAATTTCCCGCAAGAACTGTACTTGTGAAGACATTTCTGAACCGTAGGTTGCTGTTGCAATCAAACATCCTCCACCTTGTTTAGGTTGGGTGATGGGTGTACAAACACCATCAACTAATTTTGTTCCTTCACCACACACTCCAGTCTTTGGTTCAACAACTTTTGGTTCTTCTAAACCAACTGCTTCGTAAATGGATTTGTATTCAGGATAGTTTTCATCAAACCACGCCTTGTAAGTTGCTTCGTTGTTGTATCTGTCAACGTAACTCTGAGGATCTTTGTTTGG
>JAWWBZ010000094.1:0-2080 GCA_033720715.1 Nitrosopumilaceae archaeon | reverse complement strand
TTATCATTTCCTGAAATTGTTCCATTTAATTGACCAAAAGCTTCTGTTGCAAGATTTGTATATTCTTCTGCAGAACTTGCTGCTCTTTGCGCATCTCTAGAACCTATGATAACATCATGATTTTTTGACCAACGCAATGCAAATCCTTTTCCCATTCCACCAGTTCCGCCAATAATTCCTATTTTCACGACTTTTATCTGATAATGTTATTATTATCTCTATTTGAAGCGAGATTGAATTGGGCTCCATTATTTTTCTAAGACATGGCCAGGCAAAAAATAATGTTGAAAGAAAACTAGCTGGAAGGACTCCTGGGTTTCCATTAACTGAAACTGGAATCGATCAGGCAAAAAAAGCAGCTGAATTTTTAGAACACATGAACATATCTGCCATTTATTCCAGTCCTATTGAACGTGCAAAACATACAGCCGATATTGTAGGAGAACATAACTCCGTTGATGTTAGAATTGATGACCGACTAATTGAACTTGATATGGGTAAATTCACAGGAATGCCTTACAATGAGATTTTTTCAAATCACGGTAATGTTTTTTTGAAATTCTATAGTGGTGACTTGGAAATAGCACATAATGGAGTAGAAACATTTCCGCAGGTAAAAAAAAGAGTTCTTGAGATGGTTGAACATGTTATCGAAAAACATCCTGATGAAAACGTAGTTTTAGTGACTCATATGGATCCTATCAAGGCGATGCTGTCTACTGTAGTTGATCTGTCGCCAAATAATCTCTTTGAATTAATTATTGCAAATGCATCAATTAACGTATTCAAAGAATATGAAAAAAAATTCTCAGTCGCTGGCATTAATGTAATGCATCCATCACGTTTCGATCAGAACTGGTAGCTGGTAATCTTGAAAACCCTTAAATAGAAATCAAAGGCCACGACTGTCAACTGGGAAATGAGGAGTATACTAGGGCTATTAGCAGTTTTAACAATTTTAGTAATTATCCCTGCAGTTGATTATGCTTTTGCAGCAGGTGATGAACCTGGTGAATACTTGGATCGTAGAGTAGAGATTTGGAATTTATTTTTTAGAATGATGACAGTGGCATTTACCATAGGTGCTGTCGTTTCAGGAACTATTATTTGGCTAATTCTTAGATTTAGAGAGTCTAATCCAAAAGCAAAACCTACAGAGTATGAGGGGACTGACTGGTAGAAATGGGACAACACTCTAACTGGCCTGAATGGATTTACATCGGTGTGGTAGTTGCTCTACTAGTTTGGGTAGGTGCCGAAGCTTGGAATGTTGAAAGAATTGTAGAACACATTCCTGAAGATGCAGAAACTATCAAAGTAGTTGGTCAGCAATGGTATTGGACATTTGAGCACGAGGATGGCACAAAAGAAATTGGTGAGCTCCATGTTGAAGTTGGTAAAGCCTACAAGTTTGAAATTACATCAACTGATGTGAATCACTCTTTTAATATCCATGATTATGTTGTTTTACTTGACGCTGTTCCTGGACGAGTTAATACTGTCTGGTTTGCCCCTATGGAGGCAGGAGTACATGATATTCAATGTCGTGAATACTGTGGATTAATACACTATAATATGCGAGGAACCCTTTATGTGGAGGATCCTACAACATGAGAACCATTTTAATTACATCTAAATTGGCAAATATGGAGGAGACTTTCTTATGGTACTAGAACTACAAAAACCAAGACCAATTTGGCAGATAATGTTCTCAACTCATCACACTGATGTTGGATTACTTTATCTTATTACGTCATTAGCATTTCTGTTCCTAGGAGGTGCTTTGGCACTTGCAATACGTGCTGAGTTATTCTTCCCAGGATCTCAAATCATTGCAGACTCTATGACATTTAACAGAATGTTTACTGTTCATGGAACTACTTTGATTTTCTTGTTTATTCTTCCATCAGCATCGGCTGTAGGCAACTACTTCGTACCAATAATGGTTAGATACAAAGACATGGCATATCCAAAACTTAACGCAATTGCATTTTGGATGATTCCTCCAGGAGGGGCACTAATCTGGCTAGGATTTGCGGACTTTACTTGGTATGCTACTCCTCCTTACTCAATCATCAGT
>JAWWBZ010000093.1:0-2214 GCA_033720715.1 Nitrosopumilaceae archaeon | reverse complement strand
TTGCGATACCTGTGATCAGGAAATTGGTCACAATATTTCTAGAACTCTTTTAATGCGTGATAAAGATGAAGGGCCACGTTTGCTTTGCTTTCATTTTTTTTATCCATGTTGGGATTTCAAATTATTGGTTCAAAAATATCCCAACTTGGTAATTGACAAGACAGGATTTAGTATTCCACAAACAACTCCTCTAAAAACAAACTCAATCAAAAATATGCAAAATAATTTAGATTTTTGGAAATAGGTGGCATACAAAAAGAATGTTATGAATCACTTTATTTTTTTTCGTAACGTTTCATTAATTACTTGCGAATAACTTACAGAACTAGCAGATTCTTGAATTTGTTTTGCTTGAAGTTGTCTTAGCTTCTTGTCTAGGTCATCGTCTATCATTATTGTGATCCTTTTGGCCATAATAATTTCAGTAACTTTTAAGTGTATTTAAACCAAAAGAACTATTTTTCTTACTTGAATTTCTCAATTCTTTTACATCGATATGGATTAGTTTCTAGTTCCGTATATGTTAAATTTTGGAATAATTTTTGGGAAGTAAAACCAGAGAAAAAATCCCAAAATAACTTATGAAGGCTACTGGATATTTGAAATTTTTTAAAAAATTAAGAGGTTGGATTCATCGCAGCGGCACGTTCTTTTACCTTTTGATCAACTAGAGCAAAAACATATTCTCCTTCTTGTGCAGAACATAATCCAATGTTAACGGCAAATCCATCCATGGTTTGGGCAATACATCCTGTTTCTGTAACAGCAATAACTTGGACTCTTTCCATGACTTCTGCAGGAGCGGTATAGAACATCAAGTATGCAAATAAGGATATTCCAATAGCTGCCAAGATTCCTGATACAATAAACAACGATCTTTTATCCGATGATTTTTTTGGTTTGTAATTAATTGCTGACATATCAAACTTAACTTTCCATATCTAAGAAATTAAGATATTAGAAACTTCGTCGAATGTACTAATAGGAGAACCTAATTTTTTGATATCTTTTTTTAATTGGGAAAAATCTTGTTTCCTTAAATCTGGTTTGTGGATAATAAAATTGAGGAAAAATGTTTAAACAAAAACAAATCCAAAAAAATCCTCCAAGACTTGCGATAATGTCAATAATGGCAATAGCCACTGCAGTAATTCTTGTTTTTACAGTAACACCATGGAATTTTGTTCCAATACAAGTTACTGAGGATATTACAGTTCTCGGAATAACGGAACATGGTTGTGTTGGTGAATCACAATACGGAACAATTGTAGTCGTTCCTAATTGCAGTGCTCAAGTTGGCCAAGTAGTATCTGCAACATTTTACGTTCCAGCAATGGAAATAAACAGTTACTACGAAAAACTCCAAAACAGAGTTGATATGGTTCAGCCTTAAACTCTGTTTTTTATTTTTGAAAATTATTAGTAAATTTTCCCTTTCAAATCATAAAATAATAAGAAAATTTTTATTCTAATCTAAATTCCCAAGTTACATGTCAAGCTCAAAACACCATGTTGTTGGAGTAGAATTTCTAAAACAAAACGGTCTTGATGTAGATGAGTTAATCAAAGAACTTGTCAAAAATGCATCAGTTGAATTTGTGGCTTACTATTACTTTACAAACCTGAGATCTTTCTGTACCGGAATGGAAGGAGAAGGAATCAAAGGAGTAATTGAAGACGCAAGACTAGAAGACCTGAGTCACTTTGAATCCTGCATTGACAGAATATTCCAGCTTGGAGGAGAATTCCCAAAAGACATTGTTGACTTTTGTCACCAAGCAGGGGCAGAATTTCTTCAATCTGATAGAAGTACCACCTTGACTGAGATTTTAGAAAAATGCCTAAAAGCTGAACAAGGAGCAATTATCAACTGGAACAAAATTTGTCAAATGACTCATGGAAAAGATCCAATGACTTATGAGATTGCAGCCGACATTCTTGCTGAAGAAATTGAGCACGAGTCTTGGTTCTTGGAGTTGTTAGATGGAAGACCATCAGGACATTTGAGAAGAAAATACTCTGGTGAAAGACCACATACAGGAAAACATTCCAGAGCACTTGGAAATCTCTAATTCCTATTTTCCTTTATTTTTCAATAATATCCAAAATTTTACTAAACAAATTTTTGGTTTTCAAAAATTAAGCTTCTTTTTCGGCCTTGTTAACGTAAATGTAGTTCATCAAGACTCCAGCAATTATTCCACCAACAATTGG
>JAWWBZ010000092.1:0-2301 GCA_033720715.1 Nitrosopumilaceae archaeon | reverse complement strand
CATTCTACTAATCCTCTATCTACTAGTCTTTTTACAGCAACAGAGTCATGACCTGATGCATCAATTACCATTTTTGCCTCTAGTGCTACTGGATCAACACATGTGATGTTTCTTGGTAATGCAGACACTGGCATCCAATTTACTACGATTCCAGATACTCTGCCATTTTTTAAAACTAAATCATCAAATTTTGTCAAATTAAGAAATTTTACTCCAGCATCACATGCACTTGCAATTAATTTAGATACTGCATGAGGTCCTGGTGTGAGATATAATCCCTCTTGAACTTTTTTGTATGGAATTCCCAACTCATCCCAAATCTTTTGAGCTGGCTCTCTAACTGTAACTGGATTCATCATGTAACCGCCAAGCCAGAATCCGCCTCCTAGGTAATTGTTTTGTTCAATAACTAGAACTTTGAATCCCATGTTTGATAATTCTCTACTTGCAGTCAATCCTGCAGGACCTGCACCAATAATGATTACATCTGAATCTGCTCTATCAATTAATACATCATGAAATTCATTTGCAATAGCACGTGTAATCTCTACCTCTCTAACATCTGTGAAAATTTTAGGATTCTCTGCTGTAGTTGCTTCTTGCATATTTGATAACATTCCTAGAACACATTAATAGTTTCCCACGGATTTTTTAAAAATTAGGTATCACTAACTTTGATTGGCAAATAATGTAGATATATCAAAACTAATGGCAAAAACACTATCAAAAATTTATATCTGAATTCCATGGACTGCCACTGTATTGACAGTATCTGATCTTAAACAAGTTAGGCCAGACTCTAGAAAATCTAGGATTGATTGGTCTCGTATAGAAGAAGCTGATAATTTTGCCAACACGGTAAAACTTTACCGACAAGGAAAATATTCTGACGATCTTTTTAGACGATTCCGATTACAACATGGCGCCTATGGAACACGTATGACTAGTGATTATGCTATGGTAAGAATAAAGATTCCAGCAGGTGAGATTTACCCTAATCAACTTGAAAAGATCTCGCAATTAAGTGAGCAGTTCTCCATCGGCAGTGCACATGTTTCTACAAGAGAGAGTATTCAACTCCATTGGGTTGTATTAGAAGATGTTTCTGAAATATTTAGAGGCTTATCTGAAGTTGGTTTGACTTCTAGAGAAGCATGTGGTAATGCTATTAGAAATGTAATGTGTAGTCCAACTTCTGGTGTATGTCCTGATGAGTCATTTGATTCTACGCCATATGCTCTAGCTACTGCAAAATTCTTTTTACGTAATCCATTAAACCAAAACCTTCCACGTAAATTCAAGTTTACCTATACATGCTGTGAAAAACATGGAATGGCCAGAATTGTAGACGTTGGACTAATTCCAACTATTCGTGAGGTCAACGGCGAAAAACAAAAAGGATTCAAAATATTTCTTGGTGGAGGTTTAGGAAATAAATCGTATGTAGGACATCAATTAGAAGACTTTACTCCTGAAGAAAATGTCATCTACACTTCATTGGCAGTTGTCCGATTGTTTGATAGACTAGGTGATAGGACAAATCTTGCTAGAAACCGATTACGTTATCTTGTCCATGAGATGGGTTGGGAGAAATTCAAAAATCTTGTTCTTAAAGAAAGAGATGTTGTAAGAGCAACACAATCAATTGTTACACAATTGCCAATTGATCATACTCCTACTGACATTAAACGTCCAATACGAATAACTGAAGAAAGTAGGGATAATACACCAGATGGATTTGCAAGATGGAAAAAGACTAACACATTCAAACAAAAACAAGATGGATACTATACCACATTCATAACTCTAGAAGCAGGAGATATTACTGCTAGCCAACTAAAATCACTAGCTGACATTATACGCAATTTTTCAGGAGAAGGAACTGCTAGAGTGGGATTTGTTCAAAATCTTGCACTACGATTTGTGCATGAAGATGATCTTACAAAACTATATTCTAAATTATTAGAATCGGGTTTGGCCAAATCTGGGGCACTCACCATGGCTGCGCCCATTGGATGTTCTGGAACCACTTCATGTAATCTTGCATTGACTAACTCTCACAGACTTGCAAAGGAAGTTCAGCGTAAATTCATTGAACAAAAACTAGATGAAGACGATGATCTGACAAATGCATCTATCAAAATTAGTGGTTGTCCTAATTCTTGTGGCCAACATGGAATTGCTACCATAGGATTCTATGGTGGTGGTGGCAGGCTAGGAAAAGACATGTATCCAAACTATATGATGTCATTAGGTGGACGCGCAGATAGCGAAGCTATGCTCGGTGAAAATCTTTTACGT
>JAWWBZ010000091.1:0-2307 GCA_033720715.1 Nitrosopumilaceae archaeon | reverse complement strand
CTTGCGACTGATAAAATTCATCAGTATGGTCCTAATTCTTTTAGACTTTATCGATTACCGACTCCAAAGAAGGGAGAGGTTGTTGGTCTTTTAGGAAGAAACGGAATGGGGAAAAGTACTGTTGTAAACATTCTGTCTGGTAATCTCAAACCAAATTTAGGGAGATATGAAGAACCTCCTGAATGGGATGAAATTTTAAAGTACTACAGTGGAACTGAATTAAAATCTCATTTTGAAAAAATAAAAGATAAACAAATACGTGCTTCAATCAAACCACAACAAATCCATCAGTTGGCACAAGCCTTTGATGGAACAGGGAAAGAATTAATTGAAAAATATGACGAAAGAGGAGTTTCACGACAGTTAACCAAAGAATTAGGATTAGAAAATTCTATGGAACATAATCTAAATGAGCTTAGCGGTGGTGAATTGCAAAGGTTAGCTATTGCAACCGTTGCATCAAAAGATACAGATTTTTACTTTTTTGATGAGCCATCCTCTTACAATGATGTATTTCAAAGAACAAGTGTTGCAAGAGTCATTCAGAGTCTTGCAAAGTTAGAAAAAAGTGTAATGGTAGTAGAACATGATTTGACGTTATTAGATTTTCTAAGTGATTTTATTGAAGTACTTTATGGAGAACCAGCAGCATACGGAATTGTTTCTAATGTATTATCAACTAAAGTAGGAATCAATGTATTTTTGGACGGGTATCTTCCTACTGAAAATGTAAGATTTAGAGATAAGAAATTTTCTTTTGATGTATCTACTTCTGCAACTGAGGAGTTTCAAATAGGAAGTGAAGTAATTACATATCCAAAACTTGAGAAAAATTATCCATCATTTTCAGTCTCAATTGAGCCTGGAACGGTGCGAAAGGGCGAAGTTTTGGGAATCATGGGTGCAAATGCACTAGGAAAGACCACCATGATGAAGATGATTGCGGGAGTCGAAAAACCAGATTCAGGTGAAATTAACAAGAAAGTAAAGATTGCCTACAAACCCCAATACTTGCAAAATGATTTTGATGTAGAAGTAATTTCTGTTCTAGATAAAGCAAATGGGTCCCCAATTGAAGGAAGTCTTGAAGAAGAACAGATTATCGATCCTCTCAAAATAAAAAAACTCTATAACAAATCTGTAAAGAATTTGTCTGGAGGGGAATTACAAAAGGTAGCAGTTGCTTCTTGCCTTTTACAAAAAGTTGATCTTTATGCATTAGACGAGCCATCTGCCTTTTTGGATGTTGAGGACAGAATTGCAGTAGCAAAATTCTTGCAAAAGTTTGTAAGGTCTTTTGGTAAATCTGCCATTGTAATTGACCATGATATTCAATTGATGGACCTTATTTCAGACACCATGGTAATCTTTGAAGGAGAGTCGGGACTAAGTGGACACGCAACTGTCCCCATGCCAAAGGCACAAGCCATGAATAGATTTCTAAAATCGCTTGATATGACTTTTAGAAGAGACGAAAAGAGTCTTAGACCAAGAGTGAACAAGCTTGAAAGCAGATTAGACAAAGAACAAAAGGGTTCAGGTAATTTTTACTACAAGAATTGACACGAATGCTAAAAAAGGCATTGGAAAGCATACTTTCATCTCAAGAAAGCGAAGAGTTAATTTCTGCATTTGATCAGATTGGAGATATTATCATTGTTAGAATACCTGATTCTTTGTTATCCAAAAAGAAAATTATTGGAGAAACCTTACTAAAAGAAGTCAAAATAGTAAAAAGCGTATTTTATCAGGCATCCCCGGTTGAGGGAGATTTTCGTACAAGAAACCTCGAGATTCTAGCTGGGGAAAATAGAACTGAAACAGAATACAAGGAATTTGGGTGTAGATTCAAAGTAGATGTAGCAAATGCCTTTTTTTCACCTCGTTTGTCCACTGAAAGAGAAAGGATTGCCAATCTTATCCAGGAAGGAGAGATTGTTGTAAACATGTTTGCAGGGGTAGGAATGTTTTCAATAATGGCTGCAAAACAGAAAAAATGTACAGTTTATAGCATTGATATTAATCCAATCGCGTCAAAATTATGTGAAAAAAATATTCAATTAAACAAACTTTCAGGGGAGGTAATTTCTATTAATGGAGAAGCGTCTGAGGTAATAGACAGTCAACTAGATGGAAAAGCAGATAGGACTTTGATGCTTCTTCCTGAAAAGTCTGATGAATTTTTAGATTCTGCAATTAAAGCAACAAAGAATGGTGGTATAATTCATTATTATTGCCACATTCACGCAGACAAAAAACAAGATGCAGGAAAATTATCAGAGGAACATTTTCTTAAAGCGTGTCCTG
>JAWWBZ010000090.1:0-2334 GCA_033720715.1 Nitrosopumilaceae archaeon | reverse complement strand
ATTCACCAGCTCTTATCCAATTTGTATTATCATAAAGTGCATAAGATCCACTAACACATGCAAATTTTGTTTCAACTCCCCCACAATGCTCAAATGCTCCTTGACCGTAAACCTGTTCAAGCATTCCAATAACATAGGAATTCATTGCTTTTGATTCATCAAAAGAAGATTCAGTGGAAACATAAAGTCGTCCAATATCCTCAGGAGATAGTTTATTGTTTTTCATAATTTTCATACAAGCGTTTGCTGCAAGACATGCCGGGTCTTGATTAGTATCAACTATTGCCATTTGAGCAACTCCTAAACCTTTTCGGAGTTTTTCTGGATCTAGTCCTCTGGCTTCTGCAAAATCTGCGGCGTCAACATACAACCGTGGAATGTATATTGAAATATCATCAATCCCTGCTGCCATAAGCTTGCCTCATCTGGGTTCACCATATAAGGATTAACTATGATGAAATTTAACTCGCAAAGAACCAAAATTTGCTAATTTATGCCTAAATATTTAAAAAGGTGCACCTAATTTGACCGATCAAAAATTTAAACATTCTAAGTAACGCCCCAATACTCCTACGTTTCATCTTATCTTATTAAAACTCAGGATACCTTTTGTAATTCTGAATTAAAAACTTGCTCAAATCTCTCATAAGGTTGTGCTCCTGATATTTTTGTAATGTTGTTATCAGGTCCTATTACAAAAAACGCAGGAGTACCTGTTATCCCTAAATCTCTTGCATCTTTACTACTGTCGGAGATTATTTGAGAATATCTTCCTTCAAGCATACATTCAGACCATTTGTCAATATCTAATTCAATTTCCTGAGCAAAACGAAGTAGATTTTGAGATGAAGCCCACCCATTATTTTCTCCTGTCCAATTATTATACAAAATATCGTGGTACTCCCAGAATTTGCCCTGTTCGTTAGCACAATGCGCACCATGGGCTGCATTTATTGAGTCAGGACCAATTATTGTAAAGTCTTTGAAAATCATTTTAACTTTTCCAGGTTCTATGTAATTTTCTATCAATGCGTGTTCTGTATTATGAAAATGCACATTACAAAAATGACATTGATAATCTCCAAATTCAATTAACGTAACTGGTGCATTTGGATTTCCCAAAATTGGAGAACCATTTCCCAAAAAAGTTGTTGATATTACATCATGGGGTATTGTAGGCGTAGGATTTGCTTGTTCCATTATTAATTCGGATTCTTCATTTAATGAATTGAATGCTAAAAAAGATGCAATAATAGCAACTGAAGTAATTGCTGCTCCAATGGCTAACGATGGGCCATGAATCAATAATATGAATTTTTTTAAAGGGAATTTAGGTTTTTGCTGTGAAATTTTGATTCCTTTCTTACTTGAAATCACTTATTTTTTTGTGTTTTGAAGTTAATTTAGAATCTACCTGGAAAATGAAATCCAGAAGAACTCGTGAGGAAAATCGTGAAATGATTTGAATCGTTCAAAATACTGGATTTTTGGAAATCAAAGGCCAAACGAGGCCAAAATTTTGTTCACTTTAACCAAACATCTCTATTTATGCAATTTATGAAGAAAATTTCTAGTATTGACCCTAAAACCACCAGTCTTAATTGTTGAAGATAGCACTGCAGTCACAATGTTATTGAAGAGTTTTTTGGAAAAACTTGACTATACTGATGTTCATTCTTGTGATAATGGATATGCTGCGGTAAACAAATTTAAAAAACTTGTAAAAGAAAACAAACCTCCAATCGTACTTTTGGATTACATGTTACCTGATATGGATTGCCGCTCTGTTCTTACGCAAATTCTTGATACTCATCCATCAGCCAGAGTTGTTCTGGAAACTGCAACTGAAAAGGAAAATGAAGGGATTAAGGAATTAATTCGTATTGGTGTCTACCAATATTTAGAAAAACCAATTAGGTTTGAAAGTCTAAAAGAGGTTTTTGAGACAATCGAAAAAGAAGACTTTTTCTTTCAAAAGGAATCCGAACAACTCAAAATGCTGGAAAATGCAGAAGAAGAAGTAAAGAACAAAGTTAAGGACAGAGTTGATTTTATTTTAAAATCATCAAAACAAGTTAGCCTAAATCTTATTGAGCAAATGATCGGCTTTTCTGATGAAACCATTCGATTACATCTTAACGACTTGGAACGAGAAGGAAAAATTGTTAATTTAGGTGATAAAAAAGAAATTGCATGTAATAAATGCAATTCTGTAAAAACAACACAGATTTTTTCATGTCCATCTTGTAACAGCCCTCATTTTAGATTGGGAAAATTAATTGAACATTACAATTGCGGAAATGTTTCTGAAGAGAGGACATATGAAAGTGATAT
>JAWWBZ010000089.1:0-2549 GCA_033720715.1 Nitrosopumilaceae archaeon | reverse complement strand
TTCTTTCCACATCTGGTTGGATTTTCACGGCTAGGGCTGTATAGTTAATCAAATCCATTTTCATACAATCAAAAACCGAACGGTTTCTGGTAATAATCTCCCTTACAACCTCAGGGACGGATGTGGTAGAAAGCCTCATTAAATAATATTATATAATGTCAAATATAATAGCATTTTGTAAAAATTCAATCTAATGTAAGTAATACTTATATAATGTCATATATATTACATATAGTAGATAAATATGACAATATTTGATGATGAATTCAATCGAATCTTCAAAAGGATGTCCAATCCTTTTTTCAATATAGATGATATCTTTGAAGATTTCAAAAAAGGAACCACAACTGGTCCATATTATTACGGTTACACTATGACCGTTGGTCCAGATGGGAAACCTGTTGTTAAAGAGTATGGGAATGTTAAACCAGAATTAGTTTCTGCATCTAACGTTCGCGAACCAATGGTAGACTCCATTGTTGATGAAAAAGAAAAGAAAGTAAAACTTGTAGCAGAAATGCCTGGAGTTGAAAAATCCGATGTGAAAATTGTAGTACAAGACAAACAAGTGCACATTTCAGCTGAACATGGAGAAAAAAAATACCAAGTAAATGTTCCAATCAAAAACAAAGTGGATGAAAACTCTGCAAAGGCATCATACAAAAACGGAATACTGGAATTGGTATTCAATCTAATTGATGATGAAAAACCAAAAGGAAAAACGGTGGAGGTTGAATAAACCCCATACAAATTTTTATGGTGATTAAATGAGTGAAATTGTTTTAAAAATTGATGAAGTTCCACAACAACATGTTGGAAGAGGAAGAGCAATAATTGATCCCAAGGTTATGGAAGACAATAATTGGAATACTGGACAAATTTTAGAATTAACATATAACAAAAAAACCCATGTTAAACTTTGGCCTGGATCTCCTGAGGAATATGGGACAGGGATAGTAAAAATTGATGGAATAACTAGACAAAATATTGGTGCTGGAATAGGGGATAAAATTACAGTAAAAGCTGTTGAAGCAGCTAATGCTGAACAAATTGTTTTATCACCAACAGAAAAAATAACCGCAGAAGGTATTCAAGATTATATGATTTACAATTATCTAAATCATGTATTTACAACGGGAGATACAATTTCGTTAAGTACACAAATGGGGGGAAAAGTCCAATTTGTAGTAACTAGCACAAAACCATCAAAACCGGTTCTTGTTACTGAAAGGACTATCTTCAAACTTGGCCCAATGACCAAAGCTGTGGATTCATCGGTTCCAAGAGTTACCTATGATGAATTAGGAGGTCTAAAAAATGAGGTCCAAAAAATCCGAGAAATGGTAGAATTGCCCATGAGACATCCTGAATTATTCGAAAAAATAGGTGTTGAAGCACCAAAAGGGGTATTGTTGTATGGCCCTCCAGGAACAGGAAAAACACTTCTAGCAAAGGCTGTTGCAGGAGAAACTAATGCCCACTTTATCTCTCTAAGTGGACCTGAAATCATGGGAAAATATTATGGAGAAAGTGAGGAAAGAATAAGAGAAATTTTCAAACAAGCCGAAGAAAACTCTCCAAGTATAGTTTTCATTGATGAAATTGATTCTATTGCCCCAAAAAGAGATGAGGTTTCAGGAGAAGTTGAGAAAAGAATCGTGTCTCAGTTATTGACATTGATGGATGGGATGAAAAGTAGGGGAAAGGTTGTAGTAATTGCTGCAACAAATAGACCCGATTCAATTGATCCCGCCTTAAGAAGACCTGGTAGGCTAGATAGAGAAATTGAAATTGGAATTCCAGATGATGAAGGAAGATTTGAGATTTTATCTATCCATACTCGTGGAATGCCAATTGATGAAAAAGTAGACCTCAAACAGATTTCCAAAACAACTCATGGATTTGTTGGTGCAGATCTGGAAGTGTTATCAAAAGAGGCAGCAATGAGAGCCCTCAGAAGAATTTTGCCAGAAATTGATCTTGATGAAGATAAAATTTCAGCTGAAATTCTTCAAAAAATTCAGATAATTAATGAAGATTTCAGAGATGCTCTAAAGGAAGTAAGACCAAGCGCTCTGCGTGAGGTCCAAGTCCAAATTCCTAATGTCAGTTGGGATGATGTAGGAGGGTTAGAGGAACTTAAAGAAGAGCTTCGAGAAGCAGTAGAATGGCCAATTAAACATAAGGAAGCTTTTGAATATGTTGATGTAGAAACTCCAAAAGGAATTTTACTTCATGGTCCTCCTGGTACAGGAAAAACTCTGATTGCCAAGGCATTAGCCAAAATGACAGAGTCAAACTTTATCAGCGTAAAGGGGCCAGAACTACTTTCAAAATGGGTTGGTGAATCTGAAAAAGGAGTTAGAGAAATTTTCAGAAAAGCTAGACAGGCAGCTCCATGTATAATCTTCTTTGATGAAGTAGATGCTCTAGTGCCAAGAAGGGCTAGTGGTGGTTCTGAATCACATGTTACTGAAAACGTTGTCTCCCAAATTCTGACAGAAATTGACGGTTTAGAAGAACTCCATAACGTATTGATAATTGGTGCA
>JAWWBZ010000088.1:0-2760 GCA_033720715.1 Nitrosopumilaceae archaeon | reverse complement strand
CTAACACCTAGTTTATTGTATTTTTTCTTGCAAACTGTACATGTAATTAATGGTGTTACTTTTTTTGTAACCTTTGCAGGTTTTGCCAATTTTGGGAATTTTTGTCCACCATACCCTTGTTTTCTCTCTGCATGTCGTCTTTCACCTCGTGCAGAACCTCTTCGTTTTCCAGCCTTGTAGATGGAAATTTTTTGTTGTGTATGGGTCTTACACTTGGGACAATACTTACGCATGGTCTTGGGTATGTTCATATCAAAAAAACCGACTTCACGGTAATTTAAGCATTGAATCTATAATAGGCGCAGAATCCAAAAAAATTTGTGACTGCTAGCCTTACAAAATCAATTTCTTCATTAAATTCAGTAGCAATGGGCGAGAAAAAGGCAGATCTTGTTCTAAAAAATTGCTCTTTAGTTTCTGTTTACACAGGCGAAATCATACGGAAATCTCAAATTTCTATTGTTGGTGAAAGAATTGCGTATGTTGGTCCTGATGCAAGTCATACCATTGGACCTAAAACTGCAGTTATTGATGTCAAGGAAAAATATGTTTGTCCTGGTTTTGCTGATCCTCATGTTCATATTGATCAATTTGTGTTACCATCAGAGCTAGCAAAAAAATCTCTTTTGTGTGGAGTAACATCGCTTTTTTCAGATCCAATTGATATTGTAAGTGCAACGGGTTTTAAGGGATTTCAAGAATTTCTAAGGCTTGGAGAAAATTTGCCCATTAGGATTTTTCAAGTAGTTCCTGGAGGGCTTCCAGTTGATAGAAAATTTAGCCATGGTAAAACCCTTACCCTTGCTCAAGAAAAATCAGCAATAAAGCATCATAATGTTGTAGGACTAGGAGAGGTATTTTCATGGACCAAAGTTACCATGCGTGATCCTAAAACTATGAAAACGATATCTACAATGCTTGATAATGATTGTATCATAAACGGTCACACGGCAGGAGCTAGTGAAAAAAAATTAAACGCCTATGTATCTAGCGGAATTTTATCCTGTCATGAACCCACAAACTATGATCAAGTATTAGAAAGACTCCGGCTTGGCATGTGGATAATGATAAGGGAAGGCTCCATAAGAAGGGATCTTAAAGATATTGTCCCAAAAGTCCTATCCAATAAAATCAATCGTTCTCGTTTAATGTTTTGTTCTGATGGGTTAGACCCCCTTGACATTACAAAATATGGTCATATTGACTATTGCGTGAATCAATCCATCAAACTTGGATTAAGCCCAATTGATGCAATTACAATGGCATCTAGAAATTGCTTTGATTACTATAACATGGGAAAAGATTTGGGAGGTATTGCACCTGGAAAACTTGCAGATATCCTAATTTTCGATAATCTAAAGTCAGTAAAACCTTCCAAGGTATTTGTGGGAGGAAAATTAGTGGCTTCAAATGGAAGCATAGTTGCTCCAATAAAAAAGAAGACAATACCATCTTGGATAAAAAATACTGTAAAGGTGAAAAATTTCTCTCAAATGGACTTTGAAGTAAAATCCAAAAAAAACAAGGTAACTGCAAATACAATTTTCATGCAAACCGAAATTATTACAAAACTTGGTTCTGTAGAATTGGATGTTTCTGATGGCAAGGTTTCGGCTTCACAAGAAAAAGACGTATGGAAGGTTTCTGCTTTTGATAGAACAAATGGAACTAAAGCAAAAGCTGTAGGGTTTCTAGAAAACTTTGGAGCCGATATTGGAGCTTTTGGGTCTACATGGAGCTTTCATGAAAATGACCTAATAGTTATTGGATCAAATGATGCTGACATGGCAATGGCGGCAAATACTCTAAGGAAACATCAAGGCGGTATGGTCGTAGTAAAATCAGGAAAAGTCAAAGCATCATTACCATTACAACTAGGGGGAATAATTTCGACAGATCCATTTTCCAAAGTTGCATCAAATTTTGAGCAAATCAATAACTCAATGGTGGATTCTGGTTGTAAATTTTTAAAGCCACATTTGATTCCATTATTTTTACCATTTCTTGCCTTACCATCAATTCGAATTCTTGCTGGAGGTATTGTTGACGTTAAGAAAAGGTCCTACATTAATCCGATCAACTAAGTAATATTAAAAAGGGGGATTCAGGGGATTGAAGCTGAATCTTAATGGCATCAATTCAACAAGGACCAAATGGACCTGTACTTGTACTAAAGGAAAGTGCTTTACAGCAAAAGGGTAAAGATGCCCAACAAAACAATATTGCTGCGGCAAAATTGGTCGCATCCTTGGTTAAAAGCAGCCTGGGACCACGTGGGCTCGATAAAATGTTAGTTGATTCTCTAGGCGATGTAACAATTACAAATGATGGTGCTACAATTCTAAAAGAAATTGATGTTCAGCACCCTGCTGCCAAAATGATGGTAGAAATCTCAAAGACTGTTGATAACGAAGTCGGTGATGGAACAACTTCCTCTGTAATTTTTGGTGGTACATTGCTTGCCAAAGCAGAAGAACTCCTAAAAAAAGAAGTTCATTCTTCTGTTATTATTGATGGTTATCAAGCAGCGGCTGAAAAGACCCTGGAAATCTATTCTGAGATGGCAAAAAAAATCAAACCTGACGATAAAGAATCTCTTCAAAAAATAGCAGTTACTAGTATGGAATCTAAATTAATTTCAGAAGATAGTGACTTGCTTTCCAAAATTGTAGTTGATGCCATCTTGAATGTAGTTACCAAGAAAGGAGAAACCTATTCTGTAGATCTTGATAATATCAAAGTAGAAAAGAAGACAGGTGG
>JAWWBZ010000087.1:0-2841 GCA_033720715.1 Nitrosopumilaceae archaeon | reverse complement strand
TGCTTCTTCTTTAGCTGGTTTTTCAGCTTTGGGTTCTTTTAGTTCTGCTTCTTCTTTAGCTGGTTTTTCAGCTTTGGGTTCTTTTAGTTCTGCTTCTTCTTTAGCTGGTTTTTCAGCTTTGGGTTCTTTTAGTTCTGCACCTTGTTCTGGAGCAACCTTTTCTTTGATTTTCTTGGTTTCTTTAGTTGGGGCAATTTCAACCTCTGCATCTTCATCAAATCTTGAAACGAGGACATAACCCTCATCAGTCTTACTCATTCTAACTCTAATTTTTCTAGGAGGATGTCTTGCCCCTCTTGCCCAAATTTGATGAGCCAAATCTTCTTCAATTTTAATATCTTCAACTTTCATATGGCGTCGAGCATATTCTTTAATCATGTTAATTGCTCTTGTTGCACGATGAGTATCTACAGAGAGCAGTACTTTTCCTAAGTTAATTGTGTGAACTCTTTCCAATTCTTGAGACAACTATCCTACCTCCGCGTCGGTCTGTCTCCAAGCTCTACGCTTTGGATTCGTTCTAACTGTTCGATTAGTCCTAAGAATAACCCAAGCTGGTACTGGTGAGGTTTGCTTGGTCTTTTTTATCAAGCGAATTTTCTTTGGAGATGACTTACGTGCAGCCATAGATTTTGAACCTTTTGGAGCTCTTTTTAAATGAATCTCACACTTTTAGGCAATCTGCCATTTGTTTTAGTACTCTTGCTGAGGCACCCCATACAATTTGACCTTGATACTCAAAGGTATACATTTCCTGAATTAGATTGTGTGAAGGATCTGGATCAGGTGCCATTGTTTTTAAAAATGGATTCAAAGGAATATGGAAAATGGTTTCCACTTCTGCATTAGCAGAAAGTGGTGGGATGTCATCGACAACCGAAATGAATGGAAGAATTTTAAATCCCGAGTTTAATGTAATTACAGGTTTTAATTGTCCTATAACCTGATCTTTGCGAATTGTTAGACCTATTTCTTCATTAGTTTCTCGTAGGGCTGTATCAAGAAGATCAGAATCATTTGATTCTGGCTTTCCACCAGGAAAGGAAATTTCTCCGGCATGAAATTTCAAGTCCTTGGGTTTTTCGGTCATTACAATCTTTGGTGATTTTCCATAAATTACAACAAGTATTGATGCTAGTTTGTAATTATCAGCATTACCTAATACAGGATTAATTTTACTTGAAAAAATTGATTTGATTTCTTCTAAAATCATAATTTCCATCTACTACTATTCCATATTGGTTTTATTGTTCAAAGGTTTTATCCAAGGTTCAAAAACATCATTCTATGACAATTAGATATGAGGCAAATCCCCCAAAAATTACCTCAAGGGAAGGTTTAGACGAGTCAATTTCTAAATTCCTTGAAAAAATTAATTTAATTTCAAAAAATTGTGATGCTATACATATTACTGAGAATGTTTTGGGTTTTGAGCGAATATCACCATTAAAGGTTGGAAAATTAATCAAAAAAGAAATTCCGGATTTGCCTCTAACCGTTAGTCTTAGAGTTAGAGACAAGACTCAACAAGAAATTGACAACTTTGTCCAAGAGGCAATTTCTACAGGATTTTCTGGAATTCTTGTTTTGATGGGAGATCCATCCCAGAATGGACAAAAAGATTCGGGTTTAATTCCCAGTACCGTAGTAAAACAACTACACAAAAACAAAATTGATAAAAAAATTGATTTGTATCTTTCTATATCTAACAAACCAAATTTTTCAAAAATCAAAAAAAAGTTAAACGCAAATCCAAAAGGTTTCATAACCCAGGTAATTCAAGATGTAAAACAAGTAGAGAACCTTAAGAATAACCTCAAAGGATTTTCGGTTATTCCAATTGTGCTATATCCTTCTGAGAAAAATGAAGACTCGGCAAAATTTCTAAATCTAGATCTTGGAAAATACAAAGAGAATTTTGAAGAATTTTTGAATAGAGTCGAACGAATTACCGGTGATGTTTTAGTTACATCACCTAGAGACTTTAACAGCCTGAAAGAATTTCTAGCACATAGAGTTTAAAGAACAAAATATTCTGCTTCAGGGTGATGGACCACGATGGCTGCAGTTGATTGTTCTGGAACAATTTGTCCTGATTCAGTCAATGTAATTCCATACTTGTCAGGATTCAAAAGTTTCCAAACAAGTTCATGTTGTTCAACATTAGGGCAACTGGGATAACCCCAGCTGTAACGTAGACCACCCTTGTCAATAATTGATAGTTCGGATTTTATTTTTTCATTCAACCAAGCAGCCATTCCTTCTGCAAACTCTACTGCAAGGCCATGCAAATAGTATGCTTCAGAATACTTGTCTTCTTTATTCCACTGGTCTATTATTTCAGATACTTTGTTTCCAACCGAAACTACTTGAAACGCAACAATGTCGTTTTCTCCAAAGTAATCTGCAAGACAAAGATGTTTTGGTTTCGTAGACCGTGGAAACTCAAAAACTAGCTTTTCACCTGTTGGATGGTCAACAGTAAGTGTGTTGTCTTTGGCATGGCAGTTGAAATAGCCATAAACTGCGATGGGTTCAAACAATTTTTCATTTTCAATGCGTTTTTTCCATTCTTTAAACAGTTTTTCATGTTCTTCTTCTTGTTCTTGGCCCGCTTTTCCACGCAATCCCCAAGATAATTTGAATAAAGATTTTTTGTCAATTTTTTCCCAAACCTCATTGGTATTGATTTTTGATGACTCTAGGTGAATTGGAATGTTTATCTTTGGTGGAATGGGCGGGCTTACAGGAACAACTTGACTTCTTGAAATCTCCGATTCAGTAATTGTTTTGTTTGTTTCCTTCCATTTTTCTAATTTTTCTTTCCATTCCTTTAACAAT
>JAWWBZ010000086.1:0-2857 GCA_033720715.1 Nitrosopumilaceae archaeon | reverse complement strand
ACTGCCAAATATTGCCCAGTTAGAGGTCTTTTATGTCAAAATCAGAATTCAAGGTGATAAACCATCACAAAAAGGATCAAAGTACAGAGAATTTTTTTAAAAAAAATTCTTTTCATTCCAAACCAAAAATGTCGTGTGTACCAATAGAAAATACAAAGAAACCCTATGGGACATCAATGAAGGGGGAAGAAATTTAGTTGGAAAGCCAATTAATTTTTTCCTATGATTACGCATGCTATCAAATACACAAAATTGAGGGTGTAAGATTTGCAGGGATAATAAATAACCGTGGACGAAAAATTGCAGGAGGGTTTAGACACGACATCTTACCCTTAGAAAAGGATGAAAAAAAGCTAGAGATGTTGTTCATGGAACTCTCTCTAGATTTATCCATGAGGCAAGAATTTAATGAATCCCTTGGAGAGATAAAAGGAATTGTGTCTTATCGAGACAAGGTAAATATCATAACAATCCCGTTTGGCAAGAATTTTGTCCTTTTATCAACTGAACAAATAGAACCAATCAATATCATACAGAAGACCAAAGAAATTCTTGAGGGCATGGATTCACCAAGGGTGTCAGCTTGTTGATCTTTTCTAATACCAAGATTATTTTTTGTTCTATTTGTAGAGGACCATAGGAAAATTACTGTTTAATCATTAAGAGGAAGTGAGGCAAATGCCTGATGAATCATGTAGAAAATGTGGAGGAATACTATTAGATTATCACCTATGCGGTAAATGTAAGGCTGCAACACAGTTCATGTGTAGGATCTGTGGTCAATTAACACTTGAAAGGTCTCATGAATATTTTTGCTTTAAAATTGATGAAGAAGGTGTAAGACCTCCTAGAGAAAATTTTCAGAGACTTTTAACGAAGGTTGATGATTTGAATTATGAAAGGAGTTAGGTAGTTATTTAGGACAAAATTAAACAATGCCAAATCATTTCAATGGGTGTTGGTAGTACATCTAAATTTTTAGAGTTATGATGTCTTGTCGAGTTTACCTTTGCCATAACCCGAAAAAGTACTCAGTCCAATGTATATTTAGAAATTTTAGTTTTAAAATTATTTAATTTGGATTTTATTTTAAGGAGTTACGAATTTTTGCACAAAAGAGGAACTATTGGTAACTCAGGGGATGCTCCAGTTCCAAGTTTGTAAAAAGTAATTCAATTTTACCGATATGTTTGGTATAGAATCTTACTTAGCTCAGCTTTGTTTGAAATTATTTCAGACCTCAGTTTAGTGGTATTTTCAACAAGTTTTGCAAGTTGTTCATTAAAATCATTTGGTCTATCAGGATTGTGAATAAGGTCCTTCATTTTTTCTTTTGTTATTTTGAGCTGAATCTGAAGATCAGCGATTTTTGCTTCCAAATCTAGAGCTTTGTTTGAAAATTCAGAATTTCCTGTAACCTTTATTGTAATGCTATCTTGAATGGTTGCCATGATTTTAGCACTTGTTAATTGGCATGTGTTAGGGGCTATTTTGTCTCCAAGTCTTACATCAACGGTTTGTTTGTCAGATGAAAGTGTAATTATTGGAATTCGAACTTGTTTTTCTCCCGCACATGCCTCAAAAACCACGTCATACGTTCCTTTTGTTGCCACAGACTCCTTTATTGAAATTATTGTTGCAGTCTGGCCTGGGATAGGAGTTCCTGAATAAGACATTTTTTCAACAGGCAAAGTTACTTTACTTGGAGAGTAAAGAAAAAAATAGTATCTATTAAGTTCGGCTCTTGCATCATTAAGTTGTTTTCTCAAATCTGCAATTTTGTTTCCTTGTTTTTGATTTTCCTCAGGTTTGTCTTTACCAAGAGATTGTTTTGCTTTTAGCAAGTCATCTTTTAAAGTGTTAACTTTATCTTGAGTAGAAATAATTAGTCTTGCAATATCTCCTTTGCTAACTAATTGTGCATTTATCGAATCTGGATTAGCAGCTTTGATCATTGTGGCACTTGTTATACAAGAGTTTGCAGGAATTGTTTCGGCTAATTCATAATTTATGCTTTCACTGTCGGAGGTAACTAAAACTTCTGGAGAGACTAGATCTTCAGAGGAAGCACATACATCAAATACATAATCATAACCGGCAATGGATGTTTTTCCTACTTGTTTTCCAAAATCAGATTTGAGTGGTGCTACTTCAAGCTCAATAATTTTTCCCGATGAAACTTTTAGTGAATCAATTAATTTATTTAGTTTATCTTCATCTACTGGTTGGGCCCATCCTTTTGCAACAAGTTTTGACACATTATGAGCTTTGATACAAGCAACGGAGTTTGTTCCCTCTCGTAATACTTTGAACATTCCTGTCTCACAAAGGATTAGATCATTTGGAACTCCTAGTTTTGATTGTAATTTAGGAGGAAGAATGTCTGCATGAGCAAAGTTTACAGAAATTGCAGAAAAAGCAACAAGTGCGGTAACTATTGAAATAGCAAGAATTTTTGAGTTCATTTTATTCTAGATTGATTCAAGCCCGTATTTATCAGGTTCTTCTAATAACAACCATGACAAGCCAGCAAATTCTTCCCAACCTTTGTTTCTGTATGTCGAGAGAGGGTTTTTGGCCTCGCTTTCAACCAAAACAGATGAATGCTCGGGTGTTTTCCTTTGCATCACAACAACTTGCGTCATGAAATGTATATTCTATAACATTATTAGTCAATAACTCAACATTTGTGGCATGCCTTTTTTCACCACTGAAGTTCCAAGATTATGGAGATCTTTAAATCCACAATAAAGTCATGAAGGCTGGTTAGAAATTTGAAAATTTCATATATTTTTGTAGGATCTTTGTTTGCAGTTTTTCTAATGTTTAGTTTGTATGGGCTAATAACTTTCGATTT
>JAWWBZ010000085.1:0-2875 GCA_033720715.1 Nitrosopumilaceae archaeon | reverse complement strand
TGGCTACCAGTCCTGATTCTATTGTAGTCTCAATTGCAGACACGACTCAAAACTCTGGCACTGCATCAGACTTGGAGATGCAAATAGCAGACCTTACAAAACAACTTCAAGTACAAAAGCAAGCATTAAGAGATTTGACTCACCTAGCTCCAAGACCTGACAACTTTGAGCAGCAAGCTTTGGAGATATCCCAGAAACTAATCGACCTCAGAAATGAAATAAACTCAAAACGAGTTCAACTCTATAACTTGTTGAACCAGTCTAAATAATTTCAATAAATTTTTTTAAAAACAACCATTCCAAAATCTTCCATAAAGGTTGTAAATTATCTCACAACGGAATCAAAGTCCAATGAAATTAAAAAAAATTTTAACTCATCAAAACATTCCAAAATTTTTCAACTTTTGGTATTTAGTCAGAATTAACAAAGCCTTGTGGCTTATAACAGATAAATAATTTCAAAAAATTGTGGCTGAGAATGTAAATGAACCACTTATCCCTCTAAACGAAGTTTTGATGACAGATATCACACTTCAGTTCTCCATTGCGATTTTAATTGTAGGATTTATTTCAATTTTTTTCATGAATAGGAAAATTTCTTTTTGGATAGAGACAAAACCTATTAGCTATACTAGACCTCACCTTTCAGAATTTATTAAAAAAACCCTGTTTTCAATTTTTACCATAATACTGTTTTCAATAATGTCAGCTTATATCATAATTTTCGAATTATTTGATACCCAAAGTGCAATTGATGCTGCAATGGCTTTTGAAACACTTACCCCTAGAGAGACCTTTGCAAAAATTTTAGACACTATTGTTATTCTGATTGTCGGATACACAATTGTTAATCTAATTCCAATATTAATGAGCATAAATGATGCTAAAAAAGCAGAAAAGCAAGATTACAAAGAATGGATACACAAAAGAGGATTCGCAGACGATAAAGAGGACCTGTTTCACCAGATCTTTGAATGGAAACCTCCAAAAAGCTGCCCCTCTGAAATGAAAGAAAAAGACTTTCAAGAGAACCTAAAATCTGCAGAAGGAAGAAAATTTCTTGAAAATTACTATACCTCAAGGGGAGTTCCAATTGGAAGTTTTAAACAAAAAAAATTGAATTCGTTTGAGTTATTCCAAAAATCTGAGAGACAAAAATATCAAAAATACTTGGACGACTGTTTATCTGGAAATAATGAGGCAGGACAAGTTCTAAGGTTGGGAACTTATCCTCGAGAAGTATACACTATAACATTATGGCGAGAGCAAAAACGATTATCAAACTATGATCCAATTATTCCAGGAGCACGTCCACCTGGATGGGCTGAAAGACAAGCAGGAGAGACCCCAAAAGCGTTCCGTCAAATCATTCCATTGGTAGGTATGCTAGCACTTTTGATTGGAATTTCAGCTTGGTGGGAAGTAGATCTGGTAGTAATTGCAACTGCAAGTGGAGGGCTTGCTATTGGAATAGGTTTTGCAATGCAAGAAACAATGCAAAATTATTTTGCATATCTTTCAATAAAGAAAGATAAAATTTTTGTTGAGGGCGACAGAATAAAGCTTGAGAATGGATATGTTGGAATTGTAAATCACATTAGTCCTAGAGTGACCTATGTTAGAGATTCCCTAAATGAATCAATTGCAGTTATTCCTACACGTCAATTGATAGCTGCAACCATTGTTAATTTTTCTAAAGACATAAAATTTATTCCAGCAAAGGTTGAGGTAGGTGCATCATACCTTAATGACCCCGAAGAAGTAGCATCCGTTCTAATGAAAGTAGGACAAAGAGCAATGACAGAGCTTAAAGATGTTAGAGGAAATCATTTGATTGTTCAGCAAACCTGTCCCTATAGACGGGATCAAAAACCAAGCTGTGGATGCGATAATAATATTCTAGTAGAACTAGAACAACCAAGAGTACGAGTTACCAACTTTAATAGCTCCTCAATTGATTTTGCTGTTTGGGTTTTTGTGCGAGATTATGGTGTTCAATTCAAAGTAAAAAGCGATATGAGAATAATGATTATCAAAGAATTCAAAAAGCACAATATTACCATTCCTTGGCCAATCCAAACTGAATACCATGGAAACCTTGAGGAGGAAATTTTGGAGCTTGACCGAACTAGTAGCATTAGACAAGACACCTTAAAACAATATGGAGTAGGCGATCTAAACTCGTCAAGTCAAATGGGCGGCCAGATATCAGAAGAATGAATACAAAAAGCCCTTTTTTTGACTCTGACTTTAGGTTGTGTTAATTCAGTATCTGATCAACTGATTGTCTGGAAATATATGGAAATCAAAATTCTTTGTGCTTAATAATCTAAAAAAATATTGTTCTTCCATGAATCAAATCATGCAAATTGTAAAGGAGAAAAATCTTTACAGTCTTCCAGAAATGGATTCCGGCCTTTCCAATCATGAATCAGCAATTGATTATGGGTTGGAGGCCAAAGACATGATTGGGTTATCTTGGATATTTTTAGACTCTCAAACATCAGACTTAGCATACAGCAAGAGGAGGTGTACCGTTATTGAGTAAATCTGTTTCAGAAAACCCAAGTGATTTCTATGGATTGTGGAGAGGATACACAGAAAGTGTAATTTCCAACATTGAAAGAGCAATTCCACTATACCATCAATCAATTACAAACTACCTTCAAGAATCAGCAGAATTATGGAAAAACTTAGCATGTTCTACGCTTGATCTTCAGAAAGGATTTGTAAAAAAGACTGGCTTGAAAACCAACATGCCAGAATCTGCCATAAAGATTGTAAATGATCTCACAAAGGAATCAACAAAAGCCATTGATATTCAAAACAAAATTGCAATTGCATCAATTGATGCTTCAAAGGAATCTTTGAGCAC
>JAWWBZ010000084.1:0-3116 GCA_033720715.1 Nitrosopumilaceae archaeon | reverse complement strand
CGGGCAATTATGGTTAGCCCTTTTGGGTTCACATATTATTGTTTAAGATATAGGCCCTCAAAAAATCAAATCGGTTTTTTAATTCCGTCATGTTTCAATAATCAAAAAGTATCCTTTTATCAAAAAAATGTTCAGTTTTTGCATTGATTTTCCAAAAATAAATTTCAGAAATTCTAGCCTCAAAAGTTCACTTTCTGAACTTTGTTGACGCTTTGATGATTCAGCAACTGAACAAGACAATGCCAAAAAGTTAGATCCATCCTAAATATTTCTGTCAAATGAAAGATACTGACAAAACATGAGTACAATCAACGTACAACAACAAGTCTCCGCAAACAAAAGAAAACTCGGAGTAATAGGTTTGGTTGCCTTACCTATTGTTGCAGCAATGGCCCACCAAGGTAGTGCTTCATTGGAGCAAGTACCTCAAATACTCACAAGTGGAGTATTTCCTGTACTATTCACCATTGGCTCATGGGGTCTAGCTGTGAAAATGGCATTAAAATTGAGAAAGTAGGTCAAACCTGCCTCCTCAATTTTTTTTATTTTTAATTCTTGTTCAATCAATATTTATGATTGTGAAATTATTTTTTCGATGTGAAGGCACTACAGTTTGATGGCAACAAACTACATCTCATACCAGACTATCCAACCCCAAAAGAAGACGAAGCTCTTGTAAGGGTAACCCTAGCTGGAATCTGCGGAACTGACCTAGAAATTTTGGAAGGATACATGTCATATCAAGGAGTTTTAGGACACGAGTTTGTCGGAGTAGTTGAGCAGTCCAAAAACCAAGACTTGATTGGAAAAAGAGTTGTAGGAGAAATCAATGTAGGTTGCCAAAGTTGCTCGGAATGCAAAAAAGGAAACCAAAGACATTGTCCAAACAGAACAGTTTTGGGAATTCTAAATAGAGATGGGGCATTTGCTCAATATCTCTCCTTGCCAGAAGAAAACCTCCATGTAATTCCTGACTCTATTTCTGACAGGCAAGCAGTTTTTGTTGAACCAATTGCCGCTGCCTTTGAAATCCGCGATCAGATTTCCCTAAAACCTGATTGGAATGTAGGGATTGTTGGAGATGGTAGATTGGCACAACTAATTGCCTCTGTTTTGAGGACTACTTGTCCCAAGATTACATGTTTTGGACGACATCAAAACAAGCTTGACAGACTAGCAAACCTTGGAATAAAAACAATGATCGGAATAAGCAAGGAAGACCAAACTGCCTTTGATTTGGTAGTAGAGGCCACAGGAAGCACTTCAGGGTTTTTAGATTCAATGAGGCTTGTAAAACCAAAAGGGACTGTTATTTTAAAATCAACAATTGCATCCAAGGAGAGTCTGGACTTGACACCAGCAGTCGTAAATGAAATAACTCTTGTGGGTTCAAGATGTGGCCCCTTTAGACCTGCAATTAATGCACTTGCATCAGGAATAGTTTCAGTTGATGACTTGATAGAGTCAGAGTACCCCCTAGAAAAATTTCAAGAAGCATTTGATAATGCAAAAAAACCAAACACTCTCAAAGTCTTGCTAAAACCTTAAGATTTGTAAAAAGTATTTTGTTTGTCCGATTAAATTTTAGTAATTAAGTGTCAAAAGACTTCGCACGATCAAGAATTTTTTTTTCACACCACAGGATATCTTGGACTTGTGTAATGCATGTCTATGAGTGAAAAACCAATTAGCGACAGAATAAAGATGGCTCATACTATAAAGGTTGAAAGTGCAGCACGAAAAAAAGTTGGACTAAAAATAAGTTGGTATGATGTCCACGGTAAAAACCACACCCAATCGTTCTCACTGGGTGAAGGTTCTACAATAGAACTCTAATCTTTTTAAATCTGATTAGATTCATCAACAAGTTCTTTGTTGTGAACGGTCTTGTAGTGACTCTTTAGATAAGAGTACCCAAGAATACGTTTACCACAAATATCACACTCTATTCTTTTTACCAATCTATCGCCAGTTTTTGTGCGTAATTTTTGTATTTAAACCACATCAAGTGTAACACGATCATTTTACAGTTTGAAATAAGAAAATTTTTTTTAGCTTACAGTTACTGATGCACTAGCCCATGGATGAATCATGCAAAAATAATCATACTGACCTTTTTTCTCAAATCTAAATGAGAAAGTTTCTCCAGCTTTAATCAAGCCGCTATCAAAAATTCCATCGGGTCCTTCTATAATGTTTCCACTTGTTACAGTATGCGAAGAGTTGTCATTATTTTTCCAAATGATTTCTGCTCCTTGAAATATAATCAGGGAGGGTGGGTCATAACACAAGTTTGCCTCTTCACAACCAGGAAGTGAGGTCCCTGCAGGAATAGATACTAGTCGGGAAGGAGATTTTGCCGAAGCAAGCTCCTTTGTGGTTTCTCCAAGCTCTTTTGCTTCACGGGCAACTTCTTTGGTTGTCTCTTTTACTTTTTCTAGGGTCTGAGTGCCTTTTTCTTGAATATCTTTTGTGGTCTCTTTGATGGTAATAGTTGTTTGCTCAATTACAGGAATAATGTCAGACGTTTGGTTGCCAGACATTGAGGTAAAACCCAATGCAACTGCAACTACAGCAATAGCAATTCCAATGCCGACTTTGTCCATGGTAGTCATGTTTTTACAATTTTTTTTCTATGCTAAAAGGGATTACAATATTATCAAAGGCGAAAATTATGTCATTAGATTAAGTATTGAGTGAACACTTCAATTGAATATGGCTGATCCTTATTGCCACTGCGGTTCTTGTGGCCATGAAAAAGTAGACGAGTGTTATTCAAAACAGTGCGGGTGTTGCCTAACTGACCATCAGGGTGCTTTTGGGAAAAATAGATGATTCAAAATTTTCCTTTCTTACATTTACAAAAATAAAAAAAAGGAAAAAGGCTAGATTATGATCTAGCTGACACCACTGAAGGCATCAATTCTAAAATTTCATTATTTATTGATGAAAATTCTCCTGCATTTGCATTTAGGGTGCTCAAAGATTCCTTTGAAGCATCAATTGATGCAATTGCAATTTTGTTTTGAATATCAATGGCTTTTGTTGATTCCTTTGTGAGATCATTTACAATCTTTATGGCAGATTCTGGCATGTTGGTTTTCAAGCCAGTCTTT
>JAWWBZ010000083.1:0-3164 GCA_033720715.1 Nitrosopumilaceae archaeon | reverse complement strand
CTGACAAATCTCAAAATTTATTTGATTCTATTGGTGATTGTGGTTCTGAATATCGAGGATAATTAACACTCAAAACTTTTTTCTATTTCTTGGGCCATTAATTCAAGTCTAGAGGTATCACCAAGTTTTCTATAAGTTAGCTTTTCCAATGTTTTGATAATACTAATTGCTGCTCTGTATTGAGGAATTTTTGGTTCATTGAGCTCTCCGTACATTCCAATTGCATGAATTCCATTTTGTTTTGCAAACCCCAAGATAAGTCCATTGAATCCAGTGATTAATGATTTTTGTGGAGTAGTTTCAATCCCCATCGTCTGAATTTGTTTTGTAAGAGCTTTAGATGTGGAAGTAACATAGGTTTTTGGATTTTTGTTTAAAACTCTGTTTGTGTGAAATCCTCCAAGTGTGTAGATGAATTTGGTTGAAAATTTTTTTGAAACGTCAATTACGTCTTGGCACAATGAATGCAATTCCGGATTGTTTTGTGGTTGACCAGTACCGCCACCAAAAATTATCAAATCGTCTGAGAATCTATATTCCCAGATTTCTTTGGGAATATCAACATATCCTCCTTTGTCTATTACATAAGAAGGGAATTGACTTTGAGCAGTTCGAAATTTTTTAGTGTTCATACTATCATTTAAGAAATCAACTACAATGCTTCCTACATTTCCCATATCCTGCATTGCAGCAATAACGATCGGTTTTTGAATTTCTGGTTTTTCAGTTTGGATGAACTCCATGATATGTATGGTTTGTAATTGTTAAAATATTTACGCCTGTTTTTCCTAAGATGAAGTTTCTTGAATGATTCTTTTTATCTCTGGTACCTTGCTGGTAAAAACTTCAATGCCTAAATTGTATGACTTCATCTTACTTTCAATGGAATTTGGCTGATTGTCATCAATTATTTTATTTGAAAGATATTGGCCTGAATCATGAATATATTTCTCAAAAACCATCCCCAAAACGAATTCATTAATTTCTTTGATTTGCCAATCTTCCTTTGCTGAATTTATAAGATTAAAGTATCTTGGAATCTGGTCAGTTGCAATCGTTAATAGATTATCAAGCTCATTTTCATCTTCAGGAGTAATTTCCATTTAGTTTGGATTGAAATAATGTAAAATTAAGAGTTGTGATTAACAAATTTGATCTTATTCATTCCATATTGGTTGTTGTTTTAACCATGCTACCAAATCTCGGTAAAGATGACTTTTTTGAACATTTAGTATGTTAATCTCTATATTTGTAGATAGTTTTGCGGTCTTTGTATAGTTATCATATTTTGCAAAGATGATTTTATCAAGATAGGTTTCACCCTGAATTTCTTTTTTGGCTAATTCTTCAGAATCTGTCATTGCAAAACTTGCAAATAAAACGCCATCGGCCCAATATGCATGGCCTGCCTCCAAAGATGACATCATACTAAGTAAATCATCTAGACTCATTTTTATCATGTCGCGGACATAAATGGTAGTGTAAGGCTTGTGAACAAATTTGGTCATTGTGCATTGATTTTCAAAGTTCCTTTATCAATTTTTGTAATTTTATCATATGTATTTCAAATCAAATAAATTACAAACCATAATTTTTTAAAAACAAGAAAATTGGATACATTTGAAGCAATAAGAACTAGAAGAGCAATCAAAAAATTTGATCCTACCCATAAAATGAGCTCAAAAGATGTACGATTTCTAATGGAATTAGCAATTTTGTCTCCTACTAGTTATAATCAACAAAATTGGCGATTCGTTGTTGTAACCGACCAGTCTGTTAAAGAGCAAATTAGCAAAGCAGCAAGAGATCAAGCTCAGCCAAGGGAGGGTTCATTGGTGATTGTTTTGTGTGGGGATACTAATTCTTGGAAAAAAGACCCGCATAGATATTGGAAAAACTTTTCAAAAGAGAGACAAGAGCAAGTTGTAAATGCCTTACGGAAAAAATATGAAGACAGTTTTGTAAATAGACGGGATGAAGTAATGAAATCTTGTGGATTTGCTGCTCAAACAATTATGTTAGCTGCAAGACAAATGGGTCTTGATTCGTGCCCAATGAGAGGTTTTGAGTATGAAGAGCTTGCAAAAATTATCAATTTACCTGACGATCACATAATCGCGATGATGGTAGTAGTTGGAAAAGCCCTTGAACCTGCTTTGCCCCGCGGAGGGCAATTAGAAATTGAAGAAGTTGTTTTTGAAAACAAATTTTCAAACAAGAACTAATAAAAAATTGTGTTTTAAATAAACTCATTTTGTGCACTTTTTTTAATTTAACCTATAGAAATCAAAGTAAATTCCCTTTCCAAATATGGCAGCTAAGAAAGCCGCAGGGAATAAAGGACCTGCAAAGAAAACTGCAGCTAAAAAGACTGCAGCAAAGAAAACTGCAGCTAAAAAGACTGCAGCAAAGAAAACTACAGCAAAACGTGCCTCAAAGAAATAGAATTTTTTGAGGTGTTATTTTTTATTAATATTCAACTAATAAGAATAATTGTGTATTATGATAATTGGAAAAATTAATGAAAATGAACCTACGGTAAGGTTTGTTTTAGATCTAAAGTGTACAAGTTGTAACAAAAAAGTCCCAGGAGGTATGCTTGCCTCTGAAACGTATTATGGAACTTATTCATTCCTGCTTGAAGTTGATAGTTTTAAAAAAAATTACCTTTGTGGAATTTGCAGAGATAAAATTCGAACAAATAAAAATAAGAAATAATTTCTTTGATTACTCTTTTGGGGTTTTTTTCCAAACTTGAATTTGCCCACCATACACTTCGTCGTCGTAAACTAATGCTGGAATCTGTGCATAGAATCCCTCACGCCCAGAACTGAATACTTTGGGTGGTAGTGGTATTTCATGTTCTTTACCATCTGGCATTTTTAGGGTAACAAAAACAATTTTACTTTTTTGTTTTTCTTCAGACATTAAGTTTGACAATTCATAATTGTTATAAAATCATATCTTGTGCAAAAAATTAAACATTATATTTTTCTTTTTTCAGATCAATAAATTCCAAAATAATTCTTATTCTAATTCAGAATATTTCAAATAAGCAAAAGTGCACTCAGTTAATTCATGCTGGGTGTGATTTTTTATTTCATGTTTACAATTAGGGCAAATATTCTCAATTTTCTCGATATTAAATTCATCACCTAATTGTT
>JAWWBZ010000082.1:0-3456 GCA_033720715.1 Nitrosopumilaceae archaeon | reverse complement strand
TTTTTGCTTAACGGTGCTTTGTGTTGATCAAATACGAACTCATAAACCACTCCTCTCTCTAGATCTGCTGGTTTGATCTTTTTTGGTAAATCCAGTGTAACAATATGTCTTCCATCTTCGACAGGATCATAAAGTTGAGCATCCACCTTGCTATCAGATTCGTAAATTTCTAAAATATATCCAGTTCTCTTTAGCTCCTCTGGTTTTTTAAATTTAGCATTCTGAATCTCTTCTGAAACCCATTCAGGAATATCATCTTTCTTTTTTACCATTAATATCACCTCTAGGTCAGTTCTTTTTCTTTTTTGCTTTTCTGCCACCAATCTAGGTAGTCATCTTGCTTGTCTTGCTTCGTCCGTTCACGTTGACTTAATTTATAGCGAATATCTGAAACTTGTTCTCTTGTTGCATACAATCCACATCTTTTACAAATGAAATGTTTTGTTGATGAGTCTAATTTCATAGGAAAATCGATTTCATCAAATAGTTTGATCAAATCATCTCGGTGTCTTTCTTCTTCTGGAGTTTCAGATTCATATCTTTCCTGAATTTTCTTTTTCTCTCTTGCTGTACATTCTGGGCAACTTGGCAATGATGATCTGGCTTAATTTTTTCCATAAAAGCCTTCCCACTTAATTTCTTACGATCAAAAGGTCTGACACGCGGATTTTATCGTCATCCCTTTCGGTCAGTTCGCCCATCGAACTCCCGCGTGCCAGATACCTAAAAGCCCAAAATTGTTACTTTATCTCTTTTCTTCTAGGGTCTCAATTGCAATTTTTGAGGTATTTTCTGCTCCATTTGAGTTAAAATTGACGGAAAATTCAACCAAATTACTTTCAAATTTTTCATAATCCTCATGAAGAACTTTTATCCCATTTATCACATCTTTAGTTTTTTTTGCTAAAATACCGAGATTTTTGTTTTCAGCCCATTTGATATTATTCTCATGCTCATCATATACCGGAATTCCAATGATTGGCTTTGACTTGCCACCCAGAATTTCTCCCATTACTGTATGTGAACCATTAACAACAGCATATTTACATCCATCTAACACGTTTTCTTTTTCTTGTTCAGATAAAAATCCGATATCAATTTGAACCCAATCTATTTTTTTTTCAAGAGCCGTTGAAATTGAATATCTTTTTCCATCTTTTCCTAAAACAGAGTCAATAGATGGTTCATTTTTTGCATGAGAAACAATCCGTTTTTCATTTCTCATTTCATCATAATGAAAAACTTCTTCAAATCTTTCCCCAGTTCCTTCATTTGTAGATTTGTTTCCGGTTCTCATCCAATATCCAAATTCTTCATTTTGAATCAGTTTTTCTAAATCTGAGGGAGAAGTTTTTTCAACATTTTTTTTATTTGAAAAATGCCCAACATAAGTAACTTTTTTTTCAACTTCTTTTGTAAAATTCAAATTAAATTCACAAAGTGTATATGGTGGAGGAGAATCTGCAACAATTATTTTACTAGCTTTTGCAATTTGTTTTGCAATAAATATCAGTGAAGGATAAAGATATGTTCTTGTCTTGTATAATTTTGGTTTGAATTGATTTGTTACAAAAAGGCTTGGAATATTACGATTTTTTGCTAAGATATTTGAACCCATATCTCCATCATTAATCACTAAATCAAATTTTTCCTTGTTATACAATTTTCTTTCTGCTCTTAGATAATTGGCAATTTGATTAATCAAGGGGGGATTATTTTGTACTGAAAAAAAAATGTTTAGTAACGACAAAGAAACACTTGGCCCATATTTCCCATCAATTGGTGTTGGCATCAAAATATTGTGAATTTTTTCCTTTTGAGAAGGAAATCTTTCACAAAGTTTCTGATAAACATGGTCTTTGCTTACAAAATGAGTCTCAACTTCTTCCATAAGGCTTGAAAATGATTCGTGAAATCTCATCATTCTGGAATAATGTCCGCTACCCCAAGGATAAATGAATTCAGCTATTTTAGGCATGATATGGAAATTTGTAAGGCTGTTTAAATTCTCAATGATTCATTCCAAAGAATCCAAAATATCATGCACATTATTCGGTCCTATCATTACCTCCACAGTTTTCTTTGATTTTACTACTGAGGCTACATCTTTTATGGACATCTTTGAAATTTCACCTAAACTTGAACCAATAACTTTGTTCAACTTTACCATCCTTTGCTCCATACCAATCTCTCTTGCAGAATCAAATAATGTAATATCAGTTCCATTCAATGAGAAAACTGGAAATTTCTTATTTTGGTAAATTTTTTCCATTATCGATTTTAAAACATCTTGAGATACAATCAAGGAGGAAATTGGAAACGAAATAAAATCTAGACCACAAAATTTGGCTTCATTTATCATAATTTGTATTACTGTATTAACAAATTTTAGATAATTTTTTGTACCTAAGACATCCCCTTTTATTTGATAAAAATCCAAAGAAATTTTTTCCTTAACTAATCTTGGAATTATCTGGTTAAGTGTTTTAACAATATTCAATAAATCTGATTTTTTAATATAACAAACTATTATTTTTGTGTCATACCCTTGCTTAATGGTTTCAAAACAAGAAACAGCCGAAATTTCATCATACACACAGCAAATTGTATTTTGCTTTTGAGAAATAAATGGAACTCCACCCTGCCCTTTATCAATAAAGATACAGATGTAACCATTATTTTTTGTCAAATAGGTATAAAGTAATTTATCATAATTTCCTTCTGTTCCAGGATGTGCACCTAATTTTGATTTTTTTTCGATAATGTTAGATGTAGCAGCTATCTCTATATCTTTTGGAAAAAATCCCTTCGTAGTTCCTTCAACTTTTACTAAAAATTTTTCTCCTTTTAGAAGCAGATTTCCTCCAACTGAAGTTATTTCTGAAACTATTGTCTTAAATTCATTTTTTACTTGTCTAGCAATGGCGACTTTTTCAATACCAAAAAGCAAATTTATTGCAGAAGAAGCAAAAACTGGGTCACCAGCATTAACTAGAATCACATCACCATCCCGTTTGACCGAACCAAATTCTTGATTTCTTAATTTTAGAATTTTTTTAATATTTGAAATTAATTGAGGAATTTTATTTTTAGAAAATACTGTTGGAAAGACAACTACATATGAAACCTCAGCCATCTTTTTTCTTTGAAAATTACTTGTTTATAATTCAGGCAACAAACGGGTAATCAATATAAAACAACCAAAGCTGAATTTTACTATGGGAAAATTTACCCAAAGAGAACTTGATGAAATTAATCCTACCCTAAAAACTGCTCAAGATACCCTGAAATGGGTTTCTGAGAACCTACATCCAAAAGTTGCAAAAGCATCAAGCTTTGGAGCAGAAGATTCACTTTTGATTGATATGATGACAAAAATTAATCCCAATTTTAGATTTTTCACCTTAGATACAGGAAGATTACCCCAAGAAACCTATGATATTATGGACAAACTTT
>JAWWBZ010000081.1:0-3520 GCA_033720715.1 Nitrosopumilaceae archaeon | reverse complement strand
GGATATTTTTGAACCAATAATTTGAAATCCCAACATGGATAAAAAAAATGAAAGCAAAGCAAACGTGGCCCTTCATCTTTATCACGCATTAAAAGAGTTCTAGAAATATTGTGACCAATTTCCTGATCACAGGTATCGCAAATGTGTTTTTCAGAAGAATATTGACGAATTGAATTTTCCTCAGAATTGATTTGATTTAAAAATTGAATTATTCGTTTTGTTCCTTTTTCAACAGATAATGCGACTTTTTTATTGGCTATGATGTCTAGTTTTGGAGTTTTATAATTCCAAAATGATTTAGTGTTGGAAATATCAAATTTCCGATGATTGAGAACGGAAGATTGTTGTAATTTTGAAGGAATATGTTTTGAAGTAAGCGGCCAATCTACCTCTGGTTTATGAAATTTCAGAAACGACAAAGGTTATTTTCCCTCCAATTACCAAGATTTTCACTACGTAAAACTCTCTAATATTTATGATCTTGAGCTGGTTGGTATTCATCTCCAATCAATACCAAAAATTGATTAAAATCCTGTTAAAGGCACCAAAATTTTAGTACAATAATGTAATGGGCCAATGTAATACTCACACATTTTTCAATAAAATTAGAGTTAGAATCACAAAACGAAATACAAAAACAAGTTTTAGAAAATAAGTTGTTGCAAAACTGTTAATACAATTATGTACCTATGGTAGTATGAAGATTTTTGTTTTTATTTTTTCCATTTTAGTAGGATTCTCTCAGTTTCAAGTGTATGGGCGAGGAGAAAGCACCTCATCTGAAACTGGTTTTATTTTATCTTTTGATTCTCCCGAAAATTATTTTGCAGAAATAACAGAAAACCTAGCAGCCGGATCAAGCATCTATGATTTGGGTTTGTATATTGCTGGAATGGCAGCTTATGCGGTATTTGTTTGGCACTTTTACCGATTCATAGCTCGAAGAGAAATTATCCCAATTGATTATGACAAATATGATAATCAAGGAAAAATTTCCCCCTTGAGAATAGGTGCATATGTTGTTGCCCACATCTTTCTTTTTCCATTGATAATTTTTGTTTGGTTTTTTGTTTATTCGGTATTCATGTTCATTTTGGCCAAAGACATGCCAATTGGAGTTGTTCTACTTATTGCTATTTCGGTGATAGGTGCAATTCGAGTTACCTCTTATTATAAGGAAGACTTGGCAAAAGATCTAGGTAAATTACTTCCATTTGCGTTGTTAGGAGTCTTCCTAACGAGCTCTGCATTTTATACTGACACTTCAAATTTTTTCTCACTAACTGATTTTGAAGAAAAATTTAAAGAATTCCCTTTGTTTATTTCCCGTGTTATAGAATTTGTTGTGCTGGTGGTAATAATTGAATCTCTTTTAAGAGTTGGATTTGTAATAAAAAGAAAGGTTTTCCCTGTTGCAGAGGAAAAATTAGAAGAACAAATCGAAGATCAAATTGATGAAAAGATAAAGGTGCATGTAGACAAATTTGAGAAAAAACAAAAAGATTTGGAAAAAAAAGTAGAAAAAGAAACTGATGAAATTGAAAAGAAAATAGAGGAAGAAACAGACGACATTGAAAAGAAAATTAAAGAAAAATCTGAATCAAATAAATAATATCGTTTAACTTTCAATTTCCAAAAAAATAATAAAAATATTAATTGAGTATATGCTCCCGAAGTAACTTTTCAGGTTATTTCGAATTCCCTTTATTTTAGGAATGAATTTCTAAAAAAGAGGCTAAATATTTAATAATTAAAAATGGTTACAATTACCACAATGAGAGTTTGTATTGTTTGTGGAAAAAATTTTGAACATTGGGGAGACGATGTTTGTTCGCAAGAGTGTTTTAATGAATTAGACGAGTGATTTTACTGAGATAGTTTCAAAATTAGTTTGTTCCCATGGACATTTTGAATTTTACTTCACCTTCTGGTACCTCTGCTAAGACAAATGGTATATTGTTTTTGATTAACCATTTGATGCAATCAAGAAATTTATCTTCAGGCACAAGGCCATCTACCCACCCTTTTGTAGATTCTTTAGTTCAAGGTAAAAAAATCTAGAGATTACTTTACCAATTTTTTAGTCTTTAAATTTTTTAAAATTTCATCTCTTTTTTTCTTGTTTACCTTATCTTGTGTTTTTTGATGTTCCTTAATTTTTTGAATTATTGAATGAGATGTGTTTTTCAATAATTTGAATTCTTGATTTTTTCCTTTTATTATATTGTGTGTTCAGTGGATTACCATATAGTTTTGTGTAAAATTTATGTGAAAAAAGGGAAATTTATGCTGAAGTCATAGACATTGTTGCTTGTGCATCCATCTTCCAACTTCCAGCAATTTTGCTTTGTGGGTTCATTACAGACCATGAACTAATGTCTGTCTTGCTATCCAAAGATGATTCACTTTGCATGAGCATTTTCATTGTTGTGACTTGGCCATTAGGTTTCATCACTTCAGCAATTAGGATCATGTTTGACCCTACTTTGGCGTTGTTATTTGTGGTAGCTCTTGCTTTTCCAAACAAAATGTCATAGTTTTCTCCATCTATGGAAATTTGACCTCCAGAAATTCTGTATTTTGATACACTAGTTCCTTTTTCCATTGTTTCCAAATACACGGAACCTGTTAGTGATGATGTGGTTTTACTTTGAGATTGTGCCATTCCATCTAAATCAAGGCTATACGCTTTAACTGAAGCATCACTTGTTGTCTTTGTACTTAGATACCCATTTGCCTTTGCTTTTAGTAAAATATCATTGAACCTTTGGTGTGATTCTTTTGGTTTTTCTTCCATTGAGGTTACCAAAATTTTTGCTCTCTCCTTTGCCTTTAGACTAAGATTGGAAATGCCTGCAATTTTTGCTTGAATTTTTGCCTCAAGTTCCATTTTGGCTTTTTCAGAGGACTCCTTGGATTCCGACTCTTGATAGAATTCCCAAATTGATTTAATCTCTGATTCTGTCAAAGATGTTTCAGATTTTATCTTGGCAATAATTTCTGCCTCCGAAGAAGTGTCTAGCAGATACACTTTTTCTTCTCCATTCATTTCAAGCTCAATAGTTGCTTTATTTCCAGAAACATGTACTTCGATTTCTATTTCTGATTCAGACTTCATTTCTGATTCAGACTTCATTTCTGATTCAGACTTCATTTCTGATTCAGACTTTACTTCTCCTTTGGTTTTTGTCTCAGATTTGGCTTCAGCTTTAGTGGAATTATCATCGGAACCTACCTTTACTTCAACTTCTGTTTCAACTTCAGTTCCTACCTCAACGGCATAAGCCTGATTGAATCCAAAGCCTGAAGTTGAACTGAGGGGAAAAGCTGCTGCTCCTAACAACAAGGTAATTGCAAGGAATAATCCTTGAAATTTTTGTCCCATGAAAAATTGTTTGAACCGTTTTAATATTTAATAATTAAGTAGTATTGATTAGTATCAATTTTGTAAAAAAAGTATATAACAAATGAAATTCAGAAATTCATAACTTGGCAAAAAGGGTTACCATTATGCTAGATG
>JAWWBZ010000080.1:0-3583 GCA_033720715.1 Nitrosopumilaceae archaeon | reverse complement strand
TAAAACATATTGTAACGCAAATGCAACAAAAATTTCCTTAAGATGTTCAGGAATTTTGATAGCATTTAGTTATGCATTTTATCCGGCTGTGTGGGTTTTAGAGAAGATCACCAGAGCGATAATCAAAATCACTGGAAGTGATTACTTGCCCCCAGCACTAACAGAAGAAGAAATTAAAGGAATAATAGAACAAGGTCACAAGGACAAAGCATTAGAAAAATCTGAAAGGGATCTTGTAAAAGGAGCCCTAGAATTTGATGATAGAGTAATCCGATCTGTAATGAAACCCAGGACAAAAATGTTTAGCCTTAGTGCCAAAATGAAACTAATTGATGCTGCAGAGTTAATTTATGAGAGCGGACATTCTAGAATCCCCATATTTGGGAAGGACCGAGATGACATAGTTGGTATTTTACATGTAAGAGACATTCTCATTCATATCAAAGATGAAGACCTTCAAACTCATACTCTAGAAGAATTTGTCCGTGAACCAATTTATGTATCACAAGAAAAAAGAATGAGTGATCTTCTCAAAGAAATGCAAGCTAAAAACACCCATTTGGCAATAGTAGTAGATGAATTTTTAGGAGTTGAAGGGCTGGTTACTTTGGAAGACCTAATTGAAGAAATTGTAGGGGAAATTCATGATGAAACAGACCTTCAAACGCCAGAATATCAAAAAATCAATGATGATTCCATTCTAACAAATGGAGACATAGAAATTGATGTGATTAATGACTATTTCAAAACAGATATCCAATATGGGGAGGATTATTCAACATTAAATGGTCTATTGCACGAAAAACTCCATGATCTACCTCAAAAAGGGGATGTAATCAAGATAGATTCTTTACAAGTTATCATTGAGGAGGTAATTAAAAACAGACCTGTTTCAATCCGAATCGAGCGAAATAAATCAAAAGAGGGTAGCAATTGAGGGAGCCAGTCGGAATTATAGCAAACCGACTGGTGTATGGGTTTACTTTTGCTTTTTTGTATCAGATTGTAATAGGAATTGCCACGTCCTTATTTTCTATCCCACTTACAGGGAATATTCAAGACCTAATAACTGGTTTTGAAAATCTTGAAACGCATCAAGGTCCTCTTCTTCTCTTCTGGTGGATAGTATCCACAATAATAATAACAGGAATTTCATTATTAGTAGTTCGATACAGAAAATATCTCTCTCCGTACAAAGAAGAAAAGAATATTGAAATTCCACCGAAAATTACAGCCACTACTGCCATCATTATAGGGGCTATCATGTCTTTTCTGTTCTTTCTAATTGATCTAATCCTTGGTGCCATTATTAAGCCAGGATCTCAAACAGATGTTTTAGCAATTTATCAAGCTGCTATGGCAGGAGATTTTGTTCCTCTTACTGTTAGTATAATTTTTTCTATAATTGCCGGATTCATTATCGTTGGCGTTGTAGGGAAAACTTCCAGAGTGTCACAATTTGCAGATGAATTGGGAATTAATCATTTGACAAGACTTTCTAAAATTGTTAAGATGAACAAACCAGACCGAACTACAATAGCAGATACAATTGGACTAAGACCAGGAGAATTAATTCATGTAGGAGAGAAAAAAGTAGATAAAGTTCGAATAGAGCTTATTGAATACGATGAAAAAGATTTTTCAGAAAACCTAAACCCTTCAATTAGTGAGTGTCTAGATTCAAAGGTTAAATCCAATGTATCATGGGTGAATATTATTGGCATTCATGATCCAAAAATCATAGAACAGTTTGGTAATGAATTTGGAGTACATTCACTTCACCAAGCCAATATTATGAATACTGATTTAAGACCTTCAATTGAAGTGTTTGAAGATTATATTCAACTAATGCTCAAAATGCCTCATTTTAATGAAGAAAAAGGCAGGGTAGAACTAGAGCAAGTTTCGTTTATTCTCGCACAGAATCACCTCTTAACTTTCCAAGAGTACGAAGCAGATTTTTTTGATAAAATTCGTGATAGATTAAGGAATAATATAGGTACAATTAGGAAAAGAAAATCCGATTATCTTTGTTATTTATTGGTGGATGCAATAGTGGATAGTTATTTTTTGGTTCTTGAAAAAATTAGTGACATTACTGAAAATCTAGAAGATGAGTTAATGTCCAATCCCAGGCAAAATACCCTCCAAACACTTCAGTTATTGAAAAGACAAATGATTCTACTACGAAAATCTATGTGGCCAGCCAGGGAAGTAATTGATAGTCTTCAAAAATCACACTCTGATTTCATCCATGAAGAAACAAAGACGTATTTGCGGGACACCTACAATCACATTGTTCAAGTTATTGATACAATTGAAGGATTGCGTGATGTTGTGGGAGGGTTACTCGACACATACCTTTCTAGTGTTAGCAATAGAATGAACGAGGTTATGAAAACCCTGACAATTATTGCAAGCATATTCATTCCAATTACGTTTATTGCGGGAATTTATGGAACCAATTTTGAATACATCCCAGAATTGGAGTGGGAAGGAAGTTATTTTGCTATGATTGGTGTGATGATAATTATTTCGTTAATAATGTTAGCTGGGTTCAAAAAGAAACAATGGTTATAATAAGAAATTGACAAACAAAGCAGCTCAAAGAACATATGAAATTCTTGAAGGCACTACAAAGGACAAAACTACAAAGGCATTTCAAATTTTTATTGTGAGTTTAATTTCAATTAATGTTCTAGTTGTAATAATAGAAACCGAAGGAGCGGTTTTAGATGAATATGGATATTTGTTTACGCCCTTTGAAGTTTTTTCGGTGTTAATTTTTACTGGGGAATATATTGCAAGATTGCTAGTTTGTAAATTAAATCCAAAATACCAAAACTCTCGTTTTGGAGTTATTCGATTTGCCTTTACCCCTATGATGTTAGTTGACCTTGCAGCAATCTTGCCCTTTTTCCTGCCATTCCTTATTGCTGATATGAGGATAATCAGAATAATCAGACTTCTAAGGTTGTTCAGATTATTCAAATTAGCTCGTTACTCAGATCCGATGAAAACCTTAGGCGATGTAATAAAGGCAAAAGCCGGAGATCTGGCAGTTGCCTTTTTTATTTTGTTTATAGTTTTAATTTTTGCTTCAAGTTTAATGTATTATGCGGAAAATGAAGCTCAGCCCGAAGCCTTTTCGAGCATTCCTTCCTCTATGTGGTGGGGAATAATTACCCTTGCCACCATTGGGTATGGGGACACCTATCCAGTTACCGTTCTGGGAAAAGTAATTGCAGCCGGTGTTGCAGTTATTGGAATTGCCGTTTATGCTATCCCTGCTGGTATCATGGCATCAGCATTTACAGAACAATTACGGAAGCAAAAAGATCACAAGGATAACAAATGCCCGCATTGCGGAAAGGAAATTAATGATAAGGAATGAGGAATATTCTGCTTAGGAGAAAAATTCTATGAACATTTCAAAGATTGAAGAATCTTTTACTCCCACCCAAGACAAAAAATGCGCAACAGCCAAGCATGGTATGGTATCAAGCGCCTTTCCAGAGGCTACAAAGGCAGGTGTAGAAATTCTCAAGAAAGGAGGAAATGCAGTAGATGCTGCATGTGCTAC
>JAWWBZ010000079.1:0-3621 GCA_033720715.1 Nitrosopumilaceae archaeon | reverse complement strand
TGAGGACTCTGGAGAGAACATCAAAAAAGCAATTAGTGCAGTTCATTCAGAGACAGCAAATATTGATTTTAGATAAATGAGGGTTAGGGGCCCTACAGGTTTTCACCAGTAGTGCCTTCTTGGGTTTGTTCTTGGACCGTTATCTAGATTTAGTCCGGCGTTACCCAAAACACGCGATAAGTAAAGTTCTCTTTACTAGTATTTAGAGATGATCTATATAGAATTGCTCACACACGCTCAGCAATATACCAACAAACAATTCCTGCTCCTATTATGGCGTACCATTTGAAATTTCTCTTGTCGGTAAAAACATTAGGTGAGCCAATGTCGTTTTCTCCATATTTGGCAATTCTAATCCGTCTCATTTCAAAGGCTTGACCTATTAGGCCTGAGACAAGCAATGCGATTCCGATAAATCCCAAAATCCAGTTCATACAAATTAGTCACCTCTCACAGAATATTTAGGTTCTATCTAAAAAGTTAATTCTTTAAATTAGCATAAATTTTTTCCACTGCTATGAAAGAGGTAGGAAAAATTTGGATGAATGGAAAGTTGGTTCCATTCAAGGACGCCAAGGTTCACGTATTGACTCATGCTTTGCATTATTCTACTTCAATTTTTGAGGGAATTAGATGTTATAATACTCCAAAAGGGTCTGCGATATTTCGTCTTCCCGAGCATATAGATAGATTTTTCAAATCAGCAAAGTTGTATTCTATGAAAATGCAATTTTCAAAAAAAGAAATTTCAGATGCAATAATAAAAACAGTGCAGACAAGTGGATTAAAGGAGTGCTATATCAGACCACTTGCTTACTATGGTTATGGAACTATGGGTTTGACTCCAACTGAAAATAAGGTGGACGTATCAATTGCTTGCTGGGAATGGGCAATGGGAGAGTCCAAAGCAGGAAAGTTCTCTGGGGCAAAATGTAAGGTTTCAAGTTGGATAAAGATTGATTCAAGATCTCAACCAACTCAAGCCAAAGCAGCTGCTAATTATTCAAATGCAGCACTTGCAAGAGTAGAAGCGCTTGAAAATGGATATGACGAGGCCATCATGTTAAATTCTCACGGAAAAATAGCAGAGGGAAGTGCAGAAAACATTTTTGTTGTAAAAGATGAGGTAATTCAGACACCTCCATTAACTGCAGGAGGACTGGAAGGAATAACAAGAGACAGTGTAATTCAGTTAATTGAACAAAATGGAGGTTTTGTCATTGAGCGGGACCTTGAAAGGGATGATTTGTATAGTGCTGATGAGATATTTATGACCGGAACAGCAGCAGAGGTAAAATCTGTAACACAGGTTGACAAGGTAAAAATAGGAAATGCAAAGATGGGCAAGATCACAAAAGCACTCCAAAAATCCTTCTCAGATGTTGTTATGGGCCGAGATGATAGGTTCATTTCGTGGTTGACCTTCATCTAAGTGTGAAGCTTTTTACAGACAGTTTTTCTATTATTACCATGGAATCTTGTTCAACTGGAAATGCTCAAGAGGTATGCTGGTTTTGCAGAAAGGGAAGACATGATGATTGTATGAAAGAAATTCCAGTTGAAGGTAGATCAGATGGCCCTCATGATTGTACCTTTGATACGAAAATGATTCCATGCAAGTGTCAGCACTAAATTTAATCAAAGGAGTCTAGAGAAAAAAGTAATGACGTATGATAAAGATTTTTGGGACAATTATGCCAAAGAAAATGAATCTCGTTACAATGAAGAGTTTGCAAAATTTATCAAAGATTTGGCAATTTCGCTAAGATGCAACAGTGTTTTAGAGATTGGTTGTGGAACTGGTATTGACCTTAGATTATTTCCAGAAAACATGAGCGTGTTTGGAGTTGATTTAAATGACCTTGCCTTAGACATGGCAAAAAAGCAAAATGCATCAGTAAATTTCAAAAAAGGTTCAATTACGGATTTGCCTTTTGAGGACTCTACAGTTGATTTTATTTTTACTCATAAATTTTTGAATTGTCTTAGCGATGAAGATTTGAAAAAAGCAGTCGATGAGATGTATAGAGTAGCAAGAAAGTACATTGTAAACTGCGAAATGTTTGATTCTAAGGAATCAAAAAAGGATGCAGTTTTTACTGGAAGAAATATGCTTTATAGATGGAAGGATTACAAAGTCAAGATTATCAGCGATGTTGATATGCATGAGGACATAGAACCTGAAAAAGTAAGATTTACCTTAGTAAAAAAATTAGAAAGCACTTAAGAAATTTTGTTAAATGGCGGGTCTAGAGGGATTCGGACCCTCGACAGCCGGATTAAGAGTCCGGTGCGCTACCTGGCTGCGCTATAGACCCACAAACCTAGCTGATCCTAGTGTTGTTATTAACCTTAAGATTTGAAATGAAAATAAAATTTAGTTTTTTGCAGTTGTTTCTATTTCGTTGTACTTTTCAAGAATTGCGGTAAGTACAGTTGAAACTGGAACATCATTCATCTTTTTCTTTTCAGCAAGAAGTTTTTGGTATGCGTCTAGTGTGATGTAAACTGGAATAGAGCCGTTTCCTTCTAGCAAACCTCTAACATTGTAAAGAGCACTTTCCATTCCTCTTTCAGCAGATTTTGCAAACTTTGCTTTATCCAAAATTGAACCTAGTGGTCCAAATGGCATTTCATAATCTACTGTCATTGTTACCTTTGTCAGATTCTCACCTAATGATTTGAATTCGTTAGTAATTTGCCATCTTTTGAATGGACCATCAATTTGTTTGGCAGAAATTTTTTCATTTCTAGTAAATTCAATTGTCTCACAATCCCATTCTAAGCGCTTGCCGTTAAAATCACCAATTACTCTAAAGGTTGTTCCTACACCCATTCCGTCTTTAATATCCATAGGAATTACTGTCATGCCCACGGAATCATTTTTTATTTGATCAGAAACGTGTTCTGGTCTTGCGAAATATGTAAAAACATTCTCTACTGGTGTCTTAATATCGATTGATTTACTTACGATAGTCAACGAATGAATCTCTTGCCAATAAGGATTTAAAGGTTTTGAAGATTTTCCGCTCCAAATTGATTAACACTATATTCTTGGTCAGATAATATCAAATGATTTGACTGAAATGCGATCATTGATTTTGGTTTTGTTTATTTTTCTTTTTGTACCTATTTTTTCTGAGGCTCATGCGCATTCAATGTTTAATTCTGCTGAAGAATTTTTGGGAGGGTATAGGGTTCAAGTAGCTACTCTGCCAGAATTTCCCCAAATAGGAGAACCTTCAACCATTCTTTTTCGAGTAACTGATGTGGATTTTGAAGAAGTTGACCGGTTTACTTTAGGTGTTAGATTCTTTTACAATGATCAGCAAATCGATGCAATTCCTCCAGAATCTTATCAAGGAGGTCATGTAGACAAAGAGTACATCTGGAAAAATTCTGGGAACCATATTGTAAGGGTAGACTTGTATGATATGGAGGGAAGTACGGGGGTTCTTACCTATACCTTTAACATGGGAACTCAAAGTCCATTTGGGCAAATCTTTTTCATATCAATAATAGTTGGGGCTTTGGTACTAACAGGTGTTGTGATTTACATATATTTTCCTAGAAAAATAAAATTCAAATCTAGTTCTTAGCTTCTATGGTAGATTTTGTTAT
>JAWWBZ010000078.1:0-3844 GCA_033720715.1 Nitrosopumilaceae archaeon | reverse complement strand
TAACTCTTTGTGCGTAATCAATACTTGGAAAAACATACAATGATAAAATACTTGTTAGTTTTCTATCAATGTGTGTGATGTATGACATCTGGAAAAAAAACAAAGAGACTTGATTCAATAAAAAAAGCACATGGTCAGAAAAATCCATTCACAACAAGAATGGAAGACTATCTTGAAGTAATTTCTGAATTAGTAGAGATAAAAGGACATGCTTCCCCAATTGATATTTCTAATTATATGCATGTGAGTCCACCAAGTGTAACTAAGATGTTACAGCGTTTAGATTCAGATGGTTTTTTAGAATATACAAAGTATTACGGATTAAAATTAACAAACAAAGGAAAAACACTGGCACATGATATTCGTCAAAAACATAGTGTTTTGTTAGAATTTTTTGAAATAATCGGTGTTGATCCTACTACTGCAAATAATGATGCTGAAGGAATTGAACACCATCTAAATCCAAAAACAGTGAAACAATTAAGAAAATTCACTACTTATCTAAAGTCCGATCCCAGATTACTTGGCTCATATGATTTGAAAAATAATTAACTCAGTATGATTTTTTTCCTGCCAAAAATCATGTAAATCCGAATTTACTGTGAGGTAGTAAAGTTGCCTTATACTAACAAATTTAACCCAAGCTAACTTTATATTGCATATTTTGCTTCCTACTTTCATTATGATGAAATCTAACAGTGGGATCATGCTGGTATCTTTAGTTGCAATTGTTATGGTATCTGCTCTTTTTTTCGCATTTCAAGATGGAATTAGTGCACAACAAGAAGAAAATACCTTTGTTACCCATAGTGGGGCAGTAGTTCGAACTACTGGGGAAGTTTTGGATCCATTATACACCAGTGCAACCGTGGAATTTGATCCAATGGAGTATTTGCGTGATTTCAATTATGGGCGAGTTTCTGTATCTGAAACTGGTCAAACAATTAGAGATTATACCATAATTGCTGAAGATGATAAAATTCAAGAAATTTCACCTGGAATATTTTACAATGTATGGACCTTTAATGGTACAGTTCCTGGTCCAACTATTCGAGCCACAGAAGGAGATATTGTACGAATCAAATTCATCAACAATGGAGAAAAAGAACACACAATGCACTTTCATGGCATTCATCCAGCTGGAATGGATGGTGTCTTTGAACCAGTAGGTGGAAACGGTGGTCAATTTATTTACGAGTTTGAAGCTGGTCCTGTAGGAGTTCATCCTTATCACTGTCATGTAATGCCATTAGAGGAACATATTGTACATGGTCTTTATGGTGTCTTTATTGTTGATCCAAAAGAAAAGCGTCCTCCAGCTGATGAAATGGTAATGGTAATCAACGGTCTTGATACGGACTTTGATACTGAAAATAATTTCTACGCTGCAAATACTATTCCTTTTTACTATCAACATCATCCAATTCAGATCAACACCAATGAATTGATTCGAGTTTATGTTGTAAATATGGTAGAGTTTGATCCAATCAATAATCTTCACTTGCATGGAAATCTGTACAAGTATTATCCGACGGGAACTGATCTTGTCCCCTCGTTTTACACTGACATGATTACCCTGTCTCAAACAGAAAGGGGAATCATGGAATTTGAATATGAATATCCAGGAAAGTACCTATTCCATGCCCATAAAGTAGAGTTTTCTGAAAAGGGATGGGTGGGATTATTCATGGTAAATGAAAACAAGGAGACTGATTCAGAGGGTTATGGAACTTAGTGACAAACCATCAAAAGGAAAACTGGTTGCTAGTGGATTAATTCCATTTGCATTTTTGGTAATTTTGATTGCATACATTTTTGGTCCTGGTTCTGATTTATTGGATTTGGGTATTCCACTACCTGAAATTACTATGGAAAAAGTTGATTTTGTTGATTCTGAAATTCAGATAACAGTTAGGAATACTGGACCCATTCCTGTTGAAATTGCTATGGCTGACGTAAATGATAGGATACAGCCTGCAGCAGTTGAACCTGACAGGTATTTGGAGCGATATGAAACAGCTCTTGTTCGAATTCCTTTTGAATGGAATCCTGCAGAACCCTATATTGTAGGACTAACAGTCGAAGATGGAACTAGATTTGAAAAAGAAATTGAAGCAGCAGCTCCTGCATTAGAACCTAATCTTGAACTTGTAGGACTTTTTGCTATCATTGGAACATATGTTGGAATCATTCCTGTAATGATTGGTTTGCTTTGGCTGCCATTTATCAAAAAAATTAGCAAACAAAAATACCATTTCTTTTTGGCTCTCACTGCGGGATTGTTGTTGTTTTTGGGAATTGATTCTGTTGAAGAAGCATTAGAGGTTTCAGAAGAAAATCTTGCAGGTAGTTTTAATGGTGTCTTGCTTGTTGCAACTGTTTTGGTATTGTCTTTTCTTGGACTGTATTATTCTAGTGAGAAACTAGTAAACAGGGCAAAATCTTCTCGATTTACAAAACCTGTTGCAATTGCATTGATGATCTCAATTGGTATTGGTTTGCACAACTTTGGTGAAGGACTTGCAATAGGTGCTGCAGTAGGTATGGGTTCTATTGCATTTAGTACCTTTTTGATTGTAGGTTTTGCAATGCATAATACTACTGAAGGTCTTGCAATTGCTTCTCCAATGTCTCGAGAAAAGAAAGTAATTTGGAAGCTTGCGGCAATGGGAATGATTGCTGGTGCACCTGCTATCTTTGGTGCTTGGGTTGGAGGATTTGTCTACTCTCCATTTACTTCTGTGATATTCTTTTCAATTGGTGCAGGTGCAATATTTCAAGTCATTGTTACTATTTTGAAATGGATACGAGAAGATGGTGACAAAAATCTTTCAAGTGCTGCAGTGGCATCTGGTTTTGCAATTGGAATGGTAGTAATGTATGTTACAGGTATTTTTGTCTAAGAACTCGTTTTTCGTTAAAATTTGATTCTCATGCGTGGTCAATCCTTAGTAACAGTGTTTGGATAGTCTAACGTGGCCAATAAAACATGATTGCAACTCCAATCAAAACAACTACTGACCCAATTATCTCAAATCTGTCTGGTCTTTTCTTGTCAATCCAATATCCCCAAATTATTGAAGATACTACAAAGATTCCACCATAGGTAGCATAGACTTTGCCAAAATCTGCAGGCTGCAATGTCATTACAATTCCATAAGAAAATAAGATCAGACCTCCAACTAGTCCTAGAATCTTTCCTTTATGATCTCGTAACCACTTCCATACCAAGTAACCTCCACCAATTTCCAAGAGTGCTGCAAAAAAGAACACTCCAATAGTTGATGCTATTTCGACCAAACCTTTTCTCCCTTTCTTGGATAGTAGAAAATTATCAAAACTCCAATAATTGCAATTATTGTTCCAATGATGTCAAAGGTGTCAGGTCGTACGCCATCAATTAGCCATCCCCAGAACACTGACATTACAATAAAGACTCCTCCATAAGCTGCATAGACTCTATGAAAGTGAGTTTTCTGAAATGTTGGAACTATTCCATACAAAAATAATACAAAACCACCAACTGCACCTAATACAAAACTAAAGTCTTCACGTAACCAAAGCCATACCAAGTATCCTCCACCAATCTCACAAAGACCAGCTAGAAAGAACAATAACACTGAAGTAAAGTAATTCCTTGATTTTTCGCTCAATGTAATACAAAAATGGAATAAAGATTCTATATTATAACTACTTTAGATAAGCAGGCTTGGAATCAAAAAAGCAGTTTTGTGGTTATTGCCCTGAAGACAAATGTCTACTAGATTGTAAAATTTGCAATCCTAAATTTGGAAAAGGATGCAAATGTGATTGTTAATTGCAGAAAATGACTATTTTGTGACTG
>JAWWBZ010000077.1:0-3939 GCA_033720715.1 Nitrosopumilaceae archaeon | reverse complement strand
GGTTGGCGTTGTTGTGCTAGGTGTTGTTGCTTGTGGGGCTGGAGTCCCGACACTAAGGTCTTGTCCACCTGCTCCGGCAAAAGCTATTGCAACACCAATAGCAACAATAGCAATAGACCATCCTATTGCTGCTTTGTCTATTGTGGTCATCGTTGATCGAACAGAACTAGGCATTCTAAATAAATCTAATCTTGAATTTATCGCTAAAACTCATTTATTAAATTGAAACAATTTGTATTTGCCAGAATCCCTTTGTCAAGAGTTTAGTTCTGATTTTTTTGAAAATATTATTAAAAACTAGCAAAATGAATGTAAAATTTCAATAATCACTTTAATTCATTTTTTTTAAAGTCAACCAAATTGAACAAGCCTATTTTTATGATTTTAGTACCTTATGATTTTTAATATCGCTTAGGGGTTGTCACCAAGTAACTACCGTTTTTGGTCTTAAGCCCCTTTGCTTTTAATTAATTCAGAAGATAAATTATTTTTTGAATCAATTAGTTCATAACTTACTTTTAATTTTCTTTGCGTGATAAATTTCAAAATAAACTCTGTTCTATTTTTAATAAAAACATCTGTAACTTTCTTTTCTCCCGATAAATGATCAAACATTGTGTGATCATCAATCTGAATATCTACATGATCTTCATTTTTAATAATAAATTTTCCAATTCCCCAAAATAATCCCACCTGTAATGCAATGTATTTTGATTGCAAACTAGTCACTTTGTCAAAATAAATCTCAGCATGTTCTCGTTGTTGTTCAAAGATTTGTTTGTTTGATTGAATAACCCAACCAATTTTCTTTGAATTTCCATCAAAGAAAAAACTGTGTTGCAATTGTCAACCAAAAAGGGGTCTTTTGTCTATATATTTTGAATCCAACCCTTATGATCATAGATTGAAAGGTTTTATCATGCTTGAATCGCACGCATTCTTTTCAAAAATGGTGGATGAATTAGTTGAATTCTCTGAATACGATCCTGAACTTGCTGATGGGATAAAGTGGTTAGATGATCAAGCGCAAAAGAAAGGAATTTCATTTTACGATATGGTCTTTGAAGTATTGTACAAACATGATGTAAACTCAAAGGCAAAAGATTGGTTAAAAAATAGAAATTAAATTATTTTCTCAAATCTAGTGGTTTGTACTCGCATCCCTGAGGTCCACAATACTTTCCTACGTAAGATGCCTTTGGTCTGTACAGGGCAGGTTTTGGAGCGGCCTCGGCAAATTTTTCTTCAATGACGTGGGCAGCCCATCCAACAACTCTTGAGATTGCAAAAATTGGAGTGTTCAAATCCATTGGAATTTTTAACATGTAGTAAAGTGAGGCACTATACAAATCAACATTTGGATAAATATCTCGACCCTTTTGTTTTTTCATTTCAGTAATTGTGGTTTGTTCAACCTTTTCTGTAATGTCAAACCATGGTTCGCCAGTTTTTTCAGCAAGTTTTCTTGATAACTCCTTTAGAACCTGAGCTCTTGGGTCGTAGGTTTTATAGACTGCATGACCCATTCCCATAATCCTTTCTCCCTTCTCCATTTTTTCTTTAATGTATTTCTCTACATTTTCTATACTTCCAATCTCTAAAAGCATCTTCATTACTTCATAGTTGGCTCCACCATGCAGCTCTCCACTTAGGGCTCCAATTGCTGCACTTGCTGCTGAATACATGTGAGCTCTTGTTGAGGCCACTTGTCTTGCAGTAAATGTTGATGCATTAAAGGTGTGATCTGCATGTAATATCAAACAAATATCAAAAATTTTTTCAACTTCTGGATCTGGTTTTTCTCCAAACATCATGTACAAAAAATTTGCAGCATGATCAAGGGAAGAATCAGGATCAATAATTTTTTGACCATTACGAATTCGGTACCAACTAGCAACAATAGTTGCAGTTTTAGCAATCAAGTTAATGGCTCTATCATAACTAGATTCTTTGTTGTTAAATTCTTCATCATAATATCCTGCAAGAGCACAAACAAATGCTTGGAGCATATCCATTGGGTCTGCATCTTTTCGCCAATTTCCCATATTGGCCTGCATTCGTTTTGGGATTAGCCTTGCTTCTCGAAGCTTGGTTTTGAATTCTTGGAGTTGTTCTTTTGTGGGTAGATCATCATGGAGTAACAAATAGGCAGTCTCTTCAAAGGAGGAATTTTTGGTTAAGTCAAGTATATCGTAACCACGATAGATGAGTTTACCCTTGTCACCATAAATATTGGAAATTCTAGTATCGGCAACCTCAATACCACGAAGGCCAATATTTTTCGTCTCCATACTTTATCCTGCAAAAATCTTCCTAATATACTAACAAAATTCAACGTATTTTGTCTAATAAGGCAACTCTGGAGAATAAATCATTATTTTTAATCAAAAATTAAATGAACCCAAAAGAGCGAGAACTTCTTGATAAACTTGACAAACTGGTTTTGGAGTCTTCAGGGTCCGGCCTGAAAAAAATACAAGAAATGGATCTGGAGACACAGCTAAATGGAAATTCATTTTATGACGAATATCTAAATTCTCCCACCTTGGTGAACCAGACAATAAAACAAGAATCCAACGAATCTAGAAAATAGTCCATTCTTGATTTAAATGAGGGACTAAAATCAAAAGCCAATAGTGGCCGCAAAGACTACAAAAAGAAAAGCAAAAACTGCGAAAACTACCAAGGCAAAAACAGCTAAAACAAAAACTACGAAGTCAAAAACAACAAAGACCAAAACAGCTAAAACAAAAACTACAAAGTCAAAAACCGTAAAAAAAACTACCAAACCTAAAACTCAAAAAACCAAAGTTATCTGTATTTCTCACAAAGAAGATGCTGATGGCATTAGCTCTGCAGCTTTGATTAGACAAGCCTTTGGAGGTGATGCAATCTTGGTTGATTATCCAGGACAAATGGACGCGTTGCGACAAGTTGTTGAAGATGAAAAATTAAAGTCTCTTTACATTTGTGATTTAGGTCTTAGTAAAAAAACTCAAGATGAATTTGTGGAATTAATTACAAATTTGAGAAAAAAACGAGTTTCTGTAACGTACATTGATCACCATGATGTTGATCCAGAAATTGTACAAAAGTTAAAGAAATTGAAAGTAAAAATGATACATGACATTAATGAGTGTACTGCAGTACTAGTTTATTCTGCTTTCAAATCAAAGCTCACAGACCATGCCTCATTTATCGCCACTTGCGCAGCTATTACCGATTATATGGAAGATAGACCCATAGGTTCTAAATTACTCCAAATTTACGATAGGCAATTTGCTTTGATTAGCGCTACAGTTTTGACTTACAATATAGTTGGCCATCAAAAAGATCCTGATTATTTACTTTATCTAGTTGAAGAACTTGCTGACTCTAAATTCCCTCATGAGATACCTAATACGTTTGAATTTGCTCAAATCCAAGTCGAGAAGCTTTCACAGATGATTGCAAAAGTAAAGGAGGGACTAAAGACAATGAAGAACCTTGGATATATGGAAATTTTAGATTCTGGTGCAAGTGGAGCAGTTAATTTTGTGCTTGGCTTGTCTGGTAAGGATGTTGGTGTAGCTTACAAAGAACGTGTTGATCATGGAATTTATGCAGTTTCAATTCGTGGTTCAAAATCCCTTAACACACATCTTGGAAAAATTGTAAATGTACTTGCTACTGATCTTGGTGGCTCTGGAGGTGGACATGATAAAGCATGTGGTGCTGTTATTCCCAAACCAAAGATCATGACCTTTATCAAAGCACTAAATAAAAAATTAAACTAAATTATTGAAAAAACCTTGGAATCTTTTTTACCAGATGTGCAATCGAAACTCGTCCGGGGCCTACAACAATTATTGACAGTGTAACTGCTAGCATTACAAAATCCCATTCCCATCCACCCTGTGAGACGAAAAATCCGTTTTCCCATCTAATGTGAAATATTGC
>JAWWBZ010000076.1:0-3989 GCA_033720715.1 Nitrosopumilaceae archaeon | reverse complement strand
GACAAATCAGTTGATAACGCTGTGGAAAGAAAATGTTCCGCTTTTCAAATTTTTACAAGAAATCCAAGGGGTTGGCATGCCAAGGAACTATCTGAGGAGGATGTTGCAAATTTCAAAGCTAAACTCAGGACAAGTAAAATTGACAGATTTGCTACTTGTGCACATATGCCTTATTTGCCAAATCTTTCATCCCCCAAAGCGGATGGTTATGAAAAATCTGTAAATTCTTTGATTGAGGAGGTGAAAAGATGTGGTAAATTGGGAATACCATATTTAGTTACTCATCTTGGCAGTCATCTGGGCACTGGAGAAAATGATGGGATGAAACGACTTGTTCAGGCTCTAAATAAAGCAGGACAGGTCAAAAATGACGTTATGATATTGTTGGAAAATACAGCTGGACAAAAAAATTCAGTAGGGGCAGATTTTGAGCAACTGGGGATGATTTTCAAGCAATTAAAACCCTCCAAAAAATTTGGGGTATGTTTTGATACATGTCATGCATTTGTTTCTGGTTACGATTTGAGAACTGAGAAAGATGTAAAGAAAACTTTTGATGAATTTGAGAAATTTGTGGGAATGGAAAATTTGAAAATATTACATCTTAATGACGCTAAAGGTGAGATTGGATGTAATTTGGACAGACATTATCATATTGGATTAGGAAATATTGGAGAAAAGGGGATGGCAGCTGTTATCAAATTCATTGTAAAGAAAAAAATTCCTATAATATTGGAAACTCCTATTGACGACACAAGAGATGACTTTGAAAATATTCAGATTGTAAAGGAGTTAGTATAAAGAAATTTTTTGAATGGGTGTGGTAATGTAACGATGAATTATGAAAATGTAATGAAATTGGCCTTGGAGAGGGGATTTTATTTTCCTAGTTGTGAAGTTTATGGAGATGCTCAAGCAGGATTTTGGGAATATGGGCCTGCCGGTGTTGGGTTGAAAAATAAATTTCTTGAGTTATGGAGAAGAGAACTTATTCGGAGAGATGGGATGTTAGAAATTGATGGATCTCAAATAATGTCAAAATCCGTTTTTGAAGCTTCAGGCCATCTTGGAAGTTTTGCAGATCCCATAATAAAATGCACCAATTGTAAATCTACATTTCGAGCAGATAGAACCATCGCGGAGATTTCAAATATAGAAATCCCTGAAAGTGCTGATTTGGATGAATTTGATAAGGCCATTAAAGAAAATGACATTAAATGTCCAAAATGTAAGGGGGATTTCGAAAAAACAAGGAAATTTAACATGATGTTTAAAGTTGGTATTGGACCTGAAGAAGAACCTGCATATCTAAGACCAGAGACATGTCAATCAATTTTTGTAGATTTTCCAAGATTGTATAAAATAATGCGTGGAAAATTACCTCTTGGTATTGCCCAAGTGGGTAAAAGTTTCAGAAATGAAATAGCGCCTAGACAAAGTTTACTTCGTCTCAGGGAATTTTATCAAGCTGAAATTGAGGTTTTTTGTAATCCGAACAAATTAGATGAAATTGAAAGATTTTCTGAAATAGCCAATACCACAATAAGAGTTCAAACAGATTCTGAACCTGTTGCTATGACTTGTAATGATGCTGTTGAATCTGGAGTAATTCCAAACAAATTTGTCGCATATTACTTGGGAATTTTAACTGAATTTTATGAAAGAACCGGAATAGATATTTCAAAAAGTAGATTTAGAAAATTAGGAGATAAAGAAAAGGCATTCTATGCTGAAGTTGCTTTTGATTTTGAAGTTGAAACAACCATTGGTTGGTTGGAATTAGTTGCTTGTAACTATAGATCAGATTATGACTTATCAAGTCATGCAAAAAAGAGTAAAGAGAAATTTGAGGTAATGGATAATGAAGAAAAAGTTCTTCCTCATGTTTTTGAAATTTCAATGGGCATAGATCGTAGTTTGTATACTATCTTAGAACATTGTTTAAGAGAAGATAAAGAAAACGACCGAACTGTTTTGTCATTAAAACCATATCTTTCTCCCATTCATGTTGGTGTTTTATCATTAGTTAAAAAAGATGGATTAAAAGAAAAAACGGATGAGATTTATTTTCAATTAAAAAGAAAATTTGATGCCTTTTTGGATCATTCAGGAGCGATAGGAAGAAGATACCGAAGATTAGATGAGATCGGCTCCCCCTTTGCCATTACAATAGACCATCAAACTTTGCAAGATGAAACCGTGACCATAAGGATGCGGGATAGCATGGAGCAAAAAAGAATTAAAATCGTAGAGTTAGACTCTATGCTTTCTGAAATAACAGGTTTTCCTTAGTATTTTCTTTAGTTAAGATCACATTTTTTACCACAGATTGGTAAAAATCTACCCACGCGGTAGTTTATAAAAAATTAATAACCCATGATTTTTGGAGTGAGTTTATGGTCGAGGCAGAGAGAGTGTATCAAAGTAATAGTGCTCAGGTCTCAATAATTATCCCAACCTATAATGAATCTAGAAACATTATTGGAATTCTAAAATCCATTGGAGAAAACCTACCCAAAAATATTACTGCTGAAGCAATAGTGGTAGATGACAATTCTCCTGATTTTACAGGAAAGATTGTTGATGAATATCTTAAAAATGTAAAAAAAATTGCTGGGTATACTATGGATATTATTCATCGGACTTCAAAAAATGGCCTAAGTTCAGCTATTTTGAGTGGGATTCAAAGAGCTAAAGGAGATCTAATTGTTGTTATGGATAGTGATTTTTCTCATCCTCCACAAATCATCCCTAAGATGATAGATTCCATAAAAAAATATCAGTGTGATTTGGTTATTGCATCAAGGTATATCCATGGCGGAAAAATCAACGGATGGACCTTTAAACGAAAATTAATGAGTAAAATTGCTACTTTTATTGCCACCAAAGGTTTGGGAGTAAAAACCAAAGATCCTATGTCAGGATTTTTTGCATTTAAAAAAAATATTTTAAAAGGAATTAATTTCGATGCAATAGGTTACAAGATATTATTAGAAATTCTTGTTAAGAAAAGTGGTATAGCTGTAAAAGAGATTCCCTATACTTTTGAAAATAGGACAATAGGATCGAGCAAGTTAGACAGTACGACTGTTACAGATTATTTTAAATCCGTTTGGAAATTATACAAATTTGGAAAATCAAAAGAAAGAGAAGAAAAAAGAAAATCTGTTCGGTTTATTTCAAAGGCAAGTAGATTTTATACTGTTGGACTATCAGGTTTTGGAGTTAACTATTTGATTTCTTTACTTTTTGCTAGTGGAATATCAGATTTATGGTATTTACATGCTAACCTTATCGGAATTGGAGCATCAATTACAACTAATTTTCTATTGAATAAAACCTGGACTTTTGGAGATAGAGACTTTTCTAAAAAACGTACCATAAAGCAATACGGAAAGTTTGTTACATTTAGTTCTCTTGGAGCGTTGGTTCAATTGGGAATGGTTTTCTATTTGGTTGATAGTGAACACTTGTCTTATCCAGTTGCTTTAGTTTTAGCTGTTCTTACCGCCGCTTTTGGAAACTATGTGCTGAACAAAAAGTATACCTTCAAAGAAAAAGTATGGGGTTAATTTTTTTAAAATAAAACAAAAAGAGTGACTTTTCGCCTAAATCTTCTATTCAAATGATGAAGAGGATTGAGACGAAAGTCCAGTTTGAGATGGTACAGATGGGAATTTATCTCCAATCTGTTGTTCAGCAACTGCAGATGCTTCTTGAAGAATCTTTTCAGTTTCTTCACTTGAAGAATCAGTCTCTAGGCTAAATGAGTCTCCTGCCAGAGAATCCATCATTAATCCATTGAGGGTCTGAGTCATTGCATTCAATTCCGAGTCTGCTTCTGGCATAAATCTTCCAAGTGATGACTTTAATCCCTTCATTGTAGACATCGCTGGTCCAATTGCTACCATTGCATCGCCAAGGTCATGAATAGTTGTCAATCGTAATTGAACTTGTTCCAATGACATTCTTGCATTGCCGAGCATTTT
>JAWWBZ010000075.1:0-4009 GCA_033720715.1 Nitrosopumilaceae archaeon | reverse complement strand
TCTACAATTTGTGCAATAGAATTACATAATGATACATTAGTCCACTGTTTTTCTGTTGTACCAATTTCAATGAAAATTGTAGGTTTGCTTAATGCAGTAGGGCCATGATGAGTTGCCTCGATTGTAATTTGAAATTCAGAAAATTGAGACCTGTTTTCCCAAAGTTTTTGAAGGTATTTTTTCTGAATGTCTGGATGAGGTACAGCAATTTGTTGAAAATTTCCTCCAAATTTTGCTTCAGAAAAATTTCCAGTACTATGACATGTCAAAGCCAACAGCCCTGACTCTGCTGCGTGCTTTGAGAGAAAGATATATCCATCATAATCATATTTTTCTTCTAGCCAGTCGGCCTTGATTGCCGGTGTTGGGATAATTAGTAGATCATAATTTTTTCCTCGAAAAATGTCACCATCTTTTTTCATATTTTGGGAAAGAAATGATGCCATATTGTAACCAGCAGGATCGTCTTTGTATGCTACGAGAAGTTCCATAAGATATTTCCTAGATTACCTGTAAATAAAAAAATCCTTCAAAGTTCCAATTTAGCCGTGAAAACTTTGAAATTTTTTGGAATAAGAATATAAGGACACCAAAATAATTTCTGGCAATGAATCCAAGACAGACTCTAAAGAACATGGCAAATACCATGAAGATGGCAAAAAAGCCAGATAGGGACGAGTATTCACAACATCTTAGATTAGTGCTTTTAGGAATAGCAGGAGTAGGTGCTATTGGTTTTACTATACAGTTTGTCTTTTCAGTGTTAACATTTGGTAGGTAAAATTGTCTGAAGAAGTAAAATCTCACCTTTTTGCAATTAGAACAACTGGAGGTCAGGAAAAAGTAGTTATGCGGTTGCTAGAGGCAAAAGCAAATACAAACAAAATCAACGTTCAATCAGTGTTGTTAGTTGATAATCTAAAGGGATATGTTGTGATTGAGGCAATTAATCCCAATGATGCATACATGGCAGTAGAAGGTGTACGCCATATTCGTGGACAGTTAAGAGGCGAGTTAGAGTTTAAGGATATTGAAGGCTATTTGGTTAAGAAGTCCACAGTTTCTCAATTAGAAGTAGATAACGTTGTAGAGATTACAGGTGGTCCATTCAAGGGAATGAAGGCCACAGTTACCAGAATAGACACTGATAAAGAAGAGGCCACTGTTGTTTTACTAGATGCTTCTTATCAATTGCCAGTAACAGTTGATGCCAACTATCTAAAATTGTCAACAGAGGCTTAGTAAGGAATAAATTTTTGATATCGAGCGGATAATTATGGGTGAACCACAAAAAATTTCTTCACTAGTAACTGGTGGAGGTGCTTCTGCAGGTCCTCCATTAGGTCCAGCATTAGGTCCATTGGGAGTAAACATAATGGAGATAATTAATGCCATTAATGAGAAGACCAAAGATTTTGAAGGAATGAAAGTTCCCGTAACTGTTTCAGTAGATCCAGACACAAAAGAATGGGACATTGAGGTTGGAATTCCATCAGCAGCTGCTCTTATACTAAAGGAAGCTGGAATCCAGAAAGGTTCTGGTACATCCGGTACAGAATGGGTAGGAGATGTGACAATGGATTCGATTACAAAAATTGCAAACACAAAACTTGAAAAATCTTATGCTTCTTCACTAAAATCAGTAGCAAAGACCATAATTGGAACATGCCTAGCATTGGGAATCAAAATAGAAGGTAAGACTCCAAAAGAAATCACTGCTGAGATTAATGAAGGTAAATGGGATGAAAAATTCCAATAACTACTTCTTTAGATAAACAGGATCCTTGTCAATTCTTTGCAATTCAACAAAGGTTTCAGTATTTTGAATTCCTTCAATCTTTCCAATTTTTTCAATAACAATAGAGTGTAAGACCTCAAGGTTTTCAGCATAAACTTTTATGAGCATATCAAATCGTCCAGTTACTTCTGATATTGATACTACCTCAGGAGTATCCAAGAGTTTTTTCTTGATAGAGTCTTTGAATTTAGGGTCCCTGTTAATTCCAACTGAAGCTTTTACCCCTATCCCCAAGAGAGAGTCGTCAATTACAATGGTAAATTTTTTGATTAGCTTCTTCTTCATTAATCGCTTAATTCGGCTATACAAAACAGAAGCATTGATATCTAATTTTTTTGAAAGGGCAGGTACTGAAATTGAACCGTCCTTGGTTAGCTCAAAAAGCAGATTCATGTCAAGTTCATCAAACCTATGCAATGTGCTCAAAAATCTTTTAAGAGATTTAATAAATGTAAGTTTAGGCTTGTTTTGCCATGTAAATTTCAAATATTATTCCCAAAATATGAAAATTTTCTTATTTTAAATCAATTCCAAGGTTATGCCCACTAAACGATTTTAAGTAGGCTTTCGTGCAGATGTTCGTAATGATTACAGAAGCACAGTTAGTAGAGATGATAAAGACTGCAAAGTCCGAATCCAAGCAACGCAAATTTACGCAATCATTGGAGGTAATAATTACTTTCAAAGATATTGATGTCAAAAAAGGATTTGCAATTAACGAGGTAGTTCAACTTCCTAAAACAAGTTCTCCTGCAGCTGTGTGTGTAATGGCAACTGGCGATATGAGTACAAAAGCAAAAGCAGCAAAGGCCGATGCCGTAATTGGAACAGAAGACCTAAACAAATTTGCGGCAAACAAAAGAGAGTCCAGAAAATTCATTAACAAATACGATTTCTTTTTGGCAGATACCAAAATTATGCCCACTGTAGGTAAGGTACTTGGTCAGTTATTAGGTCCAAGAGGAAAAATGCCGGTTCCAGTTCCTTATGATGCACCTATTGAATCATTTTTGCAAAGATTTAGATCATCAATTAAGGTTAGAGTTAGAGCTTCATTGTCATTATCTTGTAAAATTGGAGATGAGTCAATGGATGAGGCAGATTTGGCAGTAAACGCTCACGCAATAATTAATGCAGTAGAAAAAAAATTACCAAACGGAGAAAAGAACATCAGAAGAATTATTATTAAAACAACTATGGGTAAACCTGCAAAACAAGTTCAAGAGGCGAAGAAGAAATTTGCATGAAAATAGAACCACATATCCCAAAAGAAAAACCCAGATGTATCAACAATTACAAGAGCTACCAAAAAAATACAAAGTTTTAGCTCTTGTAAAGATGACAAAGGTTAGAGCATCACAAATTTTACCATTACGAAAAAAACTCAAAGGCGAAGTAGAGTTTGTTAGTATTAAAGACAAATTAGCTCAAAAAGCCCTTGACCAAGTTGAAGTTCCTGGAATCAAAGAAATGATTGCAGAGCTAAAAGGCCAATGTATGTTTATGTTTACAAACATGTCTCCATTCAAGCTAAATGTTTTACTTGCAAAAAACAAGATTATGCTTGCTGCAAGAGGAGGAGACATCTCAAGTATAGATATTGTGGTCCCTGAAAAAAATACTGGAATTGCGCCAGGTCCAATGCTTACAGAATTCAAAGAAGCAAAAATTCCTACAAAGATTGATCAAGGAACTATCTGGATTGCAAAAGAAACTATTCCAGTAAGGAAGGGCGAGGTAATCAATGATAAACTTGCCCCATTATTAGGAAAACTTGACATAAAACCTGTAGAGGCAGGAATTTCTCTTTACACTGCAATCGAGGAAGGTTTCAAGTATGCTGAAGATGAGATGGTAATTGATGTTGACAAAATCCGAAACGAATTTGCACAATCACATCAAGAAGCAGTTAATCTTTCAATAGAGGCCGCATATGTCACTCCTGAAAACATTAGCCAAATTCTAAGCAAAGCTGCACAATCTGCCCGCTCTGTATCAATAGAATCAGGATTCATGACCGATGAGACAAAAGAACAAATCTTACAAAAAGCAGATTCTCAAGCAAGAGCTCTTGCAAGTCAGGCTAAAGACTATACTCCTGCTTAATCTAAATTTCTAACCTTTGGTAAATTCCAGTTATACTTCATTGCAGTTAATCTTACTGCAGTAGCAATTACAATCCCGAAAATTGTGGCAAGGTAAAGTTCTCCT
>JAWWBZ010000074.1:0-4025 GCA_033720715.1 Nitrosopumilaceae archaeon | reverse complement strand
TTCTCTAAACTTTTTGATGAGATGCCACCACAAATGGATGTAGAAAAACTTGTGGTAAAAGCAATGATTGAAAATACTGATCCACAAAAAGCACTAAAAAATATTCCATTAATTCTTAGGAGGTTTTATGTTCAAGCATACCAATCTTTTTTGTTTAATCAGACGTTAAGTAATGCCTTTTTAGAAAATGAGGAGATCTACGCTCCTCAAGGAAGTGATGTCTGCTATGATCACAAAGACTCCTTGGGAAAATTTCTCAAAGGAGCAAAACAACGTTTAGCGATTCCTATTGTTGGGTATTCTTATTACAAAAAAACTCGTTTCGATTATTACATCTCTAAAATACTGGAGGAAGAAGAAATTTCACCCAAAGATTTTTTCATTAAAGAGATGCAAGAACTAAGCAACGAAGGTGGATTCAGACAGGCTATTATCTCATGCTCTAGTTTTTCTATGAACAAGAATATTGTAGAGTTTACATTATCTAGAGGTTCTTTTGCCACGATACTTTTACGAGAAATTATGAAACCAGTCAACCCAATCAATTCGGGTTTTTAAATAATTCCTGTCTACCTTTTAAGGAATTTAATGGCAATTCCAATCCCCAAAATTATTCCCCCAATAACGGCAATCTGGATTCCATAGTTTTCCCAATCTGGGTTTGCATACATGAAGGATGATTCAGGCCCCACCACCGATTGGCCTTGTAAATGAAAAACAATCCCAAGAATTGATATTATTATGCCTGCCGATGCGAATGATAACCAAAATCTCATCCCTTTAATTAGGCTGGCGCACTAAAAAGGATAAACAGAATTGATTAGTTGACCAAATGATTTTTTGATAATCCCTTTAATGATTTTTCTAGGATTCAAAAAAATGTACAATTGGGCATATGATGTCTCAGAAAAACCCAGTCTAAAATACCTAAATCTAATATTGTTTGTATCGTCTGCTGGCCTTTCTATTTTATTATTTTTAATATTTTTTCCACAAATTAATGAAATCAACAATGAATCTTCAATTCTAATTAATTTAATGTTCTTACCTGCAATGGCAGTTGGATTTCTTTATGGCATGAGAATTACAGAAAAAGCTGTTCAACCTTCTGAGACTCGTAGTCCCCTTAAAAGATCAATAGTAAAGATATTCCTTTTCTTTTTTGTAATAGGGGGGTTGTTTAGTTCTGTAAATTTTGCAATTAATGGGGGCAGTATAATTCCTCAATCAGACATCTTGGAGGTAGGTTTACTGCCATGGGCAAATGAATTTGTCACAGCAAATGGCGGGGCAACATTTTTGATAATTTCCAGTATAACTCTGATGGCCGCTGCTACAAAAAGAATCGTTGGTTTGAATGCTGGAATTCTAAACAGGGTAGTGACTTTTGTGGGAACCTTTGTTTTCTTCTCAATGTTGGCATTAAGTTTTGCAGATTCTGATCCAGGTTCTTCCGGAGTTTTTCTTTATACATTTTATCAAGCTGGAATAATAGGTGGAGCATTTTTTACCATGAATAAATTAACTAAAAATCTCAATACTTGGGAAGATTTTGCCAACGGTTATTGATTTAATCCTCTAAATCTACATAAATTCCCGATATTTCTGAATTTATCCTGCTGTGATATTTTTCACAGCCTTCCGTTTTGAAATCATTTGCCTTACATTCATTAAAATGAGCAGTATGATCTCTTTGGATATTATCTGCATAAAGGACGTCTCCACCTATTGCAAGGGCAATGAGTCCAATAGCTGCTAAACTTGCAGAGACAACAATCATTGAATAACCTACTTGCCTGTGGTTATGTGGATCCTTCATCAAACAAAAATCTAATGCACTTGAATTTATTCTTTTCAAGATCAAACCTCGAAATAGGAAAAAAAGAAAAGATAGTTAGATGTTTGATATGCATTGAGCATTCAAATTTTACAATATGAGTTTCTTGGACCAATTAGATTAGATGAATGGGGGCCTCCAATGGAAAAGGTCGTTTACATTATCTTGTCGCGAGTAAAAGATTCGTTTAACATTGTTTATGTGGATGATTGTGAAAAAACCGAGGAAAAAAATTACTTTGTAAGTAATTCCAATTTTAAGTGCTGGATAGATACAGCAGGTTCAGAAAATTCACTGTATTTAGCAATTTTACCAATGTTTGAATCAAATCAAATTGCCAGAAAAGGCATAGTTACCAAAATTCTTCAAAGATACAAACCAGTTTGTAATGAAAATAAAGTATTTGAAAAACCCTCAGATTACGTTGTTCGTCCAAAAGAGAATCTCCCAACTCAGGATCCTAAGGAAGCCAATACACGAGAAAAAATTTCTTGCCCTTGCTGCGGTTCAGAAATGAAAGTTGATCAAGTGCTAGAAAAATCAACTATCTTAAAATGCACAGGTTGTGGTTTGAGTGATTCAAGATTAAACTCATGATCTTGCCTTGTTTTGGACATCAAATAATTGAAGAGTAAGTAAATCTATTGCTTTTTTAAGATGCTCAAATTCATTAATTGAGTGAATCTGCCCTTCAACAAGTGCCCTTAACACCTTTACGGCATTTGTTTGAAATTCGTCCTTGGCTACAATCTCCATTGCGTTTAGTTTGGAAAGCAAATTATCCATGTTTTTTTTCATTTCTTCAGCAGGAACATGTTTTTCCATATCTAGACACCTTTCAATTTTCCAATATGAATTGTGGTCATAACAAGTCCTCATCAATTTTCTGGATGGGGTCAACATATTGTTTACAAGTACAAGTTGGAATATTGCATTTTCCTAATTTCATTAACGACTCGTTATTTTCTGATGATGAATGAGCCTCATCAGTATGGTGACAAAGACGACAATTCATGAGATTTCTGTTTTTACCAAATATTTAAGCAAGAAGTTTAGGTTATGGAATTAATACCGCCCGTGCTTCTATTTGTGAATCCTTTAATTTTTTTAATACTTCATTTGCCTTCTCTAGAGGAAATCTTTCAGAAATTACTTCCAAGTTTTTTTCATCACAAATTTTTATTACTTGTTCCATATCTTTCGTTGAACCTATCAATGTTCCTCGAATTGTTTTTTCTTCAAATGCAACGAAAGATGGTTTTTCTCCAATTGTAGCAATTACGATCATTCCTCCTTTTTTTACGGCCTTGATTGCAGTGTCAGTAACGATATCTGCAGGAGCAAAAACAATAGCTGCATCCAGTAACCCATGCTTATCCTTAATTTTTTTCAAAAAATTTTCTTGATCTTCGGAAAAAACCATCGTATCGGTAGCACCTAATTTTTTGGCAACCTCAAGATGCTGTTTGTTCCTTGAAAAGGCAATTACATTACATCCCTCAACCTTTGCAAATTGCACCGCCATATGGCCAACTCCCCCAATTCCAAAAATTCCAATTTTTTTATGAGATTGGGGTTCAGTGGCTTTTACAGCTTTATAGGCAGTGATCCCAGCACAAAATAGAGGAGCCGCATATTCAGGACTCATGTGTTGAGGGACCTTAGTAGCAAAGTCTTGGATAACTGGAATGTATTCCGAATACCCTCCTTTTAGAGACTCTCCTGTGATTATGGATGATTCACAAAGGTATTCTTTTCCTTCTTTACAATATTGGCAATTTTTACATGCCTCTAATAATGGAGTTATACCTGCTCTGTCTCCTATCTGAAATTTTGTAACACCTTTTCCAATTTCAACAACTGTACCAACAACTTCATGACCTGGAACCGTTGGTAGTGTAGGTGGTATCCCTAATTCTTTCCAATCCCCTTCTATCCCATGTAGCTGAGAATGACACACGCCACAAGCTTCAATCTTTAAGAGGATTTCATTTGGTTTGGTTATTTGATGCTTATCAATCTGAGTCAATTTTAACGGGTTTGTCTCAATTGGAGCACATTTAGAAAGGATCATTGCGCGCATTTTATCCATGTTGATTAATTTTCCTAAAGAAATTTTAATATTGTTACAAATTTTTGAAAATGTATATTCTACTTATTCCCAATGAACAAGATGACTAAAGGAAGT
>JAWWBZ010000073.1:0-4213 GCA_033720715.1 Nitrosopumilaceae archaeon | reverse complement strand
ATGTTAATATTTACAATTCCAATTCCTTTACTGTCGCCTATCTGTGCAGCTATTCGGTTTGCATCGTCATAGGTTCCATCTACGGCAATGTAATTTGCGCCGTATGACAAGGCTTGTGCAATTTTTGCCATTTCTATATTACTTGGAGCAAAAATATGACAAGGAAATCCACCTTTAGCTGCATGTGCTGCAGTAGCTGATGCTAAGTTTCCAGTGGACGCGCAACCCACTGCAGCCAATCCAAATTCTTTTGCTTTTGATATTGCAACACCAGCTGGTCTATCTTTAAATGAAAATGTTGGGTTTACAGAATCATTTTTGATATAGAGATTTTTTAATCCAAGTTTTTCTCCAAGTTTGTCAGCTTTTACAAGTGGAGTCATTCCTGCATTAATGCTTACAATATTTGATTTTTCTTCAATTGGTAACAATTCAAAATATCTCCAGTAAGTATGTTCACGATTAGAAAATGTTTCTTTGGTAATTTTTGGAAAATCATATTTTACATCTAGTGGTCCAAAGCAATCATCACAGATATACTTGAATGCAGATTCGTATTGGTTTTTGCATTCTCTGCATTGTAACGAAGTTCTAGCCAAGATCTTGTCTTCCTCTCAAACTATAGATAAAAAATCCTAATATCAAGTTAAGTAATACTTAATTTTTTTGTATTAAAAATATAATATTATTAATACCGTATTTTGACAAAAAATCTAACGAAAATGATAATTTATAGAAAAATTTTAGGATATACCAGAATTTTGTAAATTTTTCAATTATTAGTAAGGTTTTTAGAGATTTTTCTAAAATAAAATTTATGAACAAAGGCATAGTCATTGGAATACCAATAGTGATCATAATAATCATAGTAGGTGTTATTGTTTCCACTGAACCTAGTTCAATAGAAGTTGAGGATGCATTTGACAAAGAGCTTAGACCAGAAGAAACCAAAGAAGTAACTGAAAAATTTGAAGAAATTGAAAAAATTAAAGAAGAAAGTGATTTCGTTGTATTACCAAGAGAGTGGCAAACTTCAGGTCCGTTTCAAATTGACAGAAATGAATATGCTCTTGGAGAAAAAATTTTCATTAGAATAGGTGGACTTCAATTTCAGGAGAAAGGTCAAATTGCGGTAATGAGACCTCTCAATGACACTCATTACTCTGTCTACCTTACTATTCCTTTTGATGGAGCCAACAAAAATGCTTTTAATTATTATCTTGAACCCCAGCTATCAAAAACAAGAGATTTATGTTCAGTAGATGATGTATTAGGAAAATGGGCCCTAGTTTTTAGAGGAACAAATTATCCAAACCTAAATTTTGAGATCATAAATAAAACTGTTCCAGGAACCAATTGGGATCCCGTCTGTTAATTTATTTTTTCAAATTGTGATGAAAACAAACTCGTTCACCAGTATGGCATGCTGGTCCTGAAGGCTCTACAAGGTAAATAATTGCATCTGAATCACAATCAACTAGAATTTCTTTAACTTTTTGAGTATTACCAGATTCTTCACCCTTCATCCAAAGTTTATTTCGTGAGCGGCTATAAAACCAAGAGTTCCCAGTTTTTTTGGTTAATTCTAGTGATTCTCTGTTAGAATATGCCAAAGTTAAAACTTCTTTTGTGTTTGCATCCTGAACAATTATTGGAACAAGTCCTCCACTTTTATCAAAATCTATATCATCAATTGATTTTTCCATTGTGTAAATTTCATTTAGATGTTTTATAATCTTACAGGAATTTGTTTTTCTTTAAGGCGTTTTTTGACATCCTCTACTCCATTTTCATGATAATGAAATATGGATGCGGCCAAGGCTGCGTCTACGCCTGAGTTTTCAAAGACTTCTACCATATCATCAGGTTTTCCGCATCCGCCTGAAGCAATTACGGGAATTGAGGTGGATTTTACTACCTCAGTTGTCAGCAACACATCATATCCGTCTTTGGTTCCATCTTTATCTATACTTGTAAGAAGTATTTCACCAGCTCCAAGAGTTTGGGCTTTTTTGGCCCACTCTATGGCATCAATTCCAGTCTTTTTTTTTCCACCATAAATGAAGACTTCAAACCAGAATTTTTTTCCATTTTCAGAGTATACATTTACATTTTCTTCAAGGTCATAGTTTCTTTTGACATCTATAGCAACTACAACACATTGTCGTCCAAAAATTTCCATCAACTCAGTTAATAATTTTGGATTTTTTATTGCACCAGTATTTATTCCAACTTTGTCAGCACCATTTAGTAAAATGTTACGAGCATCGTCAAGTGAATTTACCCCGCCCCCAACCGTAAAAGGGATATTGATTACAGATGCTACTTTTCTTACCAAAGTCTTTATTGTTTCACGTCTTTCTTCAGATGCTGTAATATCTAAGAAAACAAGCTCATCTGCTCCCTCATCACTATATTTTTTTGCTAGCTCTACCGGATCACCAGCGTCTTTTATTGATTTAAACTGAAATCCTTTGACGACCCGACCGTCTTTTACGTCAAGACATGGAATAACTCGTTTTGTTAATGTCATGTTACTTTTTTTGCCTCCTCAATCGTAATTTTATTTTCATAAAGTGCTTTTCCCAAAATTACTCCAAAAGAATTTTTATCTCTAACCTTTTTTACGTCATTAACATTTGAAATTCCCCCACTTGCAATTACATTTGCATTTTCCAACTTGCATGCTTGTTCTAGGAATTCTAAATCTGGACCTTCCAAGGTACCATCTCGGTTAACATTGGTGAGTAAAAATTCTGTGAATCCCATATCAAGAAATTCATTCATAGCCTCAAGCAATTTAATTCCTGTACCTGTTTGCCATCCATGAATTACAATTTCTCCGTCTTTATGATCGACTGAAATTACAATTTTTTTTGGACCTAATTTGTTAAAAATTTTTTTCAGAGTTTCTTTGTCGTTAAATGCTAGTGTTCCTAAAACAACTCTTTGAGATATTTCTGATGTCTCAATTATTAGTGATTCATCTCGTAATCCACCTGCAACTTCAACTGGAATGTTAATGTTTTTTATTATTTTTTTTATCAAGGAAAGATTAGAGCCAATTCCTAGCGTAGCATCCAAATCCACCAAATGAAGCATATCAGCTCCATTCTGTTCCCATTTTTTTGCTATCTCTATGGGATTTTCACTGTAAATGGTTTTTTGATTTGGATCACCTTTGTAAAGTCTTACTACTTTTCCCTCCATCAAATCAATTGCAGGAATTATTTTCATTTTTTACACTCTTGAAGATAATTTTCAATCATTAGATTACCTACTTTGCCAGACTTTTCAGGATGAAATTGTGTTCCAAAAAAATTATCCTTTTCAATTACTGAGGGTACTTTTATCCCGTAATCAGATTCCGCAGTTATTACCTCCTTTGATGTCGGTTTTGCTCTAAAAGAATGAACAAAATACACCCACGAACCATCAGCAACTCCTTGAAGTATTTTTCCTGGTTTTTTAATTTCCAAATTATTCCATCCCATATGAGGTATTTTCATGGTGTGTGGGAGCTCAATTACATCCCCATCAATCACTCCTAATCCCTTTTCATGGCCTTCCTCACTACTTGAGAAAAACATCTCCATTCCAAGGCAGATTCCTAACACGGGAGTTTCAGATCCCACGTATTCTTGAAATTGGGTTTTAGAATGTTCATTTATACTTTTTATGGCTGGATCAAAGTTTCCTACTCCTGGAAGTAATAAGCCTGAATAGTTGTTGGGCTTATCAAAATTATTGATGATGTCAACATTAGCTCCTGCTCGTTCTAAGCAAATTTTTAAGCTGAAAATATTTCCAGCTCCGTAATCAAAAATTGCTACCTTTACCATTACATTGAACCTTTTGTACTTGGTATTCCTTTTTGTTTTTTATCCAAAGAGGCTGCAATTCTTAATGCTACTGCTAGTGATTTAATGGCGGCCTCAACTTTGTGATGATCATTTTCTCCATACTTTACAGTAAGATGAATACAGCTATTGAGATTTTGTAGCAAAGATTGGAAAAAATGTTCCAAATCTTCTTTTGAAATGTCTTCAATTTTGTTGCGTTTTATCGACAAAGTTAGTTTCGAAAAGGGTCTTTTTACTAAATCAATTGAGGTCTCAGCTAAAGATTCATCCATTGGAACAGATGCATAGCTAAATCTGATTATTCCACTTCTATTTCCTAATGCTTTATCAACTGCAAGTCCGATAGATAT
>JAWWBZ010000072.1:0-4265 GCA_033720715.1 Nitrosopumilaceae archaeon | reverse complement strand
GCTTCAAACCAGGTAATTAACGAACAAATTGATGAATTTTTGTCAAAGGTAGGAATGGAATTTGATGAGGCGCTAGAAGATGATTTTAACACGCATCTTGCCTTATCAGCATTTTTTTCCTTAATTAAAGAAACAAACCGCCTTGCAGCTGAAGAAAATCTCGGGAAAAATCAAGCAATGAAAATTCTTCCAGAATTAGAACGAATGCTTGAAATTTTAGGCTTGACAATTCCAAAAATTTCTGAAGAACAAATTCAAGAAATTAATCAAATGATTAAAAATAGAGAAAAGTTTAGAGCAGAAAAAAATTTTTCTGAAGCTGACAAAATTAGAGACAATCTAAATGAAATGAACATAGAGTTAATTGATCATAAAGGAAAAACAATTTGGATGAAAAAAGAAAAAATAAAAGCTGACCTCTAAAGATTATTACGGAAAACTAGCTTAACCTAAATTCACAAGTACAATGCCTTAAAAAATTAGTTCTCTCTAATTAGTTTCATCTAATTTTCATATAACTTAAAACTGAAAAACATAGAATGTAAAACATGAACACATGGAACAGGTTTTGGAAGTGGTATGAGAACAAAATTCTTGGAAGCGTAATTATTATCGCAATAATTCAATTCATTCAAGTCCCTCATATGGTTTGGAATGCGGACATGATGTTAGAAGCTGGACTAGTTTCAAGAGTACATCCAATAATTGATTGGTTTTTGTATGGAGTGGATTTGATTGAAATTATTTCGATAATTAATGTTGGAATGATAATGTACAGTCTCATCAAAAAGAAACAATCAAAAGTTCAAGCTCAGGTCTCGGACATTTCAAAATAGTCTATTGTTTTCCTTGCCATATCACTCTTTGTGGGAATGGAATCTCAATTCCAGCTGCATCAAGTGCGTTTTTTGCCACCTTCAAGAGTTTAGGGGAAACTTCCCCCCAATCTTCTCTTGGGTGCCATACTAAAATTTCTATATTTATGCTAGAGTCACCTAATTCAATAATTCTAAAGTCAGGTTTTGGGGTCAGTAAAACGTAGGGCATCGATTTTCTAATTGCTTTTTCCATAACAGAAATTGCGCCATCGATATCCTCTTTATAAGCAATTCCAACTATTTTTTCAGACCTTCTTACAGGTGTAGAAACTAATGAACGAATGTTGGTGGTAAAAAATTTCTCGTTAGGCACTCTTACTATAGTTCCATCAAATTGTCGAATTCTAACTGCAAATGTGTTAATGTCAATTAATGTTCCATTAATCCCCATATCGGGAAGTTCAAGAGAATCCCCATGTTTGACTGGTTTTTCTATCATTAAGAAAATTCCAGAAATTAGATTTGATACAACAGACTGAGTCGCAAATCCGATGACAACTCCAAAAATACCACCTGCTACAATTAATCCAGACAAATCAACTCCTGTGGATGCAGTAAAAACCAAAAATGCAATAATTATTATTCCAAAATAGATTATTTTGCCAAGATTCTGAGAAGTGTCTTTTGCAAGTTTTGGAGCATAATACTTTACAAAGATTAACCTAAAAGTTCTGGCAATAATTACACCTACTGCCATTATAATTGCACCAATAAAGAGTGAAAGAAGAGTTAGACCTCCAATTAACTCAATAGAGTCTAAATTTTGTAAAAAGTCTAAAACCATTAATCTACACCAAAATCCATTCTTTTTACTGTCTCAATTTTTTCATATGTTGGAGATTTTGTCCAATTTGTTTGTATGGGCTCTGTATCTACATCAAAAAGTTCAATTATGAGTTTTTTCTTCAATACACCTGTAATACTGTCAAATATTGCTTTTGAATCATCATAATAAATACTAGTATCAGTGATTGGAAAAACAATTTTTGTAACAGAATGACCTCCAGAAAGTTCGTTTCTCAAATTTATTTTGATAACCCCATTAAAGTAATCAACAGAATCATCATAAGAGCCCACAATTGGAACTTTGGAGTATTTGCAGAGTATTCCCGTTTCTGGAACCCCATAAAGACCAAATCTGGAATTAAATGGGTCACACGTAATCCAATCAAGAGAATCCTTGTGAGATTCATGGTGCAAAAATAGGCCTATCTCTATTGGACATTGAACAAAAACCGTTGCAGAAGATCCTTCTGTCAAATAAACGGGACTTTCAAATTCTAAATAAAAATAATTTGTCCTCTTTGCAGGATAATTGAGGGGTCTTATTGGGGCAACTTCCAATATTAATTTCGAGCCTGTTACAGGAATTTTTTTTTCCGTAATTTCATCTTCTAGATCTCTTTTTAAATAAGAAAAAACATTTTCACTTATTTTTTCAATTTTAATCTCAATTCCTGGAAAAAACAAGTTTAGGGAATCGGTTATTGTATAAACACCATATTTTGAAAATGTTAATTCTGAATTTTTTTCCATATTTTATTTTGAAAAACTTACTTTCTAGTATATTATGTTTTTAATGGTCAAAGAGGCTACCATCGAGCTTGGAGATATTTCTTCAATAGATAATCTTTTGCCCTTTGTTCTTCCTGAACCATTTTTTCTATCATTTCTGGGTTAATTCTTTCTGAATATACAGTATGATACCCAAAACTATCAGGAAGGTCGGAAATTATTTTTGTGGAATCAAATATTTGTAATGCTTTTTTGCTTTCTTCCTCTAAAATTTGATTAAATCCAGAATGCAATCTATTTCGAGGCTCTCCTGAATCTTGGAATCTCTGAAATGATTGGTTAATTTCTTTGAAGGATCCAAAATTATTTCGTTCAAACATCCTTCCATCTTCAGCAATCCAATAAGGACTGTATTTTTCAGTTTGTGTAACTAGAATTAGTCCTTGCGATTTTAAATTTGATGGGATTAACGAGGTCAACATAGGATTAAGCGATGCTCCAGAAATATCAAAACCATCATTCAGATAGGTTGTATGATCTCTTAATTCCCAATCAATTGCCTTTATACCCATAGTGGAATACATTAAGGGTTCTAGGAAAATTGCTATGATTTGAGTGCTATAACATTCTTCTTCTAAATCATGTTCTATACATTTGACTCTTTCAGAAAATACTCGCAAACTTTCAGGTTCGATTACATTGGTATTCTGATCTATTTTGACTTCTTCTATTTTGCCATCTCGGTCAAACCAAACCTCTACTCTCATTTCAGCTAAATGACCCTTCCCAACCTCTGGAATTCCAAAGATGAATTCTTGAACCATTAGTCTTTTTGAAGCATATACTTTGGCGGTGAATGTGTTTTCAGTACCAATGTTTATTGATTTTTGTGCAAATGGGGTATGATGATTATCGGTTACTGTAAATGAATCGCCATTAAATGTAAATCCATTTTCAACCTTCAGGGTGTTTCTTGTTTCATGGTTTATTCCAAATGTTGGTCTCGTATCCCAATGATTCATACCTCCATCATTTTTGTCCTCATCTTCACCCTTACCAACATCAGTTTCTTCCTCAGGCGATTCATTGTTGTCGTCATCAGGATCTTCAGTATCAGATATTACGGAAGCAATATTGGAAATTGTGGTTCCTTCTGGAACATTTTCTTTTACTTTGACCACTAGTGTAATTATTTCTGAGGCATTATTTTCAATTGTTTCAAATTCCCATGTCAATTCATTTCCAATTTGAGTTGAAATAGGAGGAATAGAAGATACAAATTCAACTTGTGGAGGCAATTTATCAGAAACCGTCACATTAACAGCTGATGAAGGACCATCGTTTGTAACCGTTATAGTGTATTCTAGCTCTTCGCCAGGTTCTACTTCTTCCAAATCGGCGTCCTTCGTAACTGAAAGGTCAGCAAGATCAGATCCTTCCTCTAGTACATCGGTTTCTACTATGTTAGAGATATTATTTGATTCATCTTGATCATCCGTATCAGAACTAACTGATCCTTGATTAGTTATTGTTCCTGTGGAATTTGCCCTCACAGTAATGTTAAATGATTTATTGTTACCAATTCCAATATCACCCAATAAACAAGAAAGTGTTCCTAGGGGTTGTTCAATACAAGAATCTGTATCGGATACAAATTGTAAAGCCGCTGGTAAAACATCAGTTACAATAACATCGTCCGCAATATTTGGACCGGAGTTAAAAACGGTAATCGTGTAGTCAAAGTTAGTATTCACAAAGACAGCTGAAGGTCCTTGTTTGGTAATTGATAGGTCGGCTTCTTCAGTTCCCGGTGGAACCACATCTATATCATCAGAAGAGTCATCATCGTTTCCAGGATTATCATCTGGTGTG
>JAWWBZ010000071.1:0-4351 GCA_033720715.1 Nitrosopumilaceae archaeon | reverse complement strand
TTAAGAATACATCTCAATTAGTTTTTGTTGAAGGCCCATCACTCTCAATTGTAACTGACAAATTTGATTTTAAAAAAGGTGAAGAGATAAAAATAAGAATAATTAATTCAGGTTCAGTCCCAATAAAATTCTCGGATTCTTATGGTATACAAATAACTGGATTATCGGGGATGTTGATATTTGAACCAAAAAAACAATTATTATCAAATGGTGAATATTATATTCTAGAACCTAATGAAGAATTTTCCTTTATCTGGGATCAAATGAAAATCGATGGGGATTTTGCCCATGAAGGTTTATACAAAATTAAATCATCAGGATTCGATCCTGAAGGAAAAAATGTAGAGAAATCAACTACTATCACTATATGGAAATAGATTCTAAAAACTAAGTAACACAATATATAATCAAATTTGCCGAATCTTTTTGTCTAATGACAAGTGCCGGGGTCGCCTAGCCTGGTAGGGCGCGCGCCTGGAAATTATTTACCATAAAGCGCGTTCTCGCAAGGGAACGGGAGTTCAAATCTCCCTCCCGGCGCCATTAATTCAATAATGATTTCTACTGATGATTTCTACGTGAGTCTTTTATTCAAATTGATTAAAATCATTTTATGAAAAACATCACTGTTGAATCTTGGGAAGAAGTAAGAGGATTAACTTGGGTAATTTTAGATGATGAATAGGAATCCATTTTTCATCCAAGAAGAAATTCTTACCAAAGAACCTGAATTTATATCTCAGACCCCTGAAAAAATATTACAAAAGTTTGGCCTCTCTACAAATCAATCCAAAATTTATCTATGTCTATGCAAAATGGGATCTAAAACAGCCTCGCAGCTTTCAAAGCAATTAGAAATACCACGAACAGAAACCTACCATATTCTTAAAACTTTACAATCAAAGGGCTGTGTTTTGAAAATCCATAACAAACCCCTAAAATATGAGGCTGTATCATTTGAAGATTTTTTGGAGAAAATAATCGAATTAGAAGTAAACAAGATTAAAAAATTACAAAGTACTTTGGAAATGATTAAAAAATTAAAGATATCTAATAACAAAATCGATTTTAAACAAATCTGTTAAACAGATTGAAAGTTTTGTAATCTAGTATGTTTATTAATCAAATAAAGAATAAAAATTATGCAAGCGTATATTTTGCTGAATTGCAATACTGGAAGCGAATCCGAGGTGATAGCAGAACTAAAAAAATATCCCGAAATAACGGAAATTAATGGGGTTTGGGGAAAATATGATATTTTTCTAAAAATTTGTAGTGATGATCCTGACGGTATTGATAAAATTGTTTCAAAAATTCGTAATCATAAAGACATTACAACTAGCTATACTATGCATGTACTTTACGGTCAAGGGGGAACCATCGATGAACTTGAATCGGGAAGAAAATAGGCAATCACGAATATTTCTGGTTGGTAAATTTTAAGACAATCTCCAATAACCTTAAGTTTTTAGACTTTATTTTTGTCATATGGCTGAACATACTGAAAACAAAATTACTCAATCTGAATTAAGCTTAAAAGAATTAATTCATCATTTCAGAGAAAAATGTAGGATCTGCGGTCATCACCGTATAATGCATGACGAGAATGGTAAATGCGAAGGAGTTATGAATAAACCTTGTAACTCTGGCTGTGACAAATTTGTTCTGGAATAATTAAAATTATTCTCATCTCTAACACAATGGAAAAATTATTTAATTTCACCAAATTAAAAACAAAATTTAGAATGTGTTAAAATTCTTTATCTTATTTTGAGTAAAAATTATCATTAATGAAACTGTGATTGCAAATAAGATAATAGTCATTACTCCAAATTCAGGCACCACTGTAAAGGTTAACATCTCTCCCTTTGGCCCTGACCATTCCTCCTGATTATTTGGAAGACCAATTCCATTAATTGAAATGAAAATCTCTATTGGGTCATCCGAGGTCAAAGGACGTGTGATTAATGTAGAAAGTCCTTTTTCTGAATAGATGTTTTTATTTTGTAATATTACTTGGTTGTTTTGAGTTACTTCTATTCCATAATTTACATTTGAAACTAAGCCACTTGTAACATTAATGAATGATAAATTAATTTCAATTGACTGATTAATTTTAGGGGTTGATGAAATTATTTGTACGATTATCTTTCCATCTGGCGTTGTTCCTCGAATAAGTGTTTGATCTTTATTTTCTGCTGGTGTTGTGTCGATAATACCTGTTTCCGACTCTTCATAACTTTCCATTATCTCCAATTGAGAATAATGTTTACTTCTTTCAATTAGCTTCTCTATTCGATCTTGACCTGAATAGGTCCAGAAATAATCTCCATAAAGACTTACACATACCCTAGATTCTAGGGAGTGTTTATGATGTTCAAAAAATTTTTCACCCAAAATTTCATACAAATTTTTGTTTTCCTCACACCATTCTATTCCATTCTTGGTGAAAAACCCATTGGAAAAAAATGGTGAGCCTAATGCATTCGGCATTAATAATGATAAGCATATGATCAAAGATAAGGATAGAGCCAAAAATTGTTTCAATTATTCCCTCAAAATTGAATTATGATTAATGTTTTGCTACTAAATTATGAAAGTTTAAAAAATTTACTGTAATTATCTCTTTTTAGTTATGATGGATGCCTTTCCTATTGACTCTATTTGTTCTTGCAAATCTAAATTATAGCAAGACAAAGAACAGAAACCTTCTCTTTGATTTTCCATCTCTCTCCCACATCTTTTACACCTGGCCATAACTAGTCAGATTTTTTGCATTGATATGGATATAATAAGAATTTCTCTTTTATCGAATTTCATCATTTTCATTAAAATCGCTAGCAAATATCACTAAATCGAAATATTTTCAATTATTTCATCAAATTTCCAAGGCCCGCAGTGAACATTATTCTGTTCATTCAAAAAATGTCCATTTTTGTCTAATCTGTGAATAATTTCTGCAGCGAAAGGCAAAGATCCAGTGGCTCCAGGTGAATTATAATTCAGAATATGAAAAGACATCTCATCATTAATCAAAATAACATCGGGTTCAAACTTTCCTTTTTCATTTATTACTGAAGATCTAATACCTGCAGTTCCCTTCTCTACTATTTTGTGAGGTTCGATTTTAGGAAGAAAACTTCTAACCCTATCTATCATTACAGTTTTAGATATAGATGATTGGATTTCATTAATGGCAAGTTCTTGAAATTGTTTATCAAAAATTGCTTTTCTAGCTCCAGAGCTAATCATCTCGAGCATTTTTGGAACAAACTCTTTTAGATTCTCAGATCTTTTGTAACCATATGGACTGAACACAGGAACGGCATTCGGACCTATTTCACAACTTCCGTCTACTCTTATTATCCAATGAGGGTCTAAAAAGGGATAATCAGGAAAATCAGGAACCGAATATACACTGGTTTTGGTTAAATTGGAATACTCTTTAGGAGCTTTCCAATACTCTCCACGAAAATGAACATCTGTCAAATTCATTGCAACATCTACAGAGTGAGCAATATCAATAGATTCTCCTCCTGCTGCATTAATGATAAAATTTGAGAAGATTTCATGTTCATGATTCAAAGTAATTTTCCATATGTCATTTTGTTTTTTAATGTCAGTTACTTTTGTCTCTAGCAAAAACTTGATTCCGTTTTGTTTGGAGTCCTCCATCAATGATTGAGTTAAAATTGAGTAATCAGTAGATGCATCTCTATGTACAAATAAAGCTGAATGACATTTAATTTCCGGTTCAATTTTTTTTAATTCTGAACGGCTGAGAAGTTCAATATCTTTTTCATACAATCCATTTTGTTTTCCCCATTTAAGATACTTTTCCAAAACTTTTGTTCCTTTTTTGTCACGGGAAACCTCTATAACTCCATCTTCCTTGAATGGCAAATCTTTGATTTTAGAATAAGTTTTCCACATTTCATACCCGTGAAAGGAAGCTTTTGCAAACAATTTCTTTTTTTCAGGATTGTAAAGATAAGGAGCATGTACTTTGCCCGTGTTTCTACCGCTAGTATGAAAGGCAACTTTTGGGGCTTGTTCGATAACCGCAATTTGTTTTGATTTATTTAGAAATGAGAAAAAATATGATAAAGATGTACCCAAAATTCCGCCACCAATTATTACCAAGTCAAAATTATGTGCCAACTTATTTCATCTCTTAATTTGGTTTGGTTCATATTAAATCCAACATTATCTACCAATCTTAATATCAGATGTAATTTCAAAGAGTGTGTGTTACCTGATAAATGCTCAATCACTTATGAAGGAAAAGTATGTGTTAATCCCCCAGAATTTGTTGTATCTGTTTTTGTAGATCCTGAAGAGTTCATGGTAG
>JAWWBZ010000070.1:0-4520 GCA_033720715.1 Nitrosopumilaceae archaeon | reverse complement strand
CCCTTAATTTCTCAATGACTCTATCCTTGTAGGGGCTCAGATATGCAGCAGTCGTAGCTCCACTCTCAAAGGTAACAATTCCGGCATTATCTTTTGGTTGTAGTGAATTTAGTAAAATTTCAGCTGAGCTTTTTGCTGATTCTAGTCTATTTGGTGGATAATCTCGAGCCTGCATGCTTCCAGAAACGTCAAGTACCAAAACCACATTTACTCCCTCCTTTGTTTGCTCTAATGGAATATGGGGATCAGCAAAACCAACAATCATCAAGACAATTACCCCGATAGAAATGTAAAACAACCAAGAGTCCCGTTTGTTCTTTTTATTACTCCCTAATGCCGATTTTATGTATGAAAGATTGCTAAATTGAATAGCTGCTTTTTTTCTTTTTGTAAGGAATCGTTTATAGATAAAAAATATTCCAGGAACTAAAGCAAGAAAAACTAACACCAACTCGTTTCCAAAACTTACCATTTTCGATTTATCTCCTCTTAAACAATTTTCGTATTGGAATCGAAAAATCTTCTTCAGTTGTTAAAGACACCGCATCTATTTTTTGTCGTTTCATTTCTGAAAAAAACTGAGAATTTTTATCAGAAATTAATTTAGAATATTTCTCTCTGAAATTTTCATCAGAAGTGTCTACAAGAATTTGTTCACCAGTTTCCTGATCCTCGAGTTCAATCAAACCGACATCCGGTATTACTTGTTCTCGTGGGTCGGTTAATTTCAAAGCAACAACATCATTGTTTTTTCTTAGGATCTTGAGGGGTTTGAAAAAATTAGTTTCATCATTAAAATCTGATACAAGGAAAACAACACTTTTTCTTTTGATTGTTTTTGATACATATTCTAAACAATTTTGAAGGTTTGTTTTCAAAGATTTTGGTTTGTAATTTGAAATGAAATTCAAAATTTGTAGGACATGGCGTTTGCCTTTTTTTGCAGGAATAAATTTCTCTATTCCTTCAGATATAAGAAAAACACCAATTTCGTCATTATTTCGAAGAGCTGCAAACATCAAGCTAGCAATAATTTCAAGTGATTTTTCCTTCTTTGAAATATTGGAACCAAAATTTCCTGAACCAGAGACATCAATTACAAAATAAACCTGAAGATCTCTTTCTTCTATGAATTCCTTAATGTATGGCTGATTAAACCTTGCAGTAACTTTCCAATCTATTGCTCGGATGTCGTCACCAATCCTATAGTCCCGAATCTCAGAAAACTCAATTCCTTGACCCTTGAAAATAGAGTCATAGTTTCCTGTTATTATCCCATCTACTAAGTGTCTGGTCTTGATTTCTAAATTTTTTATTTTTTTTAAAAATTCGTTTGATTGAGGCATTTTTCTCACTCTCTTTTGAAAATATCATGGAACCGCAACCTTTTCCAAAATTTTTGCAATTATTTGATCAGTAGTTACCTGTTCTGATTCGGCTTCGTAGGTTAGTAGTACCCTGTGTCTTAATACATCAAAAGCAACATCTTTTACATCTTGAGGAATCACGTAACCTCTTCCATGGAGTAATGCATTTGCCTTTGATGCCAAAGTTAGCCAGATTGATGCTCTCGGAGAAGCACCATATTCAATTTGATCAGATAAAGACAATTCATATTTTGAGGGGAACCTAGTCGCATCAACTATTTCTGCAATATAGTTACGGATTTTTTCATCTGCATAAATTTTGGGTACAAAATCTTGAATTTGTAAAAGTTCATCTACTGAAATAATCTTTGAGGCTTTGTGGGAGATGCCCTCAGTAAACCTTTGAATAATTTCTGATTCTTGAATTTTAGTGGGATATGAAATTAATAATTTGAACATAAATCTGTCTACTTGAGCTTCAGGAAGTTTGTATGTTCCCTCTGACTCTACAGGGTTTTGAGTTGCCATTACAAAAAATGGTTTTTCTAATGCGTATGTTTCCCCTTGAATACTAACTTGATTTTCTTGCATTGCTTCAAGAAGAGCAGATTGGACTTTGGGAGGAGCACGGTTGATTTCATCAGCCAAAACAAAGTTTGAGAAAATTGGACCTTTTATTGTTGAAAAGGAAGTTGTGGTATGATCATATATCTTCGTTCCAGTAATGTCAGCAGGAAGTAAATCCGGGGTAAACTGTAATCGTACAAATTTAGATGAAATACAATCAGATAGTGTTTGAATCAAAAGGGTTTTCGCTAAACCAGGTACTCCTTCAAGTAAAACATGTCCTCCTGACAAAAGAGCAATAATTAATTTTTCAATTATAACATCTTGACCTACAATAATTTTTGAAATTTCTTTGTGTAATAATTGTAGTTTTGAAGAAAAAATCTCTGCTTGATTGCTTAAACTTTGAATCTCCTGACTCATTTTAACTTCTCCTTAAATTTCTATTCTCAAAGGTGTTGGGGGAACCAACCCAACACCTCCACTCCAAGGACGTTTTTAAAAAAATTTGGTTGTCTATCATTATGCTGCTATCACCATCCTTTGCATTTTTGGATTTGTACATAGGGAATGAATCCATTTATCTGGTTCTCTATGACATTGTGGACAAACAAAGAAGATTGGAGAATTACAATCACTGCAATTCTCTATCACTTGCAAGTAATGTCCACATCGTCTACAGGACTCATCGGGCATTTTTATCAACTCCTTTTGGTTTGTGTTTTTACTAATTCACGGGAATTGTCTTTCCTTTTGGTTTTTCCTCTGGAACATTAAAAGTTACTTCCAATATTCCGTTTGCATAACTTGCCTTTGCAGAGTTTTCATCTACTTTGTATTTTAGAGGAACAGTACAATGGTATTTTCTGTTGTCGTGTTGAGCTGACAACTCTACATTGCCTTCTTCAATATTCACTTTGATGTCCGATTTTTCAATCCCTGGCATCTCTGCTACAAGTTTTAGGGTTTTGGTTTTTTCGTCAAAGATCTCGTCGACTGAAGGAGACCTAATTCCTTCTGTTAGTGGCGATGACGATGGTTTTACATTTCCCCATTCTCTGACTTGGGGTTTTCCATCGGGTCCCATTTTCAACTCATAGCCATAGTAATATGGTCCATAAGTTTGGACTTGGGTTCCATTGTTTGGAGTTTCGATGACATCATCCCAATTAAAAAAGCGGTTTGACAATCTTCGAAACATGTTGTCAAATTCGGAATCAAACCACATTGATTTTCACCAATAATGTAATGTTTATTACATTATTTATATTTTATGTAATAAATATGACAATATGCAATAATTTATTATTATAAAAAATACCATTCCTACCTGCTATCTTCTTTGAATTACTACGTTTTCAGAGAAAATAGATGCAAAGGCAATTTTATCATATATTACTCCATTAAGCTTTAGAGGTTTATCAAAAACCGATTTTTGTTCAAATGGATTAATTTCAAAAAGCATGCTACCCAACATCAAAACGATTGAAACGAAAAAAAGTACAGATATTACTTTTAAAACAGAATCCGATTCGTTATTTGGATTAAGATGGGTGTTCATGACCTTGATAGCTTAATTATAGATATCAATTTTGGTCATCTACAAAGTTTACTTTTCAACTTCATTATTGACTTACGTCCATTAAAGAATTAAATGAACAATGTGTGAAAAGATTAAGATTGATTTTCCATTGTAACTTTTGATTTTTCCTGAGTCTTATTTTTTATTGGATGATTTGGTTTGACCTTTTCAATTGACTCTAGGAAATCTTGGTGGGTAATTTTAATTTCCTTAAAGTCTTGGGATTTTTCCTCCACGTGTCTTTTTAGGGCAGCTATTGCTGCTCTATTAGCAATGGCTTCCATATCTGCTCCACTAAATCCTTCAGTTCTGTCTACAATCTCTGAAATCTTTACATCGTTATCAAGTGGTTTTTTTCTTGTATGGATTTTAAATATTTGTTCTCTACTTTTTACATCTGGAATTGGAACACGAATTATCCTATCAAATCTTCCAGGTCTTAATAGTGCCTCATCCACAATATCTAATCTATTAGTAGCTCCAACAATCAATACATTGTGAAGTTCTTCTAATCCATCTATTTCAGTTAAAATTTGAGATACAACGTTTTCAGAAACATGCGATGACTCACCTCCGCTTCTTCGAGGAACTAAAGCGTCAATTTCATCAAAAAATATTATACATGGAGCTGCCTGTCTAGCTTTTCTGAAAATCTCTCTTACTCCTTTTTCAGATTCTCCTACCCATTTTGAGAGCAGTTCTGGTCCTTTTACGCTGATAAAATTTGATTCGGTTGTCTTGGCAAGCGCTTTTGCAATTAACGTTTTGCCTGTTCCTGGAGGACCGTATAACAAAATTCCTTTTGGAGTTTGAACATCAACAAATTCAAAGGCATCTTTGTGTTTTATTGGCCATTCGACTGTTTCTCTTAATTCCTCCTTAAGCTCATCTAAACCCCCAACATCATCCCATTGAACATTGGGAATCTCAACTAAAACTTCCCTCAAAGCTGATGGTTTTACTTCTTTGAGTGCATCTTTGAAATGTTCTTTTGTAATTTTGAT
>JAWWBZ010000069.1:0-4724 GCA_033720715.1 Nitrosopumilaceae archaeon | reverse complement strand
CTTTTCAAATTTGATGGGTAAAACTTCAGAGGTTTCATTTCTAATTATTATGGGTTCATGTTTACCAGAAATTACACGCTCTACAACTTGTTTGGTAGTTTGAAAAATTTTATTCACTTGATCATCATTTAGATTCACTCCAACAATTTTAGAATCAATATTTGAGAGTTCGAAAATTCCCTCAACGTATTTTTTGGGTAAACCCAAGGTTCTCCCTAACCACTTTCCCGCAATAAGATCTGTGGATCTAAGATCATCAAAATCTGATTCAGTAATATGAAAAATATCTAATCCACTTTGAGGTGGAGTAACGTATTCCATCCCTACTCCTAATTTTCTGTGCCTTACATCTATTGAATGCTGTAAAGCTAAAATTTTCATTTCCTCATTACAAAGTAGTATATTCCCATCTGAAAAAAATTCACCAATTATCACAAATTCTTTGTCAAATCCAGAAAATGTAAAATAAGCAATTCTCTCAGATCCAATCTGTTCTATTTTTTTAATTTTTAATCTCAACAGATCACTACGTAATCGTTTTTGCAACTTGTTTGGTTCAATAGGTTCAATTTTTACGGAGGTTAACCATACGCCTGATGTTGAAATCATCATAAAAACATCGGTCTTGTCAGGATGATGTAATTTGAATAAAATACTGTCTTTTGTAATCCCCCAAATGTTGCTTACATAATATCCTTGAACTTCCTCCGAAATTTTGTTTACCAAATATTTTAGTTCAATACCGGCAAGTGTCATATCAAAACATCCTATATGTGAAATTATACTCTTGCTGTTTTCCGTGCTTATGTTCCTACCAAAGATTTTAAACGAGGCTCACTTGAGACAGACTAGAAATTTACTTGGCAAAACACAAAAAGAAAACCTCCAAACCTACTCCAGAGCCTGAAGATTCTGAAAAAAAGGCTGTAGAAAGTCAACCTGAGGAGACACCAGAAACGGAGGAACTCACTCCTAGCGTAACTCCTCCAACTGATCCTTCCAAAGAGCAGATTATGCCAACTGAAACAGAGAGAAAACTAAACAAATTATTTTGGCTAAGAGTTAGTCTTGCAGTAATAGCCGGAACTGTTGCAACCTTTATCTTTGAAGGAATCGAAGGTGAGGAAAGACGTTGGGCATCAATTGCGTTTATGATAATAATTTTTGCAGGAACAATAGTTGTAGCCAAGGGAATGAAAATGCAGTTACCTTCATCTGATAGAAAGAAAATTGTTACTCAAGGTATTGGCAGCTATATTTTCTTGTACTTGTTCGTTTGGATTGTGACATATACACTTGTTCATGCAGGAAGTGCCTCCAGTGGAATTAACATTTAATCGTACTTTTATAGAGAGATAAAATGTGGACCTTTAAAACACCCGGTATTCCCGATGAATTTTTTGAACGTTCAGAAAAAGTACCAATTACTAAAGAAGAAATCAGAACTATTCAATTAAGTAAAGCTCGACTAAAATCAGGACAAACTGTATATGATATTGGTTGTGGAAGCGGATCAATTTCAATTGAGGCAGCACTTCAAGTAGAAGGGTCTGGTAAAGTTATTGCAATAGATTATGATTCAAATGCAATCGAATTAACAAAAAAAAATATTGAAAAATTTGGATTGTCAAATATTTCGGTTATCTCAGGAAATGCTAAAGAGAAAATTCAAGAACAAGAAGATGCGGATGCAATTTTTATTGGGGGAACTGGAGGAGACACCCAAGAAATTGTTAAACTTAGTCAACAAAAGTTAAAACTTGGTGGAAGAATTGTTATTGGAATAATACTAATTGAAACTCTTTATGCGGTTTTAACTATTCTCGAAAGTTTATCATTTAGATCTATTGATATCACACAAGTAACAATTTCCAAGAGCAGAAAAACATCAAAGGGAACTATGATGCTGGCTCGAAACCCTGTTACAATTATTTCCGCAACAAAGGGTTAATCTAGCTTTTAATTGGGAACAAATTCATAGTTTTCATGCCTGAATTAGTAGGAATTGGGGTAGGACCAGGGGATCCAGAATTACTAACTGTTAAAGCAGTTAATGCAATTCACAATGCTGATGTAATTTTATGCCCTGCATCAAAGGAAGACAGGCCAAGCATTGCATTATCCGTGGTGTCTTCTTTACTTGACCAATCAAAAAATCAAGAAATAATAAAATTAATTTTCCCAATGACTAAAGATCAAAACATTCTTGAAGAAACTTGGAAAAAAAATGCCAAAATTATGGCTGAAGTTGTTCTTTCAGGAAAAAATGCTGTATATCTAACTGTAGGTGATCCTTATTTGTATAGCACTTGGATTTACATGCATAAGGAAATCGAAAAAAATTTTCCATCTGTTAAAATTAGTGTAATCCCAGGAATTGTTTCTATGTTTACATTTGCATCCAAGGTTGGAGTTAGTATTGCAGAAGGTGCAGAAAAAGTTTCAATTATCCCATCATGTTACGATTTGACTACAGTAAAAGAAATTGCAAAAAATTCTGAAACACTAGTTTTTCTTAAAGATGGAAGATATTTTGATCAAGTTGTAAACCTACTAAGAGAAGCTGGTTTTCCAGATAATTCAATTTTTGCAATTGGACAAGATCTAGGTACAAAAGATGAAGTAATAAGAAAATTAACGTTGGGAGAAGTTAACAATGGAATTTTAACTACAAAATATTTTTCAATTTTGGTGGTAAAACGTGTCTGATGTTTTTTTTGTAGGGTGTGGTCCAGGAGATCCGGATTTAATTACAGTAAAAGCTAAGAAAATAATTCAAAAGGCAGATGTTGTCGTTTATTCTGGATCGTTAATCCCAAACCCCATATTGAAATTATGTAAGAAAGGAAAATTGTATGATGCATCTGGATTAGTAAGAGAGGAAATTTTTGATATCCTATACAAAAATGCCCAAAAGGAAAAAGTTGTTGTAAGATTACATGATGGGGACCCCTCTATTTACGGCGCCATTAAAGAACAAATTGATAATCTTAAGGAAAAAGGCATTTCCTCTCAAGTCGTGCCTGGGGTCACCGCCTTTTTAGCTTCAGCATCTGCCTTAGAAACTCAACTTACCCTTCCAGGAGTTACCCAGACCATAATAGTTACCAGGGCAGAATCAAGAACCAAAGTTCCCAAAAGAGAAAAAATTGCTGAATTAGCAAAACATAGAGCTACCTTGATTTTCTATCTTAGTGTTCATTTGATTTCAGATATTGTAAAAGAAGCACTTGCTGGTGGATATAAAAAATCAACACCTGTTGCAGTCGTATATCGTGCTAGTTGGAAGGATCAAAAAATTGTAAAAGGAACCTTAATGGATATTTCAAAAAAAATTAAAAATGAAAAAATAACTCGTACCGCAATTGTGATTATTAGCGAGGTAATAGACTCAACAAATTATGAATTTTCTAAACTATACGATAAACAGTTTAGTCACGGTTATAGAAAATCAAAAATCAAACCCTAAGAAAATTAATTTTATTTTTAATTCCCATTAGAGCTAAATTTTTTTGTACTATTCCAGACTTATCAGAGGAATAAATTTTTAAGGAATTTCTTTTTGATTGTTTGTTTTTTAATTTTTTGAGAACAATTTTTCCGACCATTTCTGCCGGATCAATAAAATTTACTTTAGGAAATTCAGAATTTAAAATTGATTTTAAGAATGGTAAATGAGTACTTGATAAGGTTATAACATCAATTTTATTTCTTAAAATTTTTCTTGATAATACTCTTCGAATAAGTTTTAAACTATACTCTTTATCAAGTATGAATGTCCCATTTTCCACTAATTCAACAAGTTGTGATCCGTTTATTTTGTAAACCTTTGTTTTAGTGGGCAAATCACATTCTTTAATAAAATTTGAAAGTTCTTGACTTTTAATTGCCGATTCTGTGGCAAGTATACCAATATTATTTGTCTTTGATAGTGTACTTGCTTTTCCAAGGGGAGGATTAACACCAATAACCCTAGTTGAAAAAATATCTAACATTATAGTTGGAGTATTTGATCCGACTACAATCAAGTCGGGTTGAAATTGTTCTTCTAAAACAATTATTGAATTTTTTACAATCTTTTCTAACTGCTTCTTAGATTTTTTACCATATGGAAAATTTTTGTGGTCAGCAAAATAGATTATTTCATTTTTTGAAACCCTTTGAATTGCTTTTATTATGGACAATGAGCCTAATCCAGAATCAAAAACTGCAATTCTACCCATAGAAAACCAAATCTTGAACTTGGTTAATAGTTTGTGAGCTAAATTTAGTCTAAAGTTGATCTAAATACACACCTCTCATTAAGAATCAATTTCTAAACCCTCTAACATGCCAAACTTCGACAAGACTTGGGCTCGACAAGAGAGTCAAAGTGTAACTAGCAAAATACGTGATGCAGTACAACCACAAGGTGCATTAAAACCACGAATTCAAACCGCAGTTAACAAACTTCAAGTCCAAATTAGCAAAATGGACTCGATGTTAAGTAAATTGCACGAAAGAGATGCGCAACTCTTCAAGAGAATCGTGACTGCAATGCAACAACATGATACTAGCACAAGTAAGGTTTTGTCAAACGAATTAGCTGAAATTCGTAAAGTTACAAAAATGCTCGGCAATGCAAGAATGTCATTGGAACAAGTTCAATTACGATTGACAACTATTCATGACCTTGGCGATGCAATGGTAGCAATTGGACCAGCGATGTCTACAATGAAGGGATT
>JAWWBZ010000068.1:0-4760 GCA_033720715.1 Nitrosopumilaceae archaeon | reverse complement strand
TTGTAGTTTAAGTATTTCACAAATTTAGGAAATCTCCAAGGAGCACCTATCTGAACAAATTCTTCTGTTAAACACATCTTCATATTCTCTGCCACAATGAACACATCGTCTAAAAGCCATACATATTATACACAGAAATTGTATTTAAGAAAGTACTATTTGGATTTCTTAATAACATCAGTTTGTGTACCTTCCTTCTTACAGGTACTCTTGATAAACCGATCAAAATCATCCTCATCAAATAATTGCCATCCTAATTTGTGAATATCAAGATCGTATGATCTATAGTCTTCCATAATGTCACCAAACCATGCACGATAAAGATCCTCTTCTTGTTGGGCCTGCTCGTGATTGTTGAAGAACTTTAGCTCTATCCAGTCAATGTTGCCATTGGTCCTTGCAGAAAAATCACAATATGGTGCTGCCGTCAAGTAATCTTTCATCTCCTCAAGTCTTGTTACAAAATCTTTTGGAGAAGTGAACTTTACTGTAATCAGTCGTAATATTGGCATGTTGACTTGCTTTAGGTCAACCATTGCAGTATAACCATGAATTATTCCCATCTTTTCTAATCGTGTAATTCTTTTTCCTACTCCTCTTTCAGACATTTCAATTCCAAGACCCTCTAATTTTTTTACAATTGTCCTAGTCGAATCTCGTGCATTGGAAATAAGCAAATTTAGAATCTGCCTGTCAGTTGAATCTAGCTTTATCTCCTTTTCTTGCTCTGTGAGAGGCTCTGCCATAGTCATGTGAAAGTCAATTGGTTTGTTGCACTTTGAAGATAGCCTCGGGTGTTCAATTATTGAACTAAATTGGTAAAATAAATTCCAATTCTGAACCTTGGGTTGCCTAAAAGTTAGCCAGATCCTAAATAATTCTGATTTTCTCATTTCTTTGGAAAAAAATGATTTCGCAAGAAATGCAAGAAAAAGAGGTTCTTCGCGAGTACTACTCTTTTCTTTATGAGTTGGCCGCAAAGAAAAATTATCTGCATGCATCACAGCTAACTAAAGAAGAAAAGCAGTACTGTGACAAGCTATTATCTGGATGCAAGAAAAAACTGTGGTCAAAAGATGTGTACTGGCCCTTAATGAAAAACATCTTGCAAAACCACTATAGCGAAACTCGCGGGTAGAGGCACTGATAATTTATACGACTTGTTTTTATTATTTAATCGCAAATTCAAGATAATAGATGGGTTAGGTGTTTTTCCTCAGACCAAGTACATCCCAACCATCTATTCACTTCCTATAACAAATCTAGTAATTTTTTGAACCTTTCAGACTTTTTCCTTCCCAGATTATACAAAATTTTTTAGATTACTTTGCGCAAAACATTTGTCCCTAGAAATTTTTTATCAAATTAAACCAATAAAAGACATAAGTATGAAGATTCATTCCGAACAACTGTTCAATTATCTAGAGTCACGCGGATTCAAGCTAACAGAAGAAGACAAGGCAAATATTTTAGAAATTATCCTCTTTGGAAAAAATGACAAGGGAAAATACTCCCAACAAAGAGAGGAAAGCTTTGGAGGATAGTGTGTAATAGGTTGCCTGTTACAACCTTTAATTGAAAATAATTTTTGCATTCATAAAAAATTAAAATTTGAATTTTCTTTATGGATTTTTAGCTGGACTAAAATTTTTCAAAAATTTACATAGAAATCGTTCATGTTCCTTTTAACTAAAATTTGCATAAAATTAGATATGACAAACTACAGAACCAGTATGCAGATTGTCGGTGATCTTCTTACAGCAACCCAAGATTCTGGAGAAGAAGGGATAAAGACTACTCGCTTGTTGGCACAAGCAAATCTTTCCCACTCCAGACTTTCCAAATTCCTAGAGAACCTAACAGGCTCGGGACTAATCAACAAGATAGAGTATGATGGAAAAAATACCTTTGTTATTACTCCTAAAGGTAGGCAGTACCTAGAGTCTTACATGCAGTTTTCAGACGTGGCAGGCGCTTTTGGATTGGAACTTTAATTTTTATTTTTTTTTACATAGAAATCCATTTAATTGTGAACAGCTCTATCGTATCTGTATGACATCTCTCCTTGACGATGCAAACAGAATGCTTCAATCAGGACTTGGAGACCTAGAGCGACTAAAAAAAATCAAAGCAGAACTTGAGCAAAACAAGATGCTTGTAGTTTCAGAAAGAGAATATTTGGTAAAGCTTGCTCAAGACAATCCAAAAAATCCTCACACCAAAACAAGCAACTACGGAAGAGACGACATTCATTATTCCACCAATGCTGATTTAGAAGTAGAGGAGCTTGAAGAAAAGATTAGGGTTGACTCAGAGCCATCATAATGAAGTTTGCAGCAATACTCCTTTTTGTGCTTGTAGCATCCTTTGCTTATGCATATTCAGAGCCGGAGATCCCATTTACCATTAAAGAAAAGGCAGAATCACTAGTTGCAAAAAACAACATTACACAAAAAACAGTAATGGAAGTTCTTGCAGACCTTGCCGATCATAACCTGGTTCAAAACACTCAAACTGTAAAGCAAATCTATACGATTCCTGATCCCGGACAAACTGCTCTAGTCACACTATCAGGAAGAATCCCAGAGTTTGGAAGGACCTCAAATGTTGTACTTGACATTACAAAACCTGATGGAACGGTTGAGACCTTGAAATCTCCACTTGTAGAGACTGGAAACTGGTCAACCACATATCTTGTCGATTCGCGATCTCAGGGAGGAACCTACAAGGTAGAAGTAGAGTTTGCAAATCAAATAAAATCAGAAACATATTTTCATCTAACACACGAAAAACTAGCCCACACAAATGTTCCACCTTGGTTTTTGACTACGTTTGAGTGGTGGGCAAAGGGAACAATTTCAGACTCTGAGATAGTATATGCAACTGAACACCTAACAAAGCTTGGTCTTGTGATAATATCAGAGGATTCAAAACCAGGTTTACAGGTTTTAGTTGATGGACAAGAGATGGTGCGACGTGGTACGACACACAACATTAACGTACATGTCTCAGATGGAACACATCCAATACAGGGAGCTAAAGTTACTCTGGTCATTGAAGACTATGGAGAAGATATAATCCGCAAGTTTGATGGATTTACAAACCCAAGTGGATATTTTGTTTACTCTTGGGAGATTCCAAAGAGTTTTGATGACATTGAAACCTTGTTGGCATATGTGAGCGTTTCAGGAAATGGAGCTTCGCAGACACAGCTATTCAAGTTTACAGTGTACTGTTTGCCTGGCGAAGCTAACTGCCAAGTTGAAGGAAACTAGTACTTGGCAAAATTATCAAGAATTAAATTTTATTTTCTAACTTCTGCACCACATTTTGTGCAAAAGCGGTCTCCTTCGTAAATTACATGGCCGCACTTGCCGCAGTATCGTAGCGGGCTTTCACCTGGAGAATCAAACTCCATCTTTTTGTCCCAGTTTCTTGGTTCGTAGAATCTCTCAGCGTCAGAACTTTCACTCATAGAATATCGTGATTTTTCTTTAAAGTTAAACCTTAGTGTGTTATTCTAGTTTCTCATACAACCTACCAAGCATAGAGTTTATCTTTTGTATCTCATGGTCTGCCCAAGCATCTGACTTTATGCGAATGTGGATGTTGTTATCCTCTAGGTTTTTGACAATTTTGGGGTACATCATGCCTATAAAAAATGATTTTTGGTCCAAATCCATCTGCTTTGCCTTGTGCTGAAAGTAGCTAATCCATTCAGACTCGGCATCTTGAAAGGTCTCAAAAATTATAGATTGAATCTTTTGTTCTAGCGCTTTGTCCAATACCAATCTTTTTCCTTTAGCGAAAATAAAGTTTTGAAAAGATTTCAGATAGATTTAATTCAAAAAATTTTTTTATACCTTACATGAGTCCCCAAGAAATCCAAGAGATAATTGATTATGTCAACAAAAAGTACAGCGAAAATGTTCCACGTCCTGTAAGGTTTGTTGTTAGAAAAAAAGCAAAGATGATGGAAAAGTTTGATTCAGCTGAAATGCCTGAATCACTTCGCAAGTGCACAGTTGAGCAATACATTGAGGTTGTAAAAAAAGCACTCAAAGACGGTTCACTAAAACTCTGAATGACTTTACAAAAACATGGACAAATTATATGAATAAATTTGTCGCGGGTATTATTAACAAAATTGACGCTTACTAGTTCATGAAAGAATTCAACAACTCACTTCCATATTGGAATGAAAACTCAGTTTTTCAACTGAATGCAAAACAAACAGCCCAATCCATACAAAACATTTCAAAAAACATCCGGGACTATTCTCAGCAAATGAGAGATACCGTAAAGACACTTCGTGAATCAGGAGCAATCCCAGAGTTTGCCTTGGCAATTCGTGAAGGATCATATGCCGTACGTGATACTGTCCGAGACATTAAAGAGACTACAGAAGAGTTCAAACAAAATGGTATCATCCGTGATACTGCCAGTGCCGTAGAAAACGCCTTCGAGACTGTTGAGGAATCCATCCAAACAGTAAAAGAGATCTCAACTGATGCCTCTAGCGCATCGCCAAGAACATCCAAAGCAGTCACTGAAGGATTTGCAACCCTTAGGAAAGAAACCAGCCACGCAACTGGAAAAGTGATGGAAGGCATCAAAACAAAGGTGGGTGCGTAAATGTCAATACTCGTCAATGAGAACAAAGGGCCATCACAACCCAGACCAACTGCAGCCAGTTCTGCCGAAGTTGCAGTCATAGTCTACGTACTAGAAGTTGTGACAAAAATTGGCAAAAACTTCCC
>JAWWBZ010000067.1:0-4795 GCA_033720715.1 Nitrosopumilaceae archaeon | reverse complement strand
TCTTACAGGAAAATCCAAACCAGATTATGCGAAATGTGTTGATATTGCAACTGTTGCTTCTATTAAAGAACTTTGGAAATCTGCAATTATTGCTATCCTTGCTCCTATCATTCTTGGAATTTTGTTAGGACCAACTTCGGTGGCAGGCTTGTTAATGGGTTCCGTGGTAACAGGAATTTTCTTGGCTTATCACTTAGCCAATACTGGTGGGGCATGGGACAATGCCAAGAAATTGGTTGAAATGAAAGGTAACAAAGGAACTGAAGAACACAAGGTAGCAGTTGTCGGTGATATTATTGGTGATCCCTACAAAGACACTGCAGGGCCAGCTTTGAACACTGTTATCAAACTTCTAAATACTATTGCAATAGTATTTGTATCTGCATTTGTTGCAATCATTGCAATCTAGTCTTCAATAATTAAAGTCATATCTAACTCATCTATCTGAGCTCGAATTGCTTTTTGCAAGGTTTCATTATGTTTGTCACAGAATTTGAAATAATTGTCTGCCGTTTGAAAACAACCACAAATCCACCTCGTTTTCTTGTCACCTTCTACAGTACATTTGGCATAACGTGGTTCAGTCATACAATTTGTATTATGTGGTTATAAAAATATCTAGATCTAGAAAAATAGTAAAAAGAAAAAAGTTGTCTAGGGACAGCCTTCCATTTTCTGGATGAAATAACCCTTTTCTTTAATTGCCATCTCTACAGGTTCTGGTGCCCCTTGAGAATGACAGAATTGGCATTCATTGGTGGTAATAGTTGCATTTCCTTCTCCAATTGATTCCAACCATTCTTTTCCATATTCAATGGCTTTGTCATGGTCCCTTTCTCCAGTAATTACATCAAAGTGCATTGTATGTCCGTCTGCGGCTTTGACATAAGTATCGTATACGTGAATTTCCATAAATTCACTTAGAAAAAGGGATATTTAATTCAAAAACTTTAAGGAAAAAGTTGGAGTAATTGGGTCATTCTATTACCTCGATTAATTCTTTTAATTTTCTTCGAGATTTTGGAGGTCTCTTCTTATCAGGGTATCCAATACAAAGAATCGAGGAGGGTCTTAATTCAGTCCCTAAAATGTTTTGTACTTTTTTTTCATCTAACATTCCAATCCAAATTGAACTTAGTCCTAATCCAGCAGCTGCTAATTGAGCATATGCAGCAGCCAAAGTTGCATCCTGTAAAGAAAATTTATCTAGAATATCCTGAGGAAACTTTAGCTTAACCCTTGATGGGTCCATACAAAAGACCAAGACAACTGGGGCATCAACATATGGTTGCTTGTTTGCAGCTTCGACAAGGGCAGCTTTTGTTGTTTTATTTTTAATGTAAAAGATCTTCAAGCCTTGAAAGTTGCCCGCAGTAGGAGCTGTGTCTGCTGCTGCTAAAATTTTATCAATTTTCCAACTCTCTACATTAGATTTGTCAAATTTTCTAGTAGAACGTCGAGTTGCAAAAATTTTAAAAATATCTGTATCTACAACTTTGTCTTTTTTTTCAGGTTTGGAAGACAAAATTGCCTGTAATAGAGATGGTTTTTGTGGAGTTCTTTTTGGAAAAAATTTTTTATCTTCTTGCCCCTGTTCTTTTCTTATCCATACTGATGGGTAAAATTCTTTAGAACTAATGTAGACGTATTTGGGTTCATGTGGAATCTTCACAAATTCTAGAATTTTTTTTTGAAGTTCAATAGTGTCCACTTCTAATTGCGAGTGGTCTTGCAGGGTAAATTGAGTAACATCAGAGTTTACCATTATGGAGCTTGTCATGTCTTCTAAGTGAACTTTACCGGAAACATCTTTTTTTAAAATTTCAACAAGTGAATCTAACTCATTTTTATTCAAAATTACGGTATCTGATTCATCCTCGTTTTTTCCTTCCCACACCAACCTGCATCCATCCTTTGAGGTATATGCTGGTTCGACCTTTGTAAATTTCACAATTTTCTTTGCACTTGTAATAAAATAAAAATTATGGTTAGTGAACAATTTTTACACATAATTATCGCAAATTATAATATCAAGAGTGGATTGAGTATCATAATTGTTTTTTATCCATCTGGTTAAGAAATTATGTGAAGAAAGTAATTCAAATGGTCTTGGGCACAATTAGTGTTGATATAGAATTAGACGATACAAATTCTCCAAAGACAGTCAATTCTGTATTAAAAAACCTCCCCTTTAGTGTTGACCTAAATATTTGGGGTGATGAAATCTATACATCTTCGTCACCTGTTGATGTTTCTGAAGAAAATGCAAAAACTCCTGTATCTCTCAATGATGTTGCATTTTGGCCAACCGGAAAAGCCATTTGCTTGTTTTATGGGCCTACTCCCATTGGTAAGAAAGGGGAGATAACTCCTGCATCTCCCGTTAATGTAATTGGAAAAATAATAAATCCCGATAAAACAATTTTAGATGTTGCAGAAGGAAAAAAAGCAACATTTCAAATAAAGTCTTGATTAAATAACTTCCACAAAAATTTCTTTTTTAATAGTAAATGCTTTGAGTTGCTTTGATAATCCAGATAATATAACCCATATCTCGGGATTTAATTCCATGAATTTTTTATCAGTAATAGACGGGATTGCCTCTGAATTAGGATGAGAATGGAAAATTGCAACAATTTTTAATCCTGATTCTTTTTCTATCTTATCTGCTTCTAACCTTTCTTCAGGAGAAATTGTGAAATTAACTGGAGATTTTTCTATATTTTTTGTTAGAAAAATTTTTTTGACTATTGTCTCCTTTTCGTTTTCTGTACCGAATAAAATTGCGCATGACTCATTTGGTTTTTCCTTTTCAGAGTGGTCAAAAAGAATCTTTTTTTGTTGTTCTGTTATAATTAATTTTTCCAAACCTATCCAGTTTCAACTGTGCCTACCATCCAAGGATGAACGACACAGAAATAGTCTACAAGACCTGTTTCCATGAAAGTGTATTCAAAGGATCCTCCTGCAAGAACCATTCCGGAATCAAACAATCCATCTGCACCATTTGCTGGAGTTCCAGACGTAACTGTGTGAGCTGCGGAATCATCATTTACCCAAACAACTGTAGTAGCAGGTTCAACATGGAGGTTTTCTGGTTCATAGTAAATTTGTCCTTCTTGTCTTATTCCTGCTCCATCTGGAATAGATACCGTAACTGGTTCCTTTGGCTCTTCAATTATTATTTTGGAAACCATAAATGGGTGAACAATACACAAGTATTCATATTCTCCAAGTTCCAGACTAGATGTATCTAGTCGAAACGTTTTACCTTCATCAAACAATCCTGAATCAAATGTTTCTCCAATGTCATCTTTACTTGTGACTGTGTGTGCTAGTGTATCCACATTTGTCCACTCTATAACGAATCCTTGTGGAACATAAGCTACATCTGGTTCATAGTCTGGATTCCCTTGAACTCCAGAGTTTGCCAAAATTGTAATTGGATAAATTGGTCCAGTGGGAACTACTTCAATTTCTTCTTCCACAATCTCTTCAGCAATAATGTATGTGTCTGGACTAACAAACCCAAAGGCCACAAAGGAAACAATTCCTGTTATTCCTGCAAGAGTAATAATTGTCCCAATTGGTTTTAATCGACTAGGCATTTTGGCTGCTACGTATGCAATAACTATTGCTGGAAATGTAATTGCCAACAATAAACCTGCGAAAATATTAGTGGACTCTATTGTGTTCATTGTAAAAGAATACATTCCAAAACCGAGGGCTATTGAAACAATAACAAGGGTGGTAGCTTTTGCTCTATTACTTGTGGATACTCCTCCATCTAAAATTCCAACTGCTAGAAATATCAAACCTACAAACATAGTAAGGCCAGTAAGAGCATGCATTCCATCGATGAATGTATGTGCTAATCCTGCATAGGATATTGTAACGCCAGCCAAACCTATGGCTGTTAATCCCATTCCAGGCATCATGAGGTCCCAGTTACTCATTCATGCTAGCTTGTAGGAGTGATATACTTATTCCTTTTGAACTCCTATGGATCATTAACGTCGAATAAATTAAATGGCTTTGAAAGAGGATAGAGTGAATTGGGACTAAAGGAGATTGTAGAGGTTTCTAAACCTCGCATTATAGTACTCTTAGTAATTACTGCAGTCACCTCAATGTATGCTGCAAGCAAGTTAGTTGGTCCTGAATTGGACAATTTTGGCTTAATCCACATTATAATAGCAGGTGCTCTGGCATCAGCTGGATCTAGCGCTTTGAATCACTATTATGATAGAGATATTGATCCAAAAATGAAACGAACTAGCCAAAGACCGATTCCTTCTGGAAGGATAAAAGCATCACAAGTACTTGCTTATGGATTGATAGTTAGTTGTATTTCTGTAATTTACGGATACTTGACACTTAATGCCGTAGCTGCTTCTTTTATTGCATTAGGGATTTTTTCATATGTAGTTATCTATACAATCTGGCTTAAGAGATTAAATTCATCAAACATTGTAATTGGTGGAATCGCAGGAAGTGCCGCAGCTTGGGCAGGGTGGTCTGCAGCCACAGGTTCAATGGATTTGTTAGGATTCCTAATTGGATTTTTGGTTTTTGTCTGGACCCCTTCTCACTTTTGGTGTCTTGCAATGAAAATACGCGACGATTATGCAGAAGCTGAAGTTCCAATGCTGCCAGTTATTATTGGAATGCAAAAGACTTCAAAATATATTCTCGCAAACACTTTGATCCTACTTCCTTATTCTATTATTCCATCATTTTTTGGAATGGGTCTTGTTTACACAATAATTGCAATATTATCTGGCGGTTTGATGCT
>JAWWBZ010000066.1:0-4884 GCA_033720715.1 Nitrosopumilaceae archaeon | reverse complement strand
CTTGCAGAAAAGACCTTTCACGAGTTACTACACGAACCAAATGTGGTCAATAAGTAACTCTTTACATTCTTTATTTTTGACCCAACTTTTTTATCATAATATTTTCATTCCAAAATAATGGCCACCAAGCCTTCAAAGAAAAATTCTAAAACACAAAGTAAACCCAAGACCGTAAAAAGAGAACCTACACCAACAGCGGTTTTGAAAAAAGTAGCAGCAGTATCTGATTCTACAAAAGCATTACAAAAAGAAATCAAAACAATGTCAAAAATTTTTGGAGAGAATCAGAAGGTCTTGGTCTCTATGAAGGGAATGATTGACACCTTAACTTCAACTTTGGAAAATATCCAAAAACAATCAAATAGATTAAACATTATCGAGGATGATACCCAAAAACTCTATGCAGGTTTAAACCAGGTTAGGACACAATCAAATTTAATTACTAAAATCAATGATCAAGCAACAAAACTTCAAGAAGAAGTAAATAAAATAAACCAAATTCAAAAGGCAGGTCCAAAAACTGAGGAATTGTCCAAACAGGTAGAAGATAGCATGAACTCCATTAGGAACAATTCTCAGATGATTATCAAAATAGCTCAAAGAATTGATGAGGTAAGAGATGACCTTCGCGGCATCTCGGGTAAAACAGATTCAGTCTTAAATGTAGGCAAGGATATTGATAACCTCAAAAAATCAATTAATGAAATTTCAGGCAAGACGGATAAAATTGGGCAATCCTCAAAAACTATAGAAAATCTCAAAGGAGAGTTAGAAAGAATTTCAGAAAAGACCGAAAGCTTTTCCAGTTTGAATGCCGAACTAGATGCGATTAAAGCCACAATCGATTCTATCTCTGGCAAGGCTGGAAAAATTGATTCCCTAGGAGGGGTTATAGAAGGACTTAAAAAACAATTTGAAACTGTAGCAGCAAAAACTGACTCTTTAAGCACCTTTAGTTCTGAACTTGAAATAATAAAAAATGAACTAAATTCCATTGCAGGCAAAACACAGACCTTTTCTGATTTTGGTGGGAAGATAGACAAAATAGAAACAAAGATGGGAAGCCTTGCACAAAGAGCAGATTCAACTGCATTTGTGGGAGAGAGTCTGAAAAACGTACAACAAGACTTTGCTGATTTTAAAACAAATGTCTTTGATAAAACAAAAACCATTGAAGAGAAAGTTTCAACTATTAATGATATGATAAAAAGACAAGACGCCTTAGCAGCAGAATTCCATAAGAAAACTGACAAGGTATTCCAGGAGTTACAATCGGTAAAAAATATAACAAATAAGACCTCAAGTGATACCTCAAAAGAAATGATGGCATTGTTAAAGCTATCCGAATATCAATCTAATATGAGAATGCAATCCGAATCAAAATATGGAGAAGCATCAGATCTTGAAAAGATGGCATCCCAAACTGCTGACATTGTCAACTTATTTGATAAACTATCAATCGAATCAGGCGATAAAATTCCTCTACCTCACGAAGTAAGACAATGGGCCGTAAGTAAAATTCTTGAATGTGCAGATAAGTGGGAAATACGGTTCAGTGATGTATTTTCTATTTTAACAAATTCCATAGGAAGAGATCTTCTAAAGGAAGCCGTAAGAATTCAACAAGTAAGAGACATTTATGGGATTAGAGCAGTAGACGAAATTCGAAAGGAATTGAATATATCTTAGATTCCTGGGGTTTCGTCCAAGGTATTAAACTGGTCTTTCTTTCTCTTGAGGGCAGCAAAAATTCCAATTATTACTGCAATCCACAAGGTACTAAAAACAATATTTGAGACACTCACATACATGTATGGAGTTGCATCCATAATGTTTTCTTTTAGTATGGTGGCTCTTGCATTAATATCCAACATTCCTGTATGATATGCAGAGCTATCTTTTGGAACTGTAGAGATTTTTTCTATACTAGCAATCATAGAATCTACATCACTTTCAATTCTTAGAAAATTAGTGGATTCTGTTGGAAATATCCATACAGGGTTTTTACCAATTGTACCATCAATGTTTTTTGTTTCTTCAAGTCCATCCATAACCAATGCTAAATCTGTTTTAATTGCTACTAGATGAGAACTGATTAGTTCTGGATCAGAGGAACCCACAATACCATCAAAATGCCCTCTCATTCTATCTAGCGGATATATATCTTCATTATATCCATAAATCGCCATAAATGCCCCAAAGACAATAATTGCCATCATCCCAATCATAGAAATTTTGTAAATCCTATTAGCCATTTTTTCTTCCTTTGTTAAGATACGAGTTGGGACAGATTTATCTCTTTTAAACCTTGTATGTGAGAGGCTCAGATAGGCAATAAAGAAAAAACCGATAGTTTGAAGTCCAATAATGGGAGCAAAAATTGGATTGTTGGAGAATATTGAAATTAAGATTCCCATAATACCATAAATTCCAAAGAAGATTTCAAGAAGAGTTGTTTTAGTGAATGGTAAATTGTAAGCCTTATCTCGCCAATCATCTTGTTTGTTGATTATTCCGTATTTTGGAGTTCTCAAAAATTCATTTTTTTTTCCTAAAACTGCGTCAAATACGGCTACTGAATTGTTTACCGACATTCCTGCATTGTAAACAAGTAAAGAAGGTAAGATTTTTGCTTTGGATTTCCATGATTTATTATACATTTTTTGGATGATCATCAAATAAGCGCCTGGTCCCATTGCTAGATATGCAGCAATTGTCAAGGCCGGAATGAAACTTACTACGTAGAGGTTGACGTTTCCTGCGAGAAGCACTGGCAATGCCAAAAACTGGATCAACATTAATGGATAAACAATATGTCTTGTTAATTGAATAAACGCTTGAATTTTTGCTTCAATAGCAATTTTTCGTTTAATTGCAATACCTGCAAGTAATTTTATTGCACATTGAATAGATCCTTTTGCCCATCGAAATTGTTGTCTTTTTGCAGCATTCATTTGGACAGGTAATTCAGCATCCACCACAATATCAGGGAGAAAAACACATTTCCATCCTTTCATCTGAGCTCGATAACTCAAATCGAGATCTTCAACAAGGGTAGCAGTATGCCATCCGCCAGCATCATCTATACAATCTCGTTTCCAGATTCCAGCTGTTCCATTAAAGTTCATGAATAAATGGGAGTTACTTTTTGCTTTTTGTTCGATTAGAAAATGAAAGTCCAAACTTAGTGCCTGAGCTCTTGTTATTGAAGAATAATTTTCATTTACATGACCCCACCTACACTGGACCAAGCCAATGTTTGATTTTGAAAAATACGGGATAGCTCTTTTCAAGAACCAGTTCGGAGGGATAAAGTCGGCATCAAATATTGCAACATATTCTGTATCCGTTATCTGCATAGCATATTTTAAAGCCCCTGCTTTGTACCCTTTTCTAGTTCCTCGTCTTACATGCTCAATTTGGAACCCCTGCTGTTTGTAATCTTTAACCGCGTTTCCTAATAGTTCAACAGTGTCATCGTCAGAATCATCCAAAACTAAAATTTTCATTTTATCTTTAGGGTAATCGAGGGCACAAACAGCATCAACTAATCTTTTGGCCACATATTTTTCATTATAGATTGGAAGCTGAATTGTTACTGAAGGCGTTCCCATCTCTATAGTCGTTAGAGTCTCTTTTCTTTTTACGGATAGATAAGTCAGATAATAGAAATTCAGGGTGTATGCTGTAATCAAAATAGCAGATATGATGAATAAATCAAATACAAATTGGGTGAAAGGATTAATTGCCATACCCTAGCTTTTCGGAATGGTTAAAGGCTATTTATACTTGCAAAAATTGATGATTATTTTTGCTCAAAAATCTTTATGGCAGAAGGAGGACAAACGCCTTCGCATGCAAGACAGAAAATACAGTCAGGTTCTTTAGACATTAAGGGTTTTTTGTCAGAAGCAACATTTCCTGGAGTGTCAAACCATTCGTATACACCAACGGGACAAGCTTCAATACATGCACCATCTGCAATACAAATATCATAATCCACAGAGACAAATTCTCCCCAAACACCTAATTGTTTATTATCAGAACCACGTCGTCCCCAAGTTTTGATATTATAACCATTGGCATTATGAGGCATTGTAGCTGGAAGTTTTGATTTATAGTCAACATCAATAGGACCAGATTTTGGACCATCCAGTACTGGAATGTCAGCTGTTGCCGCTCCTACTCCAGTATCCTCTTCTACTGGTTTAGGTTTAGGTTTGGCATCTAATACAATCTTTGCCAAAGGTGTCATCTCCTCAAGTTTTTGAATTGCGTTAATTTCAGAAATTTTTTGATCTTTTATTAGAAAATCAATCATTTTGTCGGCTAAGATTGTGTTTCTCAAAACTGTGTCAATAATCATTTTGGCAAAATGGTCTGCCTTTTTTCTATAGTCTTTGACCCATTGTGGATCACCAAATTTTTCAATTGGGAAGATTTGGTAAATTATATCAACTACTTCGCCAGTAACAATTTCTACGGTGACTGAGAGTTCAACTTCTTCATACCCCTTTGCATCAGGATCATCCATGTTTTGTTCTTTCCAACGATAAGTTGCATAAACCCTGTCAGCATATCGGTCCATTTCAAAAACTTTTTTCAAACCATCATGCACTGATTTAATTTCGTCTGGATCTTCTAATGTAATTGGTAAACGATAAAGGCCAAGTTTGAATCCATGCAAAGGATAGACTCCTCTCTTTGCAGTTGGGGCCTCCATTGACCATACTCGATCTTTTAGAAGAACTGACATCGATTAGAATAGTTTTGATTTTATTTAAAAAGGTTATCTAGTCATCATCTGGGCAGGTTAATTCACGTAATTTGGTATATTTGGATTCCATTGCCTCAGCATGCTCAAGAACCGTATCCAAATCAAAT
>JAWWBZ010000065.1:0-4962 GCA_033720715.1 Nitrosopumilaceae archaeon | reverse complement strand
CTTGCCATCATTGAATGTTATTGGCCTGATTATTGAGGCAATAATACTGTACTATCTGTTCAGACCCCACGTAAAGGCCTACTTTGGCAAAGGCGAAATGGTACTTTAAACCAAAATCACCAGTACCTTTGATGGGTGAATTTTTTGAAAATAATTTGTTTTAATCACTGTATGCTTCATTTTTCTTTTTATTGAATTTGTTATACCCTTCTTGATTGTATCCTTCTTTGTCGTAACCTAGGTGATCATATCCTAGTTTATCATATCCGTTACTATCATACCCGTCTTCATCATATCCATCTTCATCATATCCATCTACGTCATACCCGTCTTCATCATATCCGTTACTATCATACCCATTTTCATCATACCCTAATTTGTTAAACCCATCTTTGTCGTATCCTTTTTTGTTATATCCATCTTTGTTAAACCCATATTTGTCGTATCCTTTTTTGTTAAACCCATTTTTATCAAAAGCAATTTTTGTATCGATGTGAATTCCATTTATTGAAAACCCACGTGCGTCATACCCGTCTTTGTCATACCCATTTTTATCATACCCATTTTTGTTGTATCCATCTTTATTGTAACCCCTAAAATCAAACCCATCCTCGTCATATCCCCCTTTGTATCCTCTTTTGTCGTATCCTTTTTTATCAAAACCTTTTTTATCATACCCATTTTTGTTGTATCCATTCTTATCATACCCATTTTTGTCGTAACCATTCTTATCATACCCATTCTTATCATACCCATCCTTGTTGAATCCTTTTTTGTCATACCCATCTAGGTCATATCCATACTTGTCAAATGTACGACTCAATCTATCCAAAAAGCCCATAACAGAATTTCAGAAATTCAATTCAGATAAGTATTTTCATTCCTAAATGTATCTCATTTTATTCCCAAAATATTAGATCACAACTGTAAAAAATTTTTTAGCAATGAAATGATTAGGTAAATTCATGTCTTCAGATGAAATTGAAAGCCTAGAGCAATCTTGTAGGAAAATTTTGGTACTTCCAAAAATTAGATTTGTAGGTGTTTTGAATAAGATGGGCCATAAAATTGCAGGAGGATTTAAAGAAGGAATAACTTCTTTCCTTCAGGATAAGGATAACCGCATGATGTATGTTCAGTTAATCCTTGAATATTTAATGAGAAAAGACTTTGATGAGGGATTAGGACCTATTGATTATATTGTTTCAAGAAGAGCAAAGGTCACAATGATTAGCATTCCTACCCAGAATTATCTTGTGTTAATTTCAGCCGAAAGGGATGCAAATGCTCAAGATATAATTAGAGAGGTAAATTCTGCATTTACTACTTTGCCAAATGTAAAACCGTAAAAAGTAATTACAAAATTTACCTAGATTGCTTTATTTCATGAAGTTTTTAATTTCGGGAAATTACACAAAAAATAAAAAGAAAAACGAGAATTTTTTACCATGTATAAAAAAATTCTAGTTCCTCATGCAGGAACTCCTGGGGGAGATAAAGCACTTGAACATGCAATTGGCCTTGCAAAATCCTCCTCTGGAGAAATAATCATACTCCATGTAATTGAAGATCCTCCAACTATGCCAGTTTTTTATTTGCATGCACTTCAAGCAAAAAAAATCAAGACAGAAATGGCCAGAGTGATTGGGGAGACCAAATCGTTTATGGAAGAAGAGATGCAAAAACATTTGGAAAAATGTAAAAAAGAAGGTGTTTTGGCTCGTTTGAAAATTACTTCAGGATTTCCAGCCGAAGAGATTCTAAGAATTATCACTAGTCAGAAAATAGACATTGTGGTAATGTCTAAGAGGAGAAAAATTAAAGGGATCAAGAGCTTGCTTTCTATGGGTAGTGTTTCAAGAAAAATTGTTGAGAATACTTCTTGTCCAGTTTTACTATTAGATATTCCAAAGTAAGATTTGTTGGTTTTCCAAAATTTTTTCATTTTTTAACCAAATTTATAAAAAAATAATTGAAAGAGGGATTTTACCTTATTATCAATTAACATCCTATACCTCAGATCAGTTTGAATCGAAGCTAAGACTCATTTTCTCTTAACTTGTTATAGTCTAACATTATTTTTGGTAATCTATCATCAGGGTTTGATTTTATTCCGTTATTCTCACAGTACTGTATATAGTTGGGCCAATTTCTCTTTGCGGTTTTTCTAAAATCCTCTCCAACCATTTCGTTGTACCAGTCTATTATCACTAGACCATAGGCAAAAAATCTCTTAAGATAAGTAGCAATATGGGAGGGTATTTTTTTGTTTAATTCTAAATAGGCTATTTCATCTACTGTATTCAAAAAATCATTTGCATACCTTTGACAGTCTTCTGTTGTTTTCAGAACTGTATTTTTGTTTAATCTATTTGTTAAATCTTCATGAAAAGCTCGTAGTAACTGAGAGTGAGTGGCTCTTGTATTTTCTTTAATGCTTTTCCAAGTAATTATTAATGTAATTGCAAAAATTGTGGCAGTAATAGAGCTTATTACAACTGGTAAAACTGTGAAATCAATTGCCATTTTGAAATATTTTTCTCCTCACACATCTAAACTTTCTAATTTCTTCAAAAAGATTATCTAGAGTTTTATTTAAAAAGAATGATTTTGTAAATTACTTGATGGCAGTAAAAAGAAAACTGGTAATGACAAAAGAGCATTGGAAAGCAGAAAAAAAGGTTTTAAAATCTCAAAAAGCTGTCTTGAAAGCTCAAGAGGCTGAAATTAATGCAAAAAGATTGGCAGCCAAAATAGGAAGTAGTAAGAGAAACGCTCTAACAAAAAAGAGAATGGAAATTAAAATAAAATTAGCAAAATGGAAGGCTAAAATGGCTACTTGGGAAGCAAAACGAGCTGAATGGGAACTACAAAATGCCAAATAATGATTCTACTGAGGATCTAAGGAAGAGCTTTACTAGAATTAGATGAGTGAGGATATTACTTATATTCTAAAAAAAAGGAGAATTACCATTGGGAGAATTTCTATTACCAAAATTGCCATATTCTTATGATGCACTAGAACCATACATTGATGCACAAACAATGGAGATTCATTATTCAAAACATCACCAAGCATATACCAATGGATTAAACGATGTATGGGAAGACATGACAGAAGAGAATCAAGACAAGGGTTTGCTTATCATCCTTTCAGATTTGGATCAAGTTAAACCAGAGATTAGAGGACGTATCAATTTTCATGGTGGTGGTTATAACAATCACGAATTATTTTGGAAGAGTATGAAGCCAGGTGGAGGTGGAGAACCAAGTGGCTCACTTGGAGATGAAATAAAAAAAGAATTTGGAAGTTTTGAGAAATTCAAGGAGATATTTTCTACAAATACAGCTACGATCCAGGGGAGTGGTTGGGGATGGTTAATTTTTGAACCAAAAACAAAAAAAATTCAATTCAAAACAACATCAAATCAAGACAGCCCCATCTCTGAGGAATTAGTACCGCTTTTAGGATTGGATGTTTGGGAGCATGCCTACTATCTAAAGTATGAAAATAAACGACCCGATTACATTTCAGCTTGGTGGAATATAGTAAATTGGGAAGAGGTAGAAAATAGATTTTCTAGGGCAGAAAACACTGCAAAAGCCCTGTTTACAAAATATAGATAAAAGAGTTAATCAGATTTTTACTGTTTTTTCCCGCACTTGTAACAAAATCTTGAATCAGATGAGATTTCTAGCCCACAACTTTTACAGCTTTTTACTTTTACATCAATCTTGGTATGCATAAGTTGCCTCAGTACCTTGTCTTCTCCAACAAGTTCGTCAATTCCGGCTAGTATTCCTCGGATATTGTCATCGTTTACGTTGAAAATGGGTCTGATTGTCTTGTTTTTTGAATTTGTACACTTTATCTGAATCATTTTATCGTCTTTGTGGTAACCTGCCTTTCCGGAAATGATGTTTGCATCAATAACAGATGATGCATTAATTGAAATCTTTTTAGAATCAGGAGAGACAAAAATAATTTTATCCCCAGATCCCATGGTTCGCTCAAGAATAAGCTTGCCCCCCGTGATGCTATATGACCATCCAGGAAAACCTCCGACATAATCACAATCATATTGCAGTATCTGTTTTTTTGATTCTAATCCCTCGTCTTTGGATGATACCGAAGATATGGTTTTACTTTGACTCAAGAAACCTATTTGATCCTTTACAAATTTCCAAAGGTTGCTCTCAAATTTTTTACCTGTGTAAAGTTTGGCAATAGTTGCCGAAATCCCCACAATTGGCACTAAAAACAATGGCGCAGACATTAGTAAATTTTTGCCCCATTCACCTGTTCCTATGGTTACCTGAAATCTATTTGGAGAACCTTCTATCATTATATCTGTACTTCTTCTTGCACCAGCTGCTGTTCGCAGAACACCAACTTTTCTTGCTTGAATGAAAATTTTTTTCCTAGAATCATCTTTTGAAAAGGCAACCTCGAACTTGTTTTCTTGAAGATAAGTCTCTATTCTATTAGCTAACCTTTCTAATTCAACATGTTTATCGATAAATTGTAGAGTCTTTGCCATCTTAGTCTTTTGAGTTTGCCTAGTCAAAAACCTTGCTAAAGCAAAGGTAACATCTACATCAAGACCAAAATAATCACCAATACCTTCTAAAGCCAGCCGATCTAATTGTGTACCCAATTCAGTAACTTAATCCCGTGAACCTCTCCATAATTGAAATTATTTTTTGGGACCTTCATGCAATCCGTAGGTACACTCTGCACATACTTTTCCTGATTCGTATACGTCATTTTGGCACAGACATTTTTTACAAGAGCATGGGAATTTCTTGAGATTTATCACATCTTGATATGTTTTTTATATGATTTGAAAATTTTTTTTTGGAAGAATAATTTTGATTCTAATAACACGCTTGATTTGTTTCACTCCAAATACCTTCCTGAGCAATACAATAGGCCTTTGATTTTATTATTTCCATATATTG
>JAWWBZ010000064.1:0-5077 GCA_033720715.1 Nitrosopumilaceae archaeon | reverse complement strand
TCTCCAAATGTAACGTCGGTTCTTTGTAATGGATACGCAACATTTACTCCCCAAATATCATTTCCAAAATTTTTTGGGTAAATTTCAAAATCCTTGAGAACCTTTTGAGAAAGGATATGAGTAACTTTCATGAAATAAGTTCCATCACTAGGAGCAAAGTTAGGAATTTCTACATATGCGCGAATTATTTGGTTGGGAGAGTTTAGAAAAAAAGTAGCGTCCCCAGGTATTTCAATAGAAATTTTTGATTCGTCAGGTGGAGGCGGTTTAGAGGATGACTCGGGTTCAGTAGCTTCAAAACTTCCTCCCTTATATGAAAAAACAATATCTTTTTTGACAGAATTAAAAATCAGTTGGATTGTGTATTGTCCACTTTCCTTGTAAAGCGACCCACCAGTTTCAAAATTAAAACTAAAGATTCCTTTGGTGTTTGGTGAGGCTTGTCCAATTGTTACCAGATTACCTGATGGGTCTTTGGTTTGATAGGTCACAGCAATGTTGGAATTTGAGGAATAGTCGTAATTCTGAATCGTACCTCCCACAGTAACAGTTTCTCCTGCATCATAGGAATCTTTGGTAGTTTGAGCAGTTATTGTGATTTCTTGCTGGGAGAAAACATTATCCACAAAAATATGCCCAGAAAACAAAAATATTGAAAACAATATCAAAAGCAAAATTTTCATTTGTTATTCTTTCTAAAACATAAATTATTAAAGATTCTAAAATACAAAAAAGCACACAGTCATGATTTAGGTTATTTTTACTAGAAAGGATAATCTAAACTAAAGTTTTTTGAGATTTAAATTAATAGAAAATCAACATTTTTCACATGAGTTTGAAATTAATTTAAAAATAGACCTAAACTTGTTCTCCAAAAATATTCCTGTTTGTCATATGTTTGATTTTTTATTGCTTTTTGTTTCTCAAAACATTTAGTGCAGAACCAGCTTTGAACCATTCTATCTGAGACTGATTGTAAGAATGGTCAAGTAAGATTTCTTCTTTGTTTCCATCACTATGAGTAATAATACATTTGACTGGTTTTTGAGGTGCAAGTTTGTTTAATTCCACCAGACTAATTTTATCATCTTCTTGAATTTTGTCGTAATCAGATGGATTTCTAAACGTTAAGGCCAAAATTCCTTGTTTTTTGAGATTGGTCTCATGAATTCTGGCTAAACTTTTGGTTATTACAGCTGCACAGCCTAAGTGTCTTGGAGTCATAGCAGCATGTTCTCTGCTGCTTCCTTCTCCATAGTTAGAATCACCTATGATTACCCATTGTATTCCCTTTTCTTTATATTGCCTTGCAATCTTGGCAAATGGTTCGGTTTCACCTGTGAGCATATTTTTTCCCTCTCCTACTTTTTCATTAAATGAATTGACAGCTCCCATCAGCATGTTATCACTTAGGTTATCTAAATGACCTCTAAGTGAAAGCCAAGCTCCTGCAGGAGAAATATGATCGGTGGTACATTTTCCTTTAGCCTTAACAATAATTGGGATTTCTTCAAGATCTTTTCCATCCCATTGTGGAAATGGATCTAATCTTTGTAGTCGTTTACTTTTAGGGTCAATAATCACCTCTAGATTTTCAGAATTTTATGGAGGAGCTACATAGATTCCTTCTGGTCGTTTGAATACCTCAGATGGAACCTCAGGTGCAGGTTTTGGGGGTTCAAGTTTGAATTTTGTTCCATCTGCAGCCGTTAATTCATCCTTCATAGGGTTGAAAGAAAGTCTTCCGCCTAAAGCAAGGGCAATGATCATTTCAGGACTGCCAATAAAGTTTAGAGTGTTTCGATGACCATCGTTTCGACCTGGAAAGTTCCTGTTGAAAGTTGTAACAATAGTATTTTTTTCATCATTATCTAATTCAGGCCTTGACCATTGTCCAATACAGGGCCCACATGCATTTGCCAAGACAGTTGCTCCAATATCTTTTAGTGAACTCATCTGACCGTCCCTTTCTATAGTTCCACGTATTTGTTCAGAACCTGGAGTGACTAAAAGTGGAATTTTGGATTTTATTCCCTTTGCTTTGGCTTGCTCTGCTAAGCTAGCAGCCCTTGACATGTCTTCATAGGATGAGTTTGTGCAACTTCCAATCAAAGCAACTGAGATAGGATCAATATATTCTTGCGATTTAACATCGTCAGACAAATCAGAAATTTTCCTTGCCAAGTCAGGAGTGTGAGGGCCAACAATGTGTGGCTCTAATGTTGTAAGGTTTATCTCAATTATTTTATCAAAGTATTTTTCCGGGTTATCGTGAACTTCTGGGTCTGCCACAAGCAAATCCTTTTTTTCATTTGCCAGTTTTGCAATTTCCTCACGGTTGGTATATTTTAGATAAGTTTCCATTCTTTCATCATATGGGAAGATAGAACAAGTAGCCCCAACTTCTGCTCCCATATTGGTAATGGTGGCTTTTCCAGTACAACTAATCGAAGAAGTTCCTGGACCAAAATATTCAATTATCGAATTTGTTCCTCCAGATACAGTTAGCTCTTCTGCAACTTTTAGTATGATATCTTTTGGAGCAGTCCATCCATTTAATTCTCCAGTTAGCTTAACTCCAATTCTTTTTGGATAAAGTAATTCCCAAGGCATTCCAGCCATAGTTTCAGCGGCATCCAAACCACCTACTCCCACTGCTATCATTCCTAAACCTCCGGCATTAGGTGTGTGTGAATCAGTGCCTATCATCAATCCGCCAGGAAATGCATAATTTTCTAATACAACTTGATGGATAATTCCTGCTCCGGGTTTCCAAAATCCACAACCATATTTTGCAGCAGCAGATTGTAAAAATTTGAAAACCTCACTGTTTTCATCAAGAGAAATTTTCATGTCGGTTTCCCCTTCAACCTTAGCTCGAATTAGATGATCACAATGTACAGTTGTTGGCAAAGATGTTTGTGGAAGACCTGCTTGCATGAATTGCAACATTACCATTTGACCAGTTACGTCCTGTAACGCAACTCTATCAGGTCTTAAGAAAACATAGTTTTTTCCATCGTCAAGATTTTTGTTTGGAATATTTAGTAAATGCCCTGAAAGTATTTTTTCAGTTAATGTTAATGGTCGGCCTACAACATTTCGATATTTAGTAATGTTCTCTTCTAATTTTTTATAAACTCCAGAAACTAACTCAGGAGTACTTTCAATCTCCACAGTATTTATCAAATCGTCCTGAATTTATTCTTAATTCAATTTCTTCAAAAATTAATCAAATATGCCTGATTTTTCCTTAACAATTATAAGCCAAAAGGGATTCTTTTATTGATTAGCGGAGTTACTGTAACAAAGAGGCGAATAGATGGTTAACAAAGGATTTCCAAAATTTGGCATGTCACAAGCTGGCGCATTTGTTGCTGCTTTGAAAAATTACAATTTACCAGATTTCATCCTAGAGTTAGTTGCAAAAGAATGCAAATCTGATCTTTTGGAGAGAGGCCGTATAGATGACAGGTTGCAAAGCATGAATGATCAAGCCCTCGAACTACTCCACAAGGTTTTCGTAGAATGTGAGGAAGACTCAGCTGGTAAATTTGCTCAGTATAGATTTTTTGCTTATGTATCAAGCATGTACCACAAATGTGAAGTTATCGTAAATGAAACAATCCCTGGGGCAAGTGGTAAAAATCACAAAATTCCTGTTGCAGTTAAAAATAATGGAATGTACATATCAGTTGCATATAACAAAGCAACCGGAAACCCTGTTAGCAAGAAAGAGACTACCAGATTTTACGAAATGGTAGATGACATCAAAAAAGGAGACCATGGTACAATGTTAGCTGATGCAATCTATGGTTCCTCAGTTGGATTCAAGGGAGATGCTTTGGTAGAATTGGAAAAGCTAAATAAAGCCAGAACACAAGATCCAGAAAATAAACTTGATTTTAAAACAGCAAATTTTGAAAATAATATTTACTCTGTAACAAAGTGTTAAGATTTTCTAAAATAATTTAGTTACAATGCAAACCCTGATGTATCAAGTGTAAGAAACATTGGCTTGTCATCAGTTTTTTTAAAATCACTTCCATATTGTTCAAAAAACAAGTTTTGGAAAAGATGTTTTGTCCAAACATCATGAACCTCATCAACATATTTTTTGTAATTGAGTTGTCGTAAGACCTCATGAGCTATTTCATGTGAAACTGATGTGCAGTTTTTTTCTGCCATAAACAGTGTGTCATTTGGATCTTTTGGGGGTTGCCACCAAACCATCCCAAAGTTTTCTGCATGATATCCCTCACAAGTACAGTCTGTCCAAAGTGGTTTAAAGTGAGTCAAATAGAAATGGTAAATGTCCTTGCCTCTTTGTTGATGATCACGAATCAAGGTATGAGTATCTAGCCTTTGCAATATGCTCCTAGGTTTTGTGATTAATTCATCGCACTGAATTTCAAAGTCTTTTCCAAACTTTTCTTTTATCCAAACCTTGTAAAACTGGCTCATTTTATGGATATACTCAAATTCAGGTTTTCTCTTTTCTAGATCTTCTTCTTTTACAACAAAAATAAAGTGTAAAATCATAATAAGAAAAAGGGGTGTTTATGTCTGGCCTTCAATACCCATTAGGGTTAGTGTTGATCGAATCTTTTCAATTTTTCTTATTTTCCAAGTAATTGTTTCACGTAGTTTTTCAACGGTGTCAGATTCAATCTTGGCCAAAATATCATAGGCACCAAAGGTACCATGTACTTCTTTTACACCTTCTAGACCCTTTAATTGCTGAATAATAGCCTCTTCAGAACCTAGTTCACAGTTTATTAAAACATAAGCTGTTGCCATATTCCAAATTAAACAAAGCGGGTATATCAATAAAGCGCTTGTACAGGGTTAATTTTGAGATATTTTAAGAATAGATTCCCAAATATTTTTCGGTACAGGCATAACAGAAAGCCTAGATATTCGAATTAACTCCCAGTCTTTGAATTTTTTTTGGCTTTTCATTTCATCTAAAGTTACTGGTCTCTTTAGGGGTTTTTTGTATTTGACATCTACTACGATGAATCGTTTATTGTCTTCTTTTGGATTGGGATATGGTTTGGATGTAATCTCCATTATT
>JAWWBZ010000063.1:0-5149 GCA_033720715.1 Nitrosopumilaceae archaeon | reverse complement strand
GGATTCTTTGATTCAAATGGATAGTAGTATTTTCCGCCAAGTCCAAATGGATCGTGAATGTCTGCAGGTTTTCCTTTTCCAGAACTGTAAATCATGTTAGCCAACCAAATTACCATACTTACACCAATAATCATTGCGCCTACTGTTGCAATTTGGTTCATTGAAATCCATTCAGGAATAGCAGGATAATCATAGATTCTACGTGGCATTCCATATAGCCCTAATACGTGTTGAGTAAAGAATACTAGAATTGTTCCAATAAATGACAAGATAAAGTGAATTTTACCCAAGTTTTCATTATACATTCTCCCAGTTACATATGGGAACATATAGTAAACAAATCCTATCGTACCAAAGGCAATTGTACCCATCACAAATAGATGGAAGTGTCCAACTACCCAATAGGTATCGTGTGTAGTAAAGTCTAAAGGCATTGCGGCATTTGCAACACCGCCAGCCCCTGCAGAGAAGAATAAGGCTATTCCTCCTACAGACCACATCATTGGAGTAAGGAATTTGATTCTGCCGTTCCACATTGTTGCAATAAAGTTGAACACGTGCATTCCAGATGCAGGAACTGCAGCAAGGGTTCCAATCATAAATACTGTTTTTTCGGTAAAAGTCATACCGGTTGCGTACATGTGGTGTGCCCAGGATGAAAATCCAACTATAGACAATAATACAAATGCAAAGATTCCAGAGGACTTGCTAAAGATTGGTTTTCGTGAGAATCTTGGAATAATTTCATACATCATTCCAATTGCAGGAATTACAAGAACATATACCTCTGGATGGAAAGTAAACCAAAACAAGTGTGCATATGCAATCGGATCTCCACCCATTGCAGGGTTGAAAAAGCCAGTTACTCCTAGTCTGTCTGTTAACAACATCAACAAAGCTGCTGCAAATGTTGGAATTGCAACTAAGACAATCAATGATGAGGACAAAAATGACCAAGCCAGTAACGGTACCTGTCCAATTGACATGTCAGGATGTTTACATTTAAGAATGGTTACAACAAAGTTTATTGCACCAAGGACTGAGGATATTCCTAAAATCTTTAGTCCGAAAATCCACATGTCTGCTGCTGGGCCTGGGGCACTGATAATAGAATAAGGTGGTGTTGCATACCAAGTAAAGTCTGCAAATCCTAGCCAAATCAATGCACCGCCAGGTGGGATCATCCAAAACGCAATAGCATTGAGTTTTGGATATGCCATGTCTTTGTATCTAACCATAATTGGAACAAAGTAGTTACCAACTGCTGATGCGCTTGGCAATAAGAACAAGAAGATAAGAGTAGTTCCATGAACTGTAAAGATTCTGTTAAAGGTCATAGAGTCTGCAATTAATTGAGAACCAGGGAAAAATAGTTCTGCCCTTATTAGTAGAGCTAAGGCCCCTCCCATAAACAAGAAAGCAAGGGACATGATAAGATAGAGCAATCCCACGTCGGTATGATGGGTAGAGAACATTATTTGCCAAATTGGACGTGGTTTTTGTAATTCAAGAACCATTAGTTATCTACCTCGCAAATTAGCAAATAAGGTTTGGATAAAAGGGTTAGCATCATGATGAGGGCTCCTCCACGATTAATTTTCCTCTCATATTATAATGAATCAAGCCGCAGTATTCTCTACATTGAATATCATGTTCTCCAGGTTTATCTGGAGCAAACCATACTGTGTTTACTCTCCCTGGAACTGCATCCATCAAAACTACATAGTCGTGAATGTTAAAGGAATGATTAACATCAATAGAATGTATTTCAAATTTGTAAGCCTTTCCAGCTTCTACATGTAAGGTTCCTACTTCTTTGGTTCCATCCTCATGTTCAAATTGCCAGAACCATTGAGCCCCTGTAACTTTGATAACTTCAGCATCAGCAGGTACATGTTCAACCAATCTTTCAACATTCCAAGCTTCTGCTCCTACCCAAAACATCAAAGCAACAATTACGCCAACATAAATCCATTCAGGCCAGTTTGAGTGATGTCCCATTTATGCAGGACCCCCAAGCTCCACAGTTCCTTCATACTCTGTTGGTTTTGCTTTTGGATGGGACTCTCTAAATCTCCAGCATAACCAAATCATGGTTCCAGAGACTACGGCACCAACTGTAAATGCAACTGTCATCATTCTAAAAAATAGATTCCAAATCAAAACTCTTCTGTCAAGATATTCACCAGGCTCATCACCTGCTGCAAAGACATGATCTACTGTTGGAATTATTACTAAAACTGCCAATACTAAGAACAGACCAAGTAAATTCCTCATTATCGGTGACTGTCGTGACCTTTGATTTCTATTTAAGGGTTTTCAAGATTACTAGCTACCAGTCCTGATCGAAACGGGTTGGATGCATCACGTTAATCCCTGAAATTGAAAACTTGCGATTGTATTCTCTAAAAATATTTAGAGATGCATTTGCAATTATTAGTTCATACAAATTTTCTGGACTTAGTGACATTACTGTTGAAAGCATTGCTTTGATTGGATCCATGTGAGTTACTAACACCACATTTTCATTTGGATGGTTTTCAAGTACATGGTCTACTATACTTAGTACTCTTTTTTTAACATCTGAGAAAGTCTCCACACCATTGTGAGCAATTTCTAGTTCACCTTTGTAGAACTTCATGAATACATTACCGTGACTTGAAAATATTTTTTCATAAGGCATTCCGGTAAATTTTCCCATGTCTAATTCAATTAACCTATCATCGATTCGGACATCAACAGAGTTATGATTACCCACAATCTCAGCGGTGTTTTTTGCTCTTTCAATTGGACTTGAATAAATTGCTGAAATTTTCATGTCCTCTAAAAATTTTGCAGCCTTTTGAGCTTGGTCGATGCCTTTTTCTGTCAAAGGAATTCCAGGAGTTCGACCTGCTAAAATTCGTTGTGTGTTGTTTATAGCTTGACCATGTCTTAGAAAAATAATAGAACCCAACTAGATCGCATTTTGTATAAAGATAATAATAACATTATCAGAGGTAAATCATGAAAGTTGGAATTATTGGCGGAACTGGTGGAATGGGTAAGGGTTTTGCTCTAAGATGGTCCAAAAATAATGATGTAATTGTTGGTTCACGAGACGCAGCAAGAGCAGCAACTTCTGCAGAAGAGTATACTCAACTTGCAAAAGATTCCTTTGGGCAAATCAATGGAACAATAACTGGTTCTGATAATCTGACAGTAGCGAAAGAAAGTGATGTTTTGGTTTTATCGATACCATATGAAAACATTGATTCTTTATGTTCTCAAATTTTACCAGAGATAAAAGATAGTTGTGTTGTTGTCTCACCAATCGTTCCAATGGTAAAAACTGATGTAGGCTTTGAATTTATTCCAATAAAAGAAAACAAACCATTCTCATACCAGCTAGTTTCAAAATATCTTAAAGATAAATCAAAGTTAGTCTCTGCATTTCATGTAATCTCTGAAAAAAAATTAGTAAATCCAACCCTAGCACTTGACTATGATATTTTTGTATGCGGGGACAGTACGGAATCAGTCCAAGTTGTCAATGGATTGATAAATGAAATACAAGGACTCCGACCAATATACTTGGGACCTGGTGAGCTGTCCTATATGGCAGAAATTGCAACTCCATTATTGCTTAATGCAATGATTCGAAACAAAATAAAGAATCCTGGAATCAAGATTATCTAATTGCATGAGTTCTAATTATTATCGAAGAGGAAGAAATCCAACTACTGCTTTTGGAGTTTTGTTTATTGTAATTGGAGCCATTGCTCTGGTTAGACAGCTATTTGTCTGGAGTCCAGACTTTTTTTTACAGTTTTTGTTTAATGAAGAGATAACCAGCGAAAAAGTATCAATAATTACGATGTGTGTTGGTGTTTTTATTGTGGCCTTAGGATTTAGAAAACATGAAGAAAAGAGATGAATTTTTAAAATCTCAAAAAGTTTTGAGGCTTGCAACTATAGGTAAAAACAAAACACCACATATTGTTCCTGTGTGGTATCTGTATAGTTCAAAAAAAATCTACATTGGAACAAACACTAGTACTCGAAAGGCAAAAAACATTAAAAAAAATAATCAGGTAGGGTTTTGCGTTGATGTTGGGGTCAATGCTCCAAATATTTATGGTGTTTTAGGAGAAGGAAGGGCAAAACTGATTTTAGATATTCCAAAAGTAAAAAAAATTGCTACAAAAATATTGTTGCGTTACTTTAAGAATATGAAAAACAAGTCTGCTACTGAATTGCTTGATGATACAGATTGCATAATTGAAATAAATCCGGAAAAGTTTACTGTGTGGAATTATTGAGATACAAAATTTTCAATTTTGTTCATGGCAGACTCTAAAACCTCAAGACTTGGAAGATAAACTATTCTGAAATATCCTGTGCCATATTTTTCTCCAAATCCAGAACCATGAACCGTTAGTACTCCTTGAGTTTCTAAAAGTTTAGTAACAAAGTCTTTGTCAGAACCAAACTTGTTAGTTTCAATTTTTGGAAATGCATAAAAGGATCCTTTAGGATTTGAGCAAGATATTCCTGGCATGTCATTAAGTCTTTTTACTACAAAGTCTCTTCGCTTTTTGCATTCAGAAACAAAATCAGATATGTATTCTTGTGAACCACGCAATGACTCTAAAGCAGCGTATTGGACTGGAAGATTAGTGGCAATCCTTACTCTGGCGAGTTTAGGAAGGTTTTCACGAATCTCTTCAAGTCTAGGAGATTGATTAAATGCAATATATCCAATACGCCAGCCTGACATTAGGTGGACTTTGGAAAAACCATTGAGAATTATTATTGGTGAATCCCCAGCAACTTTACCAATTCCTACGAATTTTTCATCAAAAACAATCTGGTCGTATATCTCGTCACAAATTATGTAGAGGTTATGTTGATTTGCAAGCTCTACTAAATTTTTTAGGGATGATTCGTTAAAGACAACGCCAGTAGGATTGTTAGGACTAATCAAACAAATTGCTACAGTTCTTGATGTAATCTTTGATTTGATATCCTCAATGTCTGGTGTAGAGTTGTTCAAATCTACTGCAAATTCAACTGGAATTCCTCCGTGTAGTCGAACATATGATGCATATGGTGGATAATATGGTCCTGGCAAAAGTACCTCATCACCCTCTTCAACTATTGAGGAAAT
>JAWWBZ010000062.1:0-5629 GCA_033720715.1 Nitrosopumilaceae archaeon | reverse complement strand
CATTATCCAAAACTATGGTGCACTCTGAATCTGCTCTAAGCCTCTTTAGGGAAACACCTGAACTAAAAATTCTGTTCTTTTCATATTTGAAAGGCATGATTGCAAAGGAAATCAATCCTACAACGGATTCTTTACATATTTTTGACACAACTGGAGAAATGGCCGAACCTGCCTTTCCTGCCAGGTTTGTCATTAAAATGACAGTGGAATAGCGTGAAATGGTTGATTTTATCTGGTCTGCAACTTTGTAGGTTGAACCTCGAATTAATGGAATTGAAGGATTAACTATAGAATCGGTAGAGACTGTTATCGACTGGCAGTCTCCTTGAAAGTCTTTTTTATCATTACTAATAATGAGGCAATCTGAATTTACAAGATCTTTTGCTTGAGTTGCAAGTTTTGAGCCTACTCCTCCTATACCTACAATTAAGATCGGTGCTTTTACTTGAAAACTCATTCTATGAGGTTATTGATTATTTGGATAAAAAACCTTCTTACGTTTTTTTAATCAAATTTCAGATCTAAAAAATTTAACAAGCGATCCTTCCTATGAGGCTGTGGTTTGTGGCATCAACGATCTCGACAATGTATTCTTGACCCATCTCGACTTTCTTATCCACAAAGATGGATTTGTAAGCAAAGTTTCGTCCTTTAATTCCTTCATCGGTATTTTCGTTAAACAAAACCTTTCCTTTCCAACCGATCCATTCTTTGTTACTAGTGTTAGCTATTTGGTTTGTCAAATTAAAAATTACCTTACTTCTTCTCTTGATTTCTGATACATCAATTTGTTCCCAGTCGGCTGCCTCAGTACCGGGTCTGGCACTATATCTAGAGAGATTGACAATATCTGGTTTTGTTTCTTCAAGTAATCTCACGGTTTTTTCAAAATCATCTTTTGTCTCTGAAGGAAATCCAACTATTATGTCAGTTGATATTGTAAATTGTGGGAATCGCTCTCTTACTTTCCTTACGATGTCTCTAAATGTTTCAGCAGTATGTCCTCTCTTCATATCATTGAGAACCTTATTACTTCCACTTTGAACTGGGACGTGTAGAAACTTGTAGACTTTGTTATTGTCAAAAGAATCAATTAATTTATCTTTAATGCGAACCATGTACATAGGATTCATCATTCCAACTCTTATTCGAAAATCTTGGGGAATATTAGATACTGTATTTACTAAGGTTGGTAGGTCTGTTCCAATATCAAAACCATAACATCCATTATCAGTTGAGGTTAACCATATCTCTTTACATCCCTCTTTGATTTCAGTTTCTACTTGCCTTACAATGTCTCCAATTCGATAACTTTGAAGGTCTCCTTTTGCTAATTTTGTCTGGCAAAAAGTGCACTCACTCATACATCCACTTGCAATCTCTATGATTCCTACTGCTGGATTCAATCTAACCTTTGGAAGCCCTACCTTTGAAACATCAGAGTCCTCCAAAGCAATATGCCTAGTTCCTTTCAGGGTTGAATCTATTACTTGCAACGTCTTTCCTAGAGAATTTGGTCCTAACATGGAGGCATTTTCTGTAAATTTTTCCACAGTTGATCTTTCTGCCTTTGGCAAACAGCCTGCTACTATCAATGGTTTTTCTTTAAGAGATTTTATTCGGTAAATCATTTTGTTGGCAGTTGCATCCTTGACAGAACAGGTTACTATTACGTTCAAGTCAGATTGATCAGGATTCTCGACTAGGGTGTGCCCTCCATTTGCAATTAAACCGGAAATCATTTCTGAATCTGAAAAACTTGCAGAGCATCCATATGCCTCTACAAAGATTTTTGCCATGTTTTATCCAAACAAAGAATCAATTTCTTTGTTGCTCAAAAGATTCTTAGAGACTACCAATTCCCTTATAGTCTTGCCAGTTTTGAGAGATTCTTTGAACAACTCTGCAGATTTTAGATATCCAATTTTTGGGGTAAGAAGAGTTACAATTACTGGACTATTTTCAATGTCCTTCCTTAATTTTTCTCTATTTGCTGTTAACCCATCGATTAGATTTGTGGAAAATATTGGGAAGAAGTTCTTTATCATGTCAGTTGATTCTAACATACACTTTAGCATTCCAGGCAACATCACATTGAGCTCAAATTGTCCTGCCTGAGCGGCATTGGAAACTGCAGTATCATTTCCAATAATGCTAAAACAAATCATATTCATACACTCAGCTAAAGAAGGATTTACTTTTCCTGGCATAATGGAAGAGCCAGCATGAACTGCAGGAATTCCCAACTCGGATAATCCTGCGATAGGACCTGATGCCATTAATCTAATGTCATTTGAAAGCTTGTTTACTTCAAGGGCCAAGTTTCGCAAAGCAGATGATAGATTCGCTACTGCAAATTTACTTTGTAAAGCAAATTGCATATCCTTTTCAGGTTTTATTGGAAGTTTTGAAATTTTTGCAAGTTCTACAATTACAATTTTTCTATAGCCTTTTGGAGTGTTTGCACCTGTCCCAACTGCTGTTCCCCCAAGGGCAACATTTTGTAATTCTTTTTGAGCTAACACAACTGCATTTTTTGCTTTTGTAATTGCAGTAACATAAGCTGCAAATTCATTTCCCAACGTAACTGGAAGTGCATCCATAAGGTGGGTTCTTCCAATTTTTTTAAATGCTGAGAATTGTTTTGATTTTTTTGTTAATGAATTTATTAATTTGTCAATAGCAGGAATTGTTTCTTTTAAATTCATTAAAATTGCAATGTGCATTGCAGTAGGATAAGTATCGTTACTTGATTGTGACATGTTAACATGGTCATTTGGATGCAAAAACTCGTATTGCCCCCTTTTCTTACGCATTATCTCAAGTGCAACATTTGCAATAACTTCATTTGAATTCATGTTAAAGGCCGTACCCGCTCCCGAATTAATCATGTCTACAACGAACTGGTCTACATGTTTTCCAGATAGAATCTTGTCGCATGCTGTTACAATGGCCTTTCCTCTTTTATTGTCGATAGCCTTTGTTTTCATATTGGCAATAGCTGCTGATCGCTTAATCATGACAAAGGACTTTATCAAATTTTCATGAGCTTTATTGCCGGTTACATGATATTGTTGAATTGCCCTTCCCGTAAAGGCTCCATAGTAAGCATCTGACGGTATCTTTACTTTTCCAAGGGAATCTTGATCTAATCTATACTTCAAATCATTAAACAGGTGTTTTCCCCATTATTCATTCTTTTTCAGGGGATTTCATAACTTCACACTATGTCCAGTAATGAAAATTATTATATAGCCATGAGGCAGCATCGTGCTTAATGAATAAGCGTACTAGTATGCTCTTTACAATTGCAGCAGTAGCTGTAATGGGGGCAACCTTATTCGGAAGCACATACACACAAACCCAGATTGCCGGTCAATCTATTGACGCATCTAAAATGGATGTAAATGTCTTAGACCAAATCCGTGCAATGGGCGGTTTAGAGCTTGTAATGCCTCAAGCATTTGCAGAAACTGATTGTGGTGTATTAGAAAACTCTGGACGAAAAGTCGTAGAGTTCAATTTGGAAGGATACAGTGTTGAGCTCCCAATAATGGGAGGAAAAACTTACAACGCCATGACCTTTAATGGAATGGTTCCAGGACCAACATTAAGAGTTACACAAGGTGACGTTGTAAAGATGACACTTACTATTCCTGATTGGGAAGTTACTGGTCACGGTAACGACATGCACGCATCACAAATCACTGCAGGAGCATTTGAGTCAGTCAATCCTGGCGAAACTAGTCAGTATTGTTACATTGCTGAATCAGCAGGTATTTTCAAATACCATTGTTCTGGTGTTAAACTAGTTGGTATGGACCAACACGTACTTTCCGGTATGTACGGAATTGCAATTGTTGATCCTGCAAACGGTTACAAGAAATTAATGGTAGAGAAGACCAGCGGTAGCGGCCAACTTGACAGAAAATTCTATTCAGCTGATGCATTAGAATTCCAACTCCAATACAATCAATTGTATTTGACTCCTGAAGGCAACTATGATGCCGGAGCAATGTTCCAACATCATAACACTGCAACAGTAGTCAATGGTATGCAATTTGGTTATGTACCAAACATGGCTCATAACTTACTTGTAAACGGTGATACAAACAAAAACATCTTTGTTGCACAACCATGGAATGGACTTGAGAACAAGCAATACCAATCACAACTCATGTTCGTTGAAAATGATCAACACGTGAGACTCTTCGTTGAAAACCAAGGTAACGAACCAGTTTTCTTCCACATTGTAGGAGAAATCTTGGACAGAGTTACACAAGGTAATAGAGTACAATCAGCAGCAACTGAAACATGGTTGCTCGGTGGCTCACAAGGAATGATTGTTGACCTAGTCTTTGATGAACCAGGCGTATATGCCGCAGTTAATCACGACTATGCAGCAATTTACACTGGCGCTGCTTCAATCTTTGTAGCAGGTGACCCATTCGGCTTGAACCCAGTTCTAGTTGAGAAAGGTGTCATTGAGGCTCCAGTTGCATCATATGCATACGCATTAGGTAACCCAAGTGATGCAGTACCACCAATGGGAAAGAACAGCATTGCTCATCCTGCAGTCAACATTCATGGTTTGTACACTGACGAAGTAGCTTCTGAAATGCAAGATATGGGATATATCGCATTATGGGAAGTAATTCCTGTAGTTGCAGAAATTCTAACTTCTTGATCATTTTACCTTCTTTTCTTTTTCTTTTAATGAAATATATTCAGTAAAATGTCCTCAATTTTATGGGATTTGATGACAGTGTTTTAATTTGTGATGAAGTAGATCCAATTTTAAACAAAGTTTTACAAGACAATGGATTGAAAATTGCTTATGACCCAACAATTACTCCCGAACAAATTGTAGAAAAAATTTCTGATTTCAATATTGTAATTGTTCGAAGTAGAACCACTATTACAAAAGAAATGATTGAAAAAGCTGATAAATGTAAAATTATTGCAAGAGTTGGAGTTGGTCTTGATAATATTGATCAAGAAGCTGCAAAGGCAAAAAACATCCGAGTAATCAATGCAGTTGAAGGTGCAATGAATGCAGTAGCTGAATTGGTCCTAGGGTTAATGTTGGCATTAGCGCGACAAACTGTTCGAGGTGATAGAGGAATTCGTAATGGTCAGTGGCTAAAAAAAGAATTGAAAGGAAATGAGCTTAGAGGAAAATATCTTGGAATTATTGGATGTGGAAACATTGGAAAAAGGTTAGGTCGACTTGCCAAAGCACTAAACATGAATATTATCGGTTATGATGTAATCCCAATTGATGAAGAATTTTCTAAAGAAGTTGGGTTGATGAAAGCGGACTTGAATACGCTATTACAAAGCTCTGATTATATCTCGATTCATGTTCCATTATTGGATTCTACATATCATTTGATTGATGCGCAAAAAATCACAACAATGAAAAAGACAGCGAAAATAATTAACACATCACGTGGGGGTGTTATTGATGAAGACGCTCTATATGATGCCTTAAAAAATGGAAATCTTGGTGGTGCAGCTCTGGATGTTTTTGAGAAAGAGCCTGCCGTAGGACATAAATTGACAGAGCTTGACAACGTAATTCTAACTCCTCATATTGGAGCACAAACTAAAGAGGCCCAAAATCTTG
>JAWWBZ010000061.1:0-5734 GCA_033720715.1 Nitrosopumilaceae archaeon | reverse complement strand
TCATCTGATGATCCTTTCAAAGGAATTTCTGATGATGATATTGCAAAATATTCAGATTTGTATGATGTTCCTCCACCCGAAAATGATGACGAAGCTATTGAATTGAGTAAAAAAATAAAGAACTGGATAAAGACAGGAAAGCTTGAACCTAGTGAACTTAAACCAAAATATGATAAAACTGAGGTTGATGATGACTCTATTGAAATAGAAGAGCAAAAGAAGGAAGAGAAACCTAAAAAGAAAAGGGGAATGTTTGGATTCTTTAGGAAATGAAATTAAAAACCACCAACCTTCTCACTTTGGCAGAGCTATCATCCAAAGAATTTTCTAAATTGATTGATTACTCTATTAAACTCAAAAAAGAATTGAAAAAAGGTCAAAACAAACCTCTACTAAAAAATAAGACTTTAACAATGATTTTTCAGAAGCCATCAACAAGAACGCGAGTTAGTTTCGAGATTGGAATGTTCCAATTGGGAGGTAAAGCAATAAATCTATCTTCAAGTGAAATGCAACTTTCTAGGGGGGAGTCAGTTGACGATACAGCAAAAACTCTCTCACGATATACAGATTGCATTATGGCCAGAGTTTATGATCATGAATTGTTAGAAAATTTAGCAAAACATGCTACCATTCCGGTAATTAATGGGCTATCTGATACATTCCATCCTTGTCAAATACTCGCAGATTTTATGACCATAAAGGAAAAAAAGAAACAGCTTAAAGGCTTGAAACTTTCTTGGATTGGTGATGGAAACAATGTGTGCAATTCTATGATTCATGGTTGCGCACTATCGCAAATGAATATGTCCATCGCAACACCTAAGGGGTTTGAACCAAATTCAAAGGTTGTAAAAGAAGGACAAAAACTAACTTCAATTGAATTAACAACTGATCCCCAAAAAGCAATTAAAAATGCAGATGTAGTTGTTACCGATACATTCTCTTCGATTCATAATACAGATCCAAAACGAACAAAAAAATTTCTACCGAAGTATCAAGTTAATTCCAAATTAATGAAACTTGCAAAAAAAGATGCAATATTCATGCATTGTCTGCCCGCAAAAAGAGGAAGTGAAGTTACTTCTTCGGTAATTGATGGTCCACAATCAGTTGTTTGGGATGAGGCAGAAAACCGTTTACACTCCCAAAAGGCATTGTTAGTCTTTCTGATTAACGCTTAACGTATATAAGAGAAGGTCCAAAATCGTGTTCTGTAGATGGCCTATTCAAAAATATTGAGAAGACTTAGAGAGGAGAAAACCAACTATAAAAAACGCGCTACCATGTTAATGGGTAAACGTGATTTTATTACAGTTCATATCTCAAATGAAAACACTCAAGTCCAAATTTTGAAACCAGAAATGACTGGAGATAAGGTAATAGCATCTGCACATTCTAGGTATTTACTTGAAAAGGGTTGGAAAGGTTCAAGAAAAAATGTTCCTGCAGCTTATCTGACCGGTTATTTGGCCGGAAAAAAAGCATTGGGCAAAGGTGCAAAGGACGCAATCCTGTATACCGGTACCAAAAGATATACTCAACGTATGGCTGCCGCCCTTAAAGGAATAATTGATGCAGGATTGCAAGTTCCAGCAGATTCCGAGACCTTTCCCGCCGATGATAGGTTAAATGGAAACCACCTTACAGTAAAAAATGATATTTCTCAAATTAAATCCACCATAGATAACGAGGTCAAATAACCATGAGTCAAACAGCACAAACTAGCAGACGGCCAAGAAAAGAGGAAGAGGAAATTTGGATACCAAAAACAATTTTGGGTCAAAAGGTTGCATCTGGTGAAATTTCATCCATTGAAGAGATTATAGAAGCTGGTTTGAGAATACAAGAGGCAGGCATCATCAAAAAACTTCTACCTGATCTTAAAAGCGAAGTAGTTGACGTTGGAATTATTCAAAAAATGACTTCTAATGGACAATCTACAAGATTCAAAGCAATAGTAGCAGCTGGCAATGAAAATGGATACTTGGGAATAGGACAAGGAAAATCAAAACAGATGAGAATTGCAATAGAAAAAGCAACTAACCAAGCTTTCCTTAACGTTAGTCCTATTAAGCTTGGATGCGGAAGTTGGGAGTGCAGATGTGACCAAAAACATTCCGTTCCATTTAAGATTAAAGGGAAAGGTGGAAGCGTAACAATTGAAATTATTCCTGCACCTCGTGGATTAGGACTAGTGGCAGGTGGTAAAATAAAACGATTGTTAGAATTAGCTGGATTAAAAGATGCATGGACTACCGCAAAGGGATCTACACCTACAATGAATTCTACTTCTAAAGCAATCTTAGAATGTTTGCGACAAACATTTAGTCAAGGGTGAAAAAATGGCAGGAGCATATCTAGTTGTAAGAATTAAAGGTCAAGCAGATGTCCCTCATTGGGCAACCACTACTATGTCACTACTAAGATTAGATAAAAAATACCGAGCCACAATTTTACAAGCAAAGGACAACACTTTGGGAATGTTAAACAAAGTAAAACACTATGTTTCTTGGATTGAACTAGATGCTGCATTGGCAAAGGATCTTTTAGATAAAAAAGGAAGAAAATCTGGATATCGGAAAATCAATTCTGAAGACCTAAAGGAATTAGGATTCAATAGCATTGATGAGCTTGCATCAGCATTAGCAGATGGCAAAGCAAATCTCTCAAAACTAAAACCTCTAAAACCATGGTTCGCTTTGGCTCCACCCAAACATGGATTCAAACGAAGCACAAAACGTTTGTACGGACAGAAAGGTGTTCTTGGATCAAACAAAGAACTTGATTCAATCGTGAGGCGAATGATCTAAAATGGCAACAAGACTAAGAAAGACAAGAAAACTTAGAGGAGGCCGAAACATGGGATGGGGACAAGTTGGTCAACATCGCTCAAGTGGTCATAAAGGAGGTCTTGGAATAACTGGTCTTATGAAGCATCATTACTCTACTATGCTTAAGGAATTCCCAGACCATTATGGTCATTCTTCTACTCATCCACCTCACCCAAATATAATAAAGAAATGGGCTAGCATACGTGAGCTCGATGATTTGTTTACGAAGTTCGGAAAAGAAGAAGGAGGAAAGAAAATACTCGATCTTGTAGCCGCTGGTTATGACAAATTGCTCGGTGGTGGAAAACCATCCGTAGCGTATTCGGTTAAAGTTCGCCAATTTACGAAAAGAGCTGAAGAGAAAATCAAATCTGTTGGGGGAGAAGTGTTAACGGAGAATGGCTGAAGGAAGCGTCACAGCTATAATTAGAAAAGTTGTTTTCAAGGCAGAACCTTATTTACCTCAAGTTCCAAAACCCAAAAAGAAAATCTCCCTTCAAACCAAGTTACTCTGGTCTGGAATTTGTTTACTAATCTATATGGTAATGGGACAAACTCCATTATTTGGAGCAACAGCACCAGAATTTGACTTTCTTCAATTCGCAAGAGTAATTTTTGCCTCTCAACAAGGTACTCTGGTTGAGCTAGGAATAGGCCCGATTGTAACTGCAGGTTTGTTAATGCAATTACTTAGAGGATCTGATATTTTGAAATTTGATTTCAAAAAACCAGAGGAAAGAGGAATATTCCAAACTGCAACAAAACTTGTAACTTATGTTGTAATCGTAGCAGAGTCTATTGTATATGCCGCAGCAGTTTATGGCCCAGGAATTACTGAAGGACATGTTCTTGGGATAATGATTGGGCAATTAATGGCGGCGTCTATTATTATCATGTTCTTAGATGAATTAATCCAAAAAGGTTGGGGCCTGGGAAGTGGTATCAGTTTATTTATCATGGCAGGAGTAGCTCAACAGATTCTTTGGAGCCTGTTCAGTCCCTTGCCAGCCGGAGATGGGGGGACAATAGGAATCTTGCCCTACATCGGTCAATCTATAATGGAAGGGGATCTATCAAATGTATTCTTCCGGTCTAACCAATTACCAAGCATCTTTGGATTATGCCTTACAGCAGGTGTCTTGTTAATCTTAGTTTTCACTCAGGGAATGAAAATTGAAATTCCAATTGTTTCTACAAAGTATAGAGGATTCTCAGCAGTTTATCCAATCAAATTGATGTATGTTTCCAACATCCCTGTGATCCTTGCCTCTGCTCTTACTGCAAACGCCGTTTTCATTTTCCAAATGTTGTGGGCCAATATGAACCCGCGAAATAATAATGTCTTTATGAATATCCTTGCACAATTTGACCCTACAAGCCCGTCCACACCTATTGGTGGAATTATTTATTATATCACTCCTCCAAGAGGACTTGAAATTGCTGCTCTGGATCCGGGAAGAGCAGTGGGATATGTATTATTTATGATAGGAATTGTGGTTGTATTTGGTAGACTGTGGGTTGAATTAGGTGGTCTTTCTCCAAAAAGTGCAGCTCAAAACTTACTTGATGCAGATGTCCAGATTCCAGGATTTAGAAGATCAAACAAACCCGTTGAGGCTCTATTGAACAAATACATTCCTTCTGTAACTATAATTGGGTCAATGATTCTGGGACTCCTTGCAGGAGTTTCAGATGTTTTAGGAGTCTTTGGATCTGGAATAGGAATTTTGCTGATGGTTGATATTCTGATTAACTATTACACTCAACTAGTACGAGAACAAGTAGAAGTCGTCATGCCACGTTTGGGTGCTTTACTTGGCCGAAAGTAAAAAAGTAGTTGTAGTAGGAATCCCTGGGGTTGGAAAAACAACTCTTATCAATAAGATAGTAGAGTTGCTAGAAGATAATAATAAAAGTGTACAAGTAAAAAATTTTGGAACCGTGATGTTTGAAGTAGCGAAAGAACAGGGTATTGTTGATAGAGATGAATTGAGAAAACTTTCAATATCTGATCAAAAAAATCTCCAGAAAACAGCTGCGGAGAAATTAAGTAAAATAGATGACGATGTACTAATAATTGATACTCATGCTTTCATTAGAACACCTGAAGGACTAAATCCTGGACTGCCATATTATATATTAAAAATTATTGAACCAACTCATTTCATAATAGTGACGGCACAAACTGAAGAAATTTACAATCGCAGAATGAAAGATGAGACAAGAAACAGGGACAAAGCTTCTATTGCTACAATTAAAAAAGAGCTTGATATTCAATCAGCCATGATGTCTGCTTGTTCAGTTCTATCAGGCTCACCATTAAGGACAATACAAAATAATGAAGGAAAACTTGAAGAAGCTGCTAATCAAATAATAGAATCAATAGGGTTGTAAAAATGGAACTTGATTTTATCTTTCTATTCTTAGATTCAATTTTTCTGCAAGAAGATGGTGGATTTTTTGGACTCATGGGAACTCATGGTCTAGGCAGCGACGACCCAATAGTAAAAGGAATTATCCCATCATTATTTGCAGTAGCAGGATTCGGAATAATGTTGAATTTCTTCAATGCTGCAGTTAGGAAAAAAATGGTTGACCAGGTCAAACTAAAGAGAATAATGAAAGAAACTAGAGCTTGGCAAAAAGAAAGAATGGCTGCCATGCGGTCAAAAGATCAAGCCAAAATGGAACACCTCAACAAGAAATCTGCATACATGAACAAAATGTCAATGGAAATGATGCAGATGAACATGAGACCAATGATGATAACTTTTGTTCCTTTGATTTTGATTTTTTATTTGGTATTGCCTCAATTATTTTCATACACTGTTGCTTTGTCTCCTATTCCCCTGAATGTAATTCCAGGCGACTTTTTCCAGCTCACATGTAATGCAGAGCAG
>JAWWBZ010000060.1:0-5775 GCA_033720715.1 Nitrosopumilaceae archaeon | reverse complement strand
GGTCCAACAGCAGAGCCTAGAAGATAATAGGTATTTTCAACATTCGTAATCCAGTCCCGAATTGCCTCATTAATGGCATCTTTAAGCGTTTGAGAGCCAGATTTTACTGGATGTACCTTGGAACCTAACATGTTCATTCTAAACACGTTTAGCTTTTGCCTAATGGTGTCCTTGTACCCCATATACACTTCGGATTTCATTCCTAGTGCTGCACAGGCCATAGCGGTAGCTACACCATGTTGACCTGCCCCAGTTTCCGCAATAATTCGTTTTTTGTTCATTTTTTTGGCAAGCAAAGCCTGACCAAGGGTATTGTTAATTTTGTGAGCTCCCCCGTGTAGCAAGTCTTCTCTTTTAAGATATATTTTTGCTCCACCAATTTTTTTAGTTAAATTTTTTGCAAAGTATAACGGTGTTGGCCTTCCAGCATATTGTTTAAGATAATAATCTAATTCATTTTTGAAATTTTTATCGATTTTAAATTTCAGATAATTTTTTTCTAACTCTTCTACTGCTGGAACTAGTGTTTCAGGGATGTATTTTCCTCCAAAATCCCCAAATCTTCCATCCTTTGGATACTTCAAATTGCATTCACCAATTTTTTTACCTGTTCTTCAATGTTTTCACTTTTCATAATACTTGAACCTATCAAAAATGCATCAGCACCACACTTTTTTAGGTATTGAATATCTTCAGGATTTTCAATCCCGCTTTCAGAAAGTATAGGTATAGTTTTCTCAAATCCCTCCAGAACATTTTCTGTAGTTTTTAAATCAATTTCAAGGGTATCTAGATTCCTGTTATTAATTCCAATCAAGTCTGCTTCAGTTTTCAATGCATTTTCAAACTCTTTTTTTGTATGAACTTCAAGCAAAACATTGAGCTCATTTTTGTGAGCATAGTCAATAAATTCATCAATTTCCTTTAGGTATCCTTGGTCAAAAAGGGATTGTATTAGCAACATAAAGTCTGCACCAATCTTTTTTGCTGTATCTATCTGAATTTTGTCAACCATAATGTCTTTCATTAGTAGAGGGACATCTACAGATTGCCTTACTTTGATAAAATATTCTGGTGAACCATTAAACAAGTGAGGCTGAGTAAGAATAGAGAGAGCTTTTGAGCCTCCTGAAATCATTTGGTTGGCAATTCTAACAGGATCACTCTGGGTTCTTATCTTACCAAGTGAGGGTGAGGCAAATTTAATTTCTGTAAGCAAAGTGGCATGCCCAAAGGTTTTGATTGTTTGCAAAAAATCTTTACTTGATTTATTCAGATTACAATCAACCTCATACACCCCATCATTAATTGCTATCTGAGAATTGTTTACAAGTTTTCTCAAAATATTTTCAGCCATCTACAATCTCCTTTAGTTTTGAATAATCTCCAGTGTCTTTAACAAAATCTTCGAGTAAGGTAAATGCCTTACCATCTTTGATGGTTTTTAGTGCAAGCTCTACCCCTTCTTCAAAGTTTTTTACAATGTTTCCCACAATTAACCCTCCTGCAGCATTAAGTGCAGTTGTTTCGATCATTGCCTGATTTGCATTATTATTTAGAACTTTTACAAATGACTTTATCGCCTCTTCTCTTGATTTAATTTGAATATCTTTTAGGGTGGATTTGCGCAATCCTACTACTTCAGGATCAATTGCATTCATCAATACCTTATCTCCTCGTAAAACACACACTCTATTTACTGAACTTGTAGAAAATTCATCCATACCATCATCCGAACGTACTGTCATAATGTTCTCAATTCCTCTCTTTTTCATAATTGATGGCAATCTATCAAGAAACTCTATTGAAAAAACTCCTACTAGTTGATTCTTTACGCCGGCCGGGTTTGAAAGTGGTCCAAGTAAATTAAATGCGGTTCTTTTGGCAATTTGTTTTCTTGCAGTTGCTACATGTTTCATTGAGGGATGAAATTTTTGTGCAAACATAAAACAGATATTGTGTTTTTCTAAAATATCCGAAATCTCTGTTGGGTCTTGATTTAGGTCATACCCAAAATACTCAAAAATATCTGCACTTCCTGAAACCCCAGTACTTGAACGGTTTCCGTGTTTTGCCACAATACCTCCAGCTGCAGCTACGACAAACGATGCAGTAGTTGACACATTAAATGTCTGGAGTTTGTCTCCTCCTGTTCCGCACATGTCTATTATGGTACCTTCATTTCTAGGCACAACTTTGAGGGCATAATCGTTCATTTTATCAAGCATTCCCAATAACTCATCATCTGTTTCTCCTTTATCGGCTAAATTTGAAAGAAATGACACATTTTCAGAATCTGATGTCTTTCCAGAAAGAATTTCAGTCATGACTCCATTTACTTCGTCATATGACAGGTCTGTTTTTTTTTCTAATTTTCTAATTAAATTTGATATCAATTTCTTTCCTTTACCCTCCGAATAAAGTTTGCAAGAATTTTCTTTCCATCCTCAGTCATTATGGATTCAGGGTGGAATTGAACTCCTTCAATAAGATAATCTTTGTGCCTTACGGCCATAACTTCTCCATCATCCTCAGCTGTAGCAGTTATTTCAAGAATATCTGGTATTATTGTTTTATCTCCAACCAAAGAATGGTATCTTGTTGCTTTGAATGGATTTTTCACTCCTCTGAATAAATCTGATTCTTTATGTTTTACTGGACTGGTCTTGCCATGTCTAACACATCCTGCATTGGTTACTTTTCCACCAAACACTGAGATGATTCCTTGATGCCCTAGACAAACACCTAAGATTGGTGTTGATTTACCCATTTCTTTGATTACGTCACTGCATACTCCAAAGTATTTTTTGTCATCAGGAGTTCCAGGTCCTGGTGAAATTATTATGCCATTGTAGTTTTTTTGTTTAATTTCATCAATTGTAATCTTATCATTTCGGATGACATCACAATCCACACCTAACTCTCCAAGGTACTGAGCAAGATTGTACACAAAGGAATCATAATTGTCAATGATGAGAAATTTCATGCAGATGCCTCCCGTAACGCTTGTAGCATAGCTCCTGCTTTATGCTCAGTTTCTTTGAATTCATTTTCATCTATCGAGTCTGAAACAATCCCTGCACCGGATTGGACAAACCCCTTTTTACCATCAATGAAGATACTTCTTATTGCGATTGCAAAATCACAACAACCATTATATGAAAAATACCCTACAGCCCCAGCATATGGGCCTCTAGATTCCATCTCGAGTTCATCTATTATCTCCATTGCACGAACTTTTGGGGCACCAGATACCGTTCCTGCAGGAAATACTGCCTGAAAAGCATCAAACATGTCTTTTTCTGGAGAAAGATTACCCATTACATGTGTCACAATGTGTTGTACATGGCTAAACCTCTTTATTTTCATCAACGATTCAGGATGAACGGTTCCATATTTGCAAACCTTTCCAATATCATTTCGTCCCAAATCCACTAACATAGTGTGTTCAGCAATCTCTTTTTCATCATTAAGAAGTTCTTCAGCAAGCTGTTTGTTCTTCTGTTCATCTGTGGTAATTTTTCTTGTACCGGCAATAGGAAATGTCTCAACCTTGTCATCTGTTATTCTTACTAACATCTCAGGTGATGCACCAATTATGGTTTTTTCATTTTGCTTTAGGTGATACATATACGGGGAAGGATTTAGATTTCTTAGTGTTTTGTATAAGGTTAAATTGTCTCCATCAACATCAAATGCAAATTTTCTGGATAAAACAACTTGGAAAATATCTCCATCATAGATGTACTCTTTTGCTTTGTTTACTATCTTTGAAAAATTTTCTTGGTTCATATTTGGTGTAACATCACTTGCATTAAACTCTCCAAAATTATCCTCAGAAATTTTAAACTTACCAAATCTATTTTCATCATAATAAAAATAAAACAATTTTTTATGTAAATTGTCGTACAAAACCCCATCATCATAAATTCCAAATTCCATTAAAGGTTCTGGTGCATTATGGCTATCAGGAATGTTTTCAACCAGTCTTATTGCATCATAGTTCACAACTCCAACCGCTCCACCTAAATACCGATATTCTTGGTTAGGTGATTTTTTTAGTAATTTTTTTAATTCTGCGAATGGATTTTGGGTTTCTATAGTTTGCTTGTCCTTTCCTTTTTGAAAAACTTCTACTTTGTTTGAGTAACCTTTTACTATTATTTTAGGATCAAACCCCATAACTGAAGTTTCAGCAAGGATTTCAGGACCTGTGAGTGACTCAAAGAGAAACGAGTGTGAATAATTTCGAGAAATCTTATTGTAAATTTGAAATTGGTTTTCAGTTAAATCTAGGGGTATTATCTGCGGTTGAGTATTTCCAAAGGTATTCACCCATAAACGCAAATTTGCTTGTTTATTATTTAAACCCTTAAATTTACCAAAAATGGGTATAATACGGTATTGTACGGTACCTTTATTACTGATCTTTGTTTATACATTGTATGGCCATGCAGGAGGTAAAACAAAGAACTGTTCATTTACATGACTCTTCGTCAAAGCCGTACATACTTTCATCAACAAGTTTGGTAGCGTGTTATGTATGCGGGAAGGGACTACAAGAAGGACATTCGATTACAGCAAAGAGTCTTCCATCAGGAATGGTTTTGTTTTGTAATGTTCATTGCCCAACATAGTTTTTTTAATTTTTTAAAAACCATTTTTAACTTCAACCCTTCACTATTTTCATGAATCAAAGATTTGGCATAGCTGAAGGATTGAATGTATGCAGAATTTTGAATGGAATGTGGCAAGTTTCAGGAACTCATGGATATATTGACCCTCAAAAGGCGGTAAATGAAATGATTCAATATCATGATTTTGGACTTACAACTTGGGATTTAGCTGACATTTATGGTCCTGCTGAAAATTTTATTGGGAAATTTCGTAGTAAACTTGAGTCGCTAAAGGGAAAAGAAGAATTGAACAATTCTCAAGCCTTAACAAAATTTGTTCCAAATCCAGGACCAATGACAAAATCAATTGTTGAATATTATGTTGACAAATCTTTAGAAAAAATGAAAACTAACTGTCTTGATTTAATTCAATTTCATTGGTGGGATTATAATGATCCTAACTATATCGAAGCACTTAACCACTTGTCATCTTTAAAGGAAAAAAGAAAGATAAAACATATTGGATTGACAAACTTCGATACTCAAAGACTTGAGATAATTAAAGACCAAGGAATAAAGATTGTCTCGAATCAGGTTCAATATTCAATTTTAGATACAAGACCAGAAAAATTAATGATTCCATTTTGTAAAAAAAACAATATTTTCATTTTATCATATGGGACACTCCTTGGAGGATTTTTATCTGAAAAATATCTTGGGATCGATGAACCGTTTAAGAGCTCCCTTGATACGGCCAGCCTTCAAAAATACTATACAATGATAATTAGATGGGGTGGATGGGAGTTATTTCAAGAATTATTACAAATTTTGAGCCTAATTTCCAAAAAACATCATTGTAGCATACCCAATGTGGCTACGGCATATATTCTTGAAAAACCTACAGTTGCAGGTGTAATTATTGGAGCAAGGCTTGGAATATCTGAACACATGTCAGACAATCTTAATGCATTTGGTGTAACTTTGGATTCAGAAGATCAATCCATGATAAAATCCGTATCTGACAAATCTCAAAATTTATTTGATTCTATTGGTGATTGTGGTTCTGAATATCGAGGATAATTAACACTCAAAACTTTTTTCTATTTCTTGGGCCATTAATTCAAGTCTAGAGGTATCACCAAGTTTTCTATAAGTTAGC
>JAWWBZ010000059.1:0-5878 GCA_033720715.1 Nitrosopumilaceae archaeon | reverse complement strand
CCAGAGGAAAAACCAGAACCAACACCAGAGGAAAAACCAGAACCAAAACCAGAGGAAAAACCCCGAATAGAATGTGGTGCTGGAACGATTTTAAAGAATGGTGTTTGTGTTCTTGATCAAAAATGCGGCCCTGGAACAGTACTAAAAGATGGCATGTGTGTTGCCAAACCACAATCAAAAGTTTCTCCAGTAGGAATGGGTAAAGAATTAGTTTATGGCATTATAGCAGCATTTGTAGTTGCAGGGATAGTCGGAATAATTCTAGGTTTAATGTCAAAGGCTAGCAAATCTTCCTAGTCTTTATTTTTACACAAAGAATTTTCATTCATCATTTGTGTAAAATCAAATCCTGATTGTGTAAATGTAGATTGGTAGGGAATTATGCCTATTATTCTAATATCGAATGTGGTTTTTAGGATCATTTGGGTTGGGTCTATTCTAATGGGAACTTCTCCCTCAAGTTGTCCATCCATATGCATGAACAGGTATTGAGATTCTGAAAAATTATCTGAGGAAAAATTAATCTCTTGAATTTTCGATGACTCTGGCCCCAAAGTTTGTGAGCCCATCAAAAAGGTTCCTTTTTCATCATCTCGATAGAGCACATCTATCCTTAACCCATTAATTGTCACAAAGAAAGGAGTAGGATTACAAAGTTCTATTCTCTCATAGTTTGCCATATCAAAATAACTAAATTCATCATTAGGAGTTCTTATTTGAATTTGTTCGATCGAGTAAATATTCCAAAATCCATACAAAACTGGAATCGCGATTACAATTATTGCAATTAAAGTAATGATTGAATATTTATTCACTTTAACCAGTAATTATTCTTCTATCAAGTAAGTTCTGAACAGCATTTGCAAAAGTTTCATCACTTAGTTTTTCTTCAAGCCACCAACCAGTTGTAAATTTGAACCATTCAGGAATATGTATGGCTGCAATGTTATCTTTGTTAATTTCAAAAGGAATGCTTATGTCTTTTTTTTCTACTACTTTATTTATTGAATCAATGAAAATTCCCGCAGATACTTGGTTGATAAGCCAACTATATGCTATCTGTTTGGTTTGAAATGGAATAACAAGATTTCCCGAATCAATTAATTCAAACTCCACAGTATGTTCTGCACCAGAGTATTGAACGTCAATAAAATATTTGCCCTCAGGAAACACCATTTTCTCAAATGGATAGAGTGAAGGAACATCTGTTCTAAATTGGGAAATCTCGAAAGGTATAGCACTGCTTCCTTTGCCTGATTCATCTCTAATGTGAATTATTGCAAGCTCTCCAGTAATTTCACTAACTTCTATTGTATAGAACAATTTTTCACCATAAGAATAAGTTGTTTTTTCTAATAGGATTTCCACACTTGGTTCTGCAAAAACTACTGGGATTACAAATAGATTGGCAATAAAAATTCCCAGAACAAGTATTCCTAATTTCACAAAAAAAGGTCTCACTTTCGTAATAAAAACTCCAACCATTTGCTAGAAATCTTTTTTAATATCAGGGATAATTTTTAAACATCGAGTTTTCTGCGGATGCACCTCTTTGAGTGCGGCCTAAACCCACTCTCAGAGATCTTAATAAGAATTCAAAAAATGGGTGGTTTTACAGTTATTAAAGGGGTTTTTTCTATTGCCGATATGCCTAGTTTACAAGACAAGATTTGGATACGACTTTGGAATGAAAATTCTCCTGATATCCGGGATCGAGTAATAGGATGGCGAAAACAAAGTGCCGTCACTAGAATTGATAAGCCTAGTAGAATACAAAGGGCTAGGCGATTAGGTTACAAAGCAAAGCAAGGAATCATTGTAGTTAGAATGAGAGTTGGAACTGGTGGTATGCGAAAACAAAGACCAACTGGTGGTAGAAGACCCAAACATCTTGGCGTTACTCGAATAAAGGGTGATGACAACATGAAGAAAGTTGCCGAAAGAAGAGTTTTAGAAAAGTATCCAAACATGAAACTTTTGGGTTCCTATTTTGTATACAAAGATGGAAAACACTATTGGTTTGAAACAATCTTGGCTGACCCTCAACATCCAAGAATTGCCCAAGATAAAGAAATAAGAAATCGACTTGGTGCATCAGCTGCATAAATTGAAAATTAAATTACTTATTCCAGTACTTTTAGTCCTAGGATTTTCTCCAGCTTTTGGACAACTTTCAGATGCCACTGGGTTGGTCAAAAGATTTGATATTGAAACTGATGGTCATGTTTTTGAGATCATTACAACTGCTAATTTTGATGTAAGGAATGTAGAGTTTGACAAGAATCAAAAACAACTTACCTTTCATATTGTAAGTAGCCTGGAAAACAATCTCGGCGAACTAATTATTCCTTCAACCTTACTTAGCGGAAATTTTACATTCCTTCTAAATAATCAAGATTTTCAACCTCAGGTAAACACCGATGAAAGAATTACCTTTATCACTTTAAATTTCACCGGTGCAGGAGAAAACAAAGTTAATGTTTTTGGAACAAACTATCTCGTAGGAATTGATGAAAATGTCACACCTGAAACAAATGGTTCTTCTGTTGAACCTTCTCTGCAAGAGGAGGGAGGTGGATGTTTAATCGCGACTGCAACATTTGATTCGGAACTCTCCTCCCAAGTTCAACAACTACGCGAATTACGTGATAACAAATTACTCAAAACCGAATCGGGACGAGAATTTATGAAACACTTCAACGAATTTTATTATTCATTTTCACCATACATTGCTGACTATGAAAGAGAAAATCCCTTATTCAAAGAGGTTATAAAATTGACAATAACTCCACTGTTGACTAGTCTTTCACTCCTTAGTTTTGCAGATTTGAAGTCTGAATCTGAGGTTTTTGGTTATGGGTTAGGTGTAATTGTGTTGAATTTTGGAATGTATGTTGGAATTCCAGCCCTTATCTACAATAAGATAAGAAAATGAAAAAATCTCTCATTGGAGTAATTGTGATAGCAGTTAGTGTGATTGTCTATTATTCTCTAATGTCTTATTTGTGGGGTCTCTAGAATAAGCATATCATTTGAATTGTTTTTATTTTAAATCAAGGATTTGCTAATATGGACAATGACAAGTTTGCAATAATTGCAGGTTTTGTTATAGTTGTAGCCTTGTCCTTCGCAGTTGTTTATCTCGTTTAGTTTATCATTATAACAAGCATGAATTTGAATATTGATAAACATAAATAGAAAAATTGAGGAATCCTTATTCCTCACATGCGTATAACTGCTGCTTTAGCTCTTTGATCTCTTGTTCAAGGAGTCTTTTTTCTAATTGAATGTTCTCTAGATTCATTGGTTTTGATTTAAAAATTTAAGAAAAAACAAAGCAGGTTAAAAAAATTGATCTTTTGCTTTGAGATTATCCTTCATCGATGAGCTTTTGTATCATTGAATCTAGATGGCCTGTTTGGCCAAAAGACACATCTCTTAGAATTCCTTTTCTATCTACTACAATTGTTGAAGGAGTTCCTTGAAGTGCATATTTTTCAAATGTTTCTGCAGAGTATTCTTTTGACATTAAGTGGTCTTTTACTCTTTGGATAATTGAATTCCGATAGTCTTCTGGTTGCGAATCAAAATCAGGAAGTTGGGCATAGATAAATTTCATAATTTGATCTTGACTTACATCTCCGTTTACTTTGGTAAGTTTGTCCATTGCCAAAGGAAATGGAATTTTAAATGAAAGCTTGTTACCTTCCTTTAGTTGACCGTACATGGAAAGTGCATCTTTTGTTTCACCTATCACTTCTCCAGTTTGGGCAAGCATTTTCAAATTGTCTAGTGTATTTTTATCAAAGTCTTCAAAAGCAGTGGCTATCCCTAAAAATCTTACACCGTCATCTTTGTATTTGTTGTAAAGGTTTATGGCTTCTGGTATTGCATACATGAAACATCCTGGACAATTTACTTGAAAGACCTCTACTATCACTATCTTGTCTTTTTCTTGGTCTAAATTTGTTGGTGCTCCTTGAACCCATTCAGAAATTCCCAAATTGGGAGCTTTTTGACCGATTACTGCACTCATTGTAAAGAATCATATTTTTTCCATTAAATACATATCTAAATTTTCTAGTTTTATTGAGAAATATAATTAAAATTTTTTCTAGTTACATTCTGTACAAATTTTATCACTTTCAACTTTTCCTCTTCTATGATCCAAGATATATTCATGAGAAATCTCTTCCTGAATCTCTTTTCCACACTTTCTACATATTACCATAGTCATATTTCCACCATTTTTGATTTGAGATTCAAAGCCTCTTTATTTGTACGATAGGACGTAAACACACTTACAATTTTCAACTAACAAAGGCCTTGACCTCAAGTATAATACACGTTCATTGAATTTAAGACATTTCCAAATTACCGAAAGTTTATCTTATTTTTTGTTCGAAACAAAAGGATCAATCTTAAGTATTATATTCACATTATATTATTGACGAGGAACTGCCATTTCCCATACCTGCGGCAGGTGGAAAACGATGTTTAGGTTTAGTTGCCCCTAGAATTCGTTTCAGTTTTCCAACCCTCGTTGTTTTTTCTAATTAAGGGACGATCAAAAAAAGATGAGGAAATTCTGGACAAATTTTATAGATAAATACCAAAACACGAATCAAACCCAGATTAACCTAATATATGACTCTAAAACCACACAAGCCAAATGCAAGTAGTTACGGATGACAGACTTGAACTTTTTGCAAAGATGGAAGAAAAATATGAGCAAAAGGACACCGATTATTTTGTAAAATTATTAGATCATCCAGACTATGTAGTAAGGACACGAGCCACTTGTATTTTGGTTGATTTTGGGGGAGAAGACAAAATTCCTCATATTGCCAAAGTTCTAAAACATGATGACAACGAACTTGTAAGGCATGAAGCTGCTTTTTCTCTTGGCCAAATGGGTCTGTCAAGTGGAGTTGCACCTTTGGTTGACGCAACCCTGAACGATTCAAGTATGTTTGTAAGACACGAGGCTGCCATTGCACTTGGTGTTATTGGTTCCAATGATGCAAAAGAAGCTCTAGAACAGGCACTAAATGATCCAGATAAACCAGTTGTAGAGTCAGCGATTGTTGCTTTATCCAATATTCAATTTATGGAAAAATTAAGCAAAAATGAAAAATTTGCAAAATTAACCGGTGGATAAAAAATGAATCTTACTTATGGAATCATGATTGCCATTGGATTGCTTATTGCAGGAATCTTAGGTTCCATTGCAATGGATTCAGGTTATCTTAAAGATGCTCCGGCGTTTCCAACTGTTGAAAAGCCAACAATATGTACAAAGGAATGGAATCCTGTTTGTGGTGTTGATAGGGTAACTTATGGAAATCTCTGTAAGGCCTTTGTTGCTGATGTTGAAGTATTACACGAGGGAGTTTGTGGTGATGTGGTTGATGAACCCATACCTGCAGTTATTAATTCAGTTTCAATCCCTGAAGGTTCTGGAGTCCCAGGATGTGAAGAAACCAATGAATGTTACATACCTTTCTCCATTGGAATTGCAATTGGAGAAACAATCTCTTGGAGCAATGATGATGCTGCTGCTCATACTGTAACCTCTGGAAATCCCTCTGATGGGGCAGACGGGCTGTTTGACTCTGGAATGATAATGTCAGGGGAGAATTTTGAATTTACTTTTTCTGAAGAAGGGACTTATTCTTACTTTTGTATTGTTCATCCTTGGATGATTGGTGAAGTAATTGTTGGAGATGTAGGAGAAACGATGGTAGAACCAGAACCCCAACCCGAACCTGAACCCGAACCTGAACCCGAACCCGAGGTTCCAGTTAGTTCTGCAATTCCAAGAGCTCCAATGTCCCATACAATTGACGTTGCCATTGGCTCTGGAGCGCCTGGATGT
>JAWWBZ010000058.1:0-6266 GCA_033720715.1 Nitrosopumilaceae archaeon | reverse complement strand
TCACTTTACAAATTAAAATCAAATCCAAGTAGGATGACATCAAGTGTAAATTTAGGAAACACATTGGTTAATGTTTCATCTTCTGTTTTAGCTGCCGATGTGGCAATCAAGCTTTTAGGGAATCAGGGAGTCGGTGTCGCTATTGGGATAATGACATTTGTTATTTTGGTTTTTGGAGAGATTTTTCCAAAAACTTATTCCAATATTCAATCAGAAAAAGTTGCATTAAGATTTAGCAGATTTCTATTAGGTTTTACATATTTGATGTACCCAATTGTAATATTTTTAGAAAAATTGACCAAAGGATTTTTGAAATTGTTTGGAGGATATTCATACCCTAAACCAATCACTGAAGAAGACATCAAAGAGGTTGTAGACTTGGGATTATCCGAAAAAGCAATAGAAAAAGAGGAGCATAAACTAGTCAAAAGAGCATTGGAATTTGATGACAAACCAATAACTGATGTTATGACTCCAAAACAAGATATTTTTTCTTTGAACGGGAATTCAACCCTGGAAGAAGTTTTTCCAATTATTGAGAAAAAAAGATTCTCAAGAATCCCCATTTACTCAGAGAATACTGAAAATATTGTGGGGATATTACACATATGGGATATTGCTAGGTTGCCTGAAAAAGAATTCAAGACAACCAAAATTCAACAGTTGTCAAGAAAACCCCTCGTGATTGCATCGAGTCAAAAAATTAGTGATTTACTAGTAGACCTTAAGAGAAATGTTAGCCATATGGCCATAGTATTAAACGAGGATGGGAAATTAGAGGGAGTCATCACGGTAGAGGATTTACTTGAAGAAATTGTAGGCGATATAGAAGGCGACATTAATTAAACAATGAGTTAATTCGAAAGGGCTATTTTCATTGTATCAAAAGAGCCCAAAACAGTGTGGACCTGAGAAATGGTATTTACAACATTGAATTTTTTTAACTCATCGGCCGTAAAAGGACCAATTGCCACCACTTGAAGAGAGGACAATTTTTCAATGACATTAGATTCATCGGAATCTTTGGTCATTATTTCAAAGAATCCTCGAACAGATGAGGCACTTGTAAAAACAATTCCATCAACTTTATTTTGAGAGAATAATTTGCGAAACTCGTTCCATTGAGTCGTATCTTTAAATGCGCATACATCATATAGATGAATTTCCATAACATCAATTCCTATTTTGTTTAGTAATTCGTTTAGAAATGGTGTAGAGGCCCCGCTTCTAGGTACAATTACTTTTTTTCCTACTGCATGAATTTTTGTAAATTCTTCCCCTACACCCACAGATGAAAAAGTTGATGGTTGGTAATTGACTTTGATGCCTTCTTTCTCTAAAGCCATTGATGTCTTTGGGCCCACTGACATTACCATAGTATTTGCAACTGCAAGTTGAAGTTCACGGAATTTGTTTACATTCCTTGCAGTATCAAAAAGTAACTTTACTGCTTTGGAGCTCATAAAAACGGAATAGTCTGGATCATAATTCTTTATTGCTGTTAAAAATTCATCCACAATCTTTTCTCCTTTGCTTACTAGTTCTATAGTAGGAAGTGGAATGGATTTTGCATGATGTTTTGCGGCTAACTCGATAAACTCAGAAGCATCATCCTCAGAACGTGTGATTGCAATTGTTTTTCCTTCAATCATCTTATTTCCAACCTATTGTTTTTGATAGATCAACTACCTGACCTATTATAATATTGGTAGGAGGTGTGATTTTATGCTTTTTTACCAGATTAGCAATGTTTGAAACAGTACCTACAATCATTTTTTGTTTTGGAGTGGTACCATTCTGAATTACAGCCACAGGGGTTTTTTTGTCCATCCCGCCTTCAACAAGCTGTTTACAGATTACATCGATTCTAGATAACCCCATCATGATAACAATTGTATCAACAGAATTCGCAAGTTTTTTCCATTTTACTGCCTCTTTTTTCTTCTCAGGATCCTCGTGGCCGGTAACAAATACGACCGATGATGCATGTTTTCTATGTGTTAGTGGGATACCTGCGTAAGTTGCAGAGCCAATTCCAGAGGTGATTCCTGGAACAATTTCATATTTTACTTTGTGGGACTTGAGGAATTCAGCTTCTTCACCACCTCTTCCAAAAATTATTGGATCCCCTCCTTTCAATCTTACAATATTTTTTTTAGACTTTGCATATTGGACCATCAAATCGTTTGTAGTATTTTGATGAGTGGTATCATCACCAACGGCACGGCCAACATAAATTTTCTCAGCCTTTTTTGGAATCATTGAAATAATTTTTTTGCTAACTAGTCTGTCATAAAGTACAACATCTGCTTTTTGAAGCAATTCCACAGCACGTAATGTTATTAGTTTACTATCCCCTGGACCTGCTCCTACAAGGTAGACTTTGCCTTTCATTTTTTATTCCACTCCTCTACTTTTTCTCTCCAATTTAATGCAAGGTTTTGAACACCTTTTTCTTGTAATTCTTTTGCAACAAGAGTTCCTAACTCAACGGGATTTTCTTTAGGTCCAGTTTTTTCAACAATAATTGATTCTTTTCCATCCACTGAAAATGCATACACCTTGAGTTTCATTTCACTGCCGTTTACTTTAGCATAAGCTCCCACTGGGAATCTACAACCAGACTCCACAACTTCAGATAGTGCCCTTTCAGCTTCAATTTCTAAACGTGAATCCCTATCTTCAATTTTTTTTAACATTTCTATAGTAGGATTATCATTTTTTCTTGCAACAATAGCAAGTGCGCCTTGGCCTGGAGAAGGAGAAAATTTATCAGTGCTTAATCTTGCATGTTTGACATCTAGGCCCAAACGACCTATTCCAGCCGCCGCCAAAACAATTGCATCATAGTTTGTATCATCAATTTTTCTGATTCTTGTTTCTATATTGCCACGAATTGGTTTGACTTTAACATCAGGTCTTTGCCTTGTTACTTGAACAGCTCTTCGAAGGCTGCTTGTTCCAACAATAGAGTTTTCAGGTAAAGATTCCAAATCAAATCCTTGTTTAGTTATCAAAACATCATTAACTGTTTCTCGTTTTGGAATACAGGCAATAACTAAATCATCCGATATTTCAGAAGGAACATCCTTTAGACTATGGACAGCAAAGTGAACTCTATTTTCAGCTACTGCTCTATCTACTTCTTTTTCAAAAATACCCTTCTGATCTATAGTAAACAGAGGTCTTGCATCAGTATCTCCTTTTGTAGTAATTGGTATTATTTCATATTCACAGTCGGGATTTGATTTTTTTAGCTCTTCAATAACCCAATTTGTCTGTGCAAGGGATAGTTGACTTCCTCTAGTCCCTATGAGATACTTCAATTTTTCACCGCTTTGAGTCCTTCACGGTAGGCATCAAGAGCTTTATTCAAATCTGTTTGGGTATGTGCATCTGAGAAGAAAACGACCTCAAACTGAGATGGCGCAATGAAGATTTTATTTTTCAGTAGCACTGAAAACAGTTTTTTGAATTTTTTTGCATCTGAGTTCATAGAGCTGGTATAATCAACTACTGGTTTGTCAGTAAAGAAAAATTGCATCATGGATGATGCAAAATTGATCTGGTGGGGAATTTTAAAATCATTTGCCAAGTCATCTAATGCCTTTGAGAATCTTGCACAGTATAATTCTAATTTTGAGTACAGTTTGTTTTTTAATTTGTCCATAGTTTGAATTGATGCAATTGCGGCACTTACTGCTACGGGATTCCCGGCAAAAGTGCTTGCTTGATATACTTTACCAGATGGCGCAAGTAGGTCCATTATCTTTTTGTCCCCACCAACCGCGGCAATCGCAAAACCATTGCTGAGAGCTTTTGCCATAGTTGTAATATCAGGCTTGATTCCAAAATGCTGTTGTGCTCCACCAGGTGCAACTCTAAAGCCAGTAACAACTTCGTCAAAAATCAATGGAATTTTTTCCTGTCTTGTAATCTTTCGAACCTTTTGTAGAAAATTTTTCTCGGGAAGAATTAATCCCATATTGGCAATAATTGGTTCTACTATAACTCCTGCAATATCATTATTTTTTGTTATTATTTCTTCAAGGTCGGAAAAATTATTGTATTGTGCAACCAAAGTGTTTTTGGAGACTTCTTTTAATCCACCTTCTGATACAGAAATTCCATTATGAGCAGAGCCTGAACCGGCTTTTACCAATACCGAATCATGCGCACCATGGTAACAGCCTTCAAATTTAATTATTTTATTTTTTTTTGTATAACCTCGTGCAAGTCTAATTGCTGTCATTGTTGCCTCCCCACCAGTGTTTACCAATCGCACCTTGTCAATTGAGGGGTAGGTTTTCACAATTAATTTTGATAATGTAATCTCTTGTTCTGTGGGTGCACAAAACAAAGTTCCATTTTTTAGCTGAGAAGACACTGCAGAAAGAATCTCTTTTCTTCTATGACCAAGTAACAAGGCACCATAGCCATTACAAAAATCAATAATCTCACGATTATCAGCATCCCAGATTTTACTTCCATTAGATTTTTTGACAAAAAAGGGATATGGTTCAAAATACCTTACAGGGCTATTTACGCCAGAAGGGATTACCTTTTTTGCCTCATCAAATAGTCTTTTTGAGCGTGACAATGCTGAATCTAAAAATTTGTCATTATTATTCGTAAATGAAAAAATAAAGAAAAACTCCGAAAAAATCCAACTCTACCCTAAAAATGATAATTTATAGACCACTTTTCTTTACAATATCATAATTCTTTCTCTCTTTGCTTTTCAAATTTTTTTCTAAACAAAAAGGCAACAATCATTGTTCCAACAAAAGGAGCACTCCAATAAAGCCACAGGTTTTCCATAACTCCTGAGAGTAAAGCCGGAGCAAATGCTCTTGCAGGATTCATAGAGGCTCCAGAGATAAAGGCTAAAAAGAAAATATCCAATCCAACTATCCCACCAATTGCAATCCCACTGAATCCTTTTAGTCCTTTAGTGTATACTACTGTAAAAATTACAGCCATAAGTAACCCCGAAGCTAAGACCTCGATTGGAAAAACAAGGAATAAAGAAAAATCGTTATTTGGAGCATTAGCTCCTAGATTTGCTTCTGTTCCAATAAAGATCATTACAAACAAGGATCCTAAAATTGCTCCAATCAACTCTGCTGCAAGATACCAAATGATTTGGATTTTAGAAATATGACCTGTAATGTAATATCCGATTGTTACTGCCGGATTAAAATGAGCAAGTGAGATTTTTCCAAAAGAATACACCCCAATTATTAATGCGATGAATGGAGCTACTGCTGCAAACCAAATACCATAGGGTCCACCTAGTTGAACATCATATACGATAGAACCTGTTGCAAAAACTACTAGAATAAATGTCCCAACAAGCTCTACAATGAAAATTTGAAGATTGGAATAAGTCATGATTGTTTTTCAAGGGTTTTCAAAAGTTCCAAAACTTGATATTTTATTTTGTCACGAATTTTTCGAACCTCCTCGATTGGTTGGTTTTTTGGATCAGGAATATTCCAATCAAGGATGTCTTTTACAAATAAAGCAGGACATGATTCTTTATCGATACAACCCATATTAACTGCCAAAGAATCTTCGATCATGTTTGAAGTCAGCAAAGCAGGTTTTTGTTGGGAAATGTCAATACCTATTTCTCGCATGGCTTGGACTACAGTTGGGTTTAGGTGTGAACTGGGACTTGTTCCTGCACTTATTACATCATAACCTGACCCAAATTTCCTAAGGAATCCTTCAGCCATTTGACTCCTTCCTGCGTTTTCTACGCATACAAAAAGGATTTTCTTTTTACCCATGAAATCAAATAAATATTAGTTTATATAAATTTAAATTGATATGAATGGAGTAAATTTGCTCAAGTGTATTTGTGATGAGACAAGATTTGAAATTTTAGAAATGTTGCAAAAAAATAAGGAGCTTTGCGTAAATGATTTTGTTGAAAAGTTAAACAAAGACCAACCGCTTGTTTCTCACCATCTCAAGACTTTGAAAAGTTGCGGCATTGTTAAATCAAGAGATCAAGGAAAAAAAGCAATGTACAGTATATCAAGTGAGCAGTTATCAGATCTAATTTCAAGTATTAACAAAGCAAGTAAAAAAATTCCAGTTTTGTGTAGTGATACTAATTGTTGTTAAACAAATTTTTCAGGTCTTAAAACACCAACATCACTTACATAAAGTACAATTGCAAAATTTGTAAACAGCGTTCTGGCAATCTCCTCAACAACATCTTGTAATTTTTCTTCCTGCATTATTACTTCAACTTT
>JAWWBZ010000057.1:0-6290 GCA_033720715.1 Nitrosopumilaceae archaeon | reverse complement strand
GAATTTTTGGATTTTATAAAAGCAGATTTTGGTTTGTCTAGTATGTTAAGGCTTGCAACTCATCATCCAAAATTAGCAGTAAGACAGCTTTTTGGATTGGTGAAAGGATTGGGAAAATAACGTTATCTTACTGCAAAGAAATCATTTACAATTACATTATGATACTCTAGTTGTGCAACATAAACTCCTGGTTCAAATGGGATTTGAACTAGTTCATTGAATCTTCCTGAAGAGTCATCTTTTAATGCGATTGATTGGACTAAGCCCCCTTGTTGATCAAAAATATCAACGAATAGATCCTCTCTAAAGGCTAATGATTTTTGAACCGCACCAGACAAAACAAGATTACCATCATATTGAGCTTCAATAATTGCAGAGCGAGACCTTATTGGGAGATATCGCTCAATTAATCTTTTTAATTCTTCTAGTTTTTCATCAACATTTTCTTCATCTCTGTTGGCTAATCCAAGTTTAATATCTGCGATAACTTCAGAAAACCTTGGTTCTTTAGAATATTCCTCTCCACCAAATTTCTCAACAAAAGTTTGTAATTCTTCAAACTCTCTTGCAAGCTCTACGATATCATAATCGGTTTCAGAATATTCGTAATCAAATTCTTCCTCTATGTTAATAATTTGAGTTGCTTTTACATTTTGGTATTGCAAAGTTACAAAATATAATCCAGGTTCTACGGGGGCAAACCATTGTGTATGAAAGTCCCCATGTCTAGTATCTGTAAATTTCAAATTGCTGTGCTTGCTCCCATCCATATTGAATATAGTAACATAGAGATTTTCTCTATCATCAAATCTGGATTTTTCTACAGCCCCGCGTAAAATCCAAATGTCTTTTTCTAAATCATACGAAATATTGTAAATTATTCTTGGATTTTCAGTAACTAAATGTTCCGTTAAAAATTGAGCAATCTCCAAAAGTTTTGCCTCGACATCAACAAAATTACCAATCTCAATTAGATCATAAGCATCAGAAATCATTTTATTAAATTCTTCAGAATATTGAGCAAATCCTGCATGATTGAAATTAGAAACAGAGGTGGAAAAAGCGTCTAGTTTTTCTCTAAACTCAATTCGTTTTAATTCATCAAGATCATACCCTTCGGGAGATCCATAAGGATCATTCTCATATGCAAACGAGACCTGACGCCATTCCGTAAATAAGTCCCTTACCATATGGTCTGCTGCATCGATATCATTTGCAATCACAAGGTCTCTAGCATCATCAATTTTTTCATTAAATGATTCAGAGAACTCTATAAATCCAGGTAGGAATCTGTTTTTAGTCATACTTAATTCAACAAGATTCTCTAGAGATTTTGCTCGTTGTAAAACATTTGCGGCTCGAATTTTTATTGCCTCTTCATCTTGTTTGTCAAGGTCTGATTTTATTTTTGGGGCCATTTCACTTACCCATACCAACAAAACTTCTATTCTATCGATTCGAGTAATGGACGGATTTCCTGATTGCATTTGTTCAGCAGTATCTAAAATTTTCAATGCATTTTCAATTAAGAACAAGTTGTTGTAGTCAGCTTGTAGCTCAGCTTGTTCTTTCATTGCCTGGTAATCAAATTTTAAAATGGATATAGGATTTCTTTTTTCTCGTAAGTCATTCATTGTTTTCTCAAATTCTAAAACAATTTGAAATATTTCATCAATGCTAGATGCAGCTTCTACTTTGTCAAGTAATTGTTCCCAATCTTTGGCAAGGTCATCATTGATTCCAATTTCTTTAGAAATTTCTATCGATTTACTTATTCGAGATGAAATATCAATAGTTTGTTTCATCTTTGTAATTTCAGATTCTGATTCGATAATATCATCAACAGATGAAGCCCTTTCCAGTTTTGATTTTAGCGAATTCCAATCTGGTTCTAGTAGTTTAGCCAGATCTGAATTTTCAGTAAAATTCGAAGAAATAAACCGGTCAACATTATCAAGATTATTTAGTATTAGTGCCCCTCGATGAAGTTTGAGGGTTTTTTCCTTGTTTTCCAGAACCTCCTCTATTGAAAATTTTGTTTCAAATGTGGTTTTAGTATTATTCCAATCTTGAATAATTATTTTATCCAAATCACTTTGTTTTCTAGATACCACATCGAGGTATCTTGCTTTTGACAAAAGATCAACTAAGTCAGAAAGTTCAGAAGTATAGAGAGGTCCAGTGCCTCGAGCAAAGATAAATCCAATTTCTTCTTTAACTGGTCTTGTTAAGATTGTGTTTGCTTTTTTCATCAAGTTTAGAAGTAGTTCTTCAATTTCATCAAATGTTAAAACTTTCACGAGGGTTTTTTGAGGATTTACATTTCCAACTTCCACAAATGCATCAGATAAAATACCAAGTCCAGTTTTTTTGTCCCCAATTTCATAATAAAACACTGCAGAAAAAATTTCGCTGTCAATTGACTTTGCAACATCAAAGGAAATTTCATCATTCTCTAACATTGTAGATACCGAATTCAACGATGAGGTAATGGCAGGTCGTAAAGCAGGATCGATTTCAAAAATAAAGTTTTCAGAATAAAACTCATTTCCTAAATCAACATACACATCTTTTAATTCTTCAAGGTCGTTATTTGACACTGCAAGGTTTAATCGATTAAAAAAAGTAGTACCTATTCCAAATTCAGAATCCACAAAATCAATTTGGTTTAATACAAGGTTTTCAGCATTATCCAATAATTCGGATGGAGAAGGTTTTGAATAGTAATTAGAAGTTACTTGGAAAATTGAAGATTTTGAATAATTACCATAAAACAATTTAATTTCATATTCTCCAGGTATGCCGCAAATCCTTCCATCTAATGGAATAACCTCTGTAATGAAAGCACCATCAGACAAAGGAATTAATTGTTGAATCTGACACAAATCCCCAAGGGGGTTAACTATTTGCATTATCAAAAAAGAATTAGAGTCAGGATTGGCCACCTTTCCATAAACGAAAATATATTCACCCCTATCATATTCCCCAAAATTATCCAGTATAGTTATCCGGTCTGAGGTTTGGGCATTGGCATATACAGGCATTAAAAGCAAAACTACAAATGCACATACTACTGCCCTTTTCCTCATAAAACTCATCTGAGAACCTAATCATACTTAAAATTTAGGCAGCATTGATGAACAGAAATTGTTACATTTGAGATTTTTACGCAACTACAAAATTGGAAAAATTATCAATGAGTGATAATTTTTGATTCTCACATTCACTAAACTCTATACATTGACTATGATACTTTTCCAAAGTTTTTCTATGACAGGATTTACAAATAAAACTAATAATCTGCTTACATTCAGTACATTGTGAGAAATCAATCAATGCACCTCCACATCCTCTACACGATTCGTCTGGCATTTGCTTTCATTTCACCCTCAAAAAATTTGAATATAAGGAAGACGTAGGACTCGTTCATCGAAAACCCAAGGTTATAATTGAAAAATATACAAGTTAATCCTATGGATTTAGTTAGAAAAACTTTTGACGAGTGGGCCATAAATGGTAGAGCTGAACTTATGGAGAAAGAACATGGAAAAAATGTTACCAAGTTTTTAGATAAAATTTCTTTTGAAAGCCCATTTACTTTTCTTGATGTCGGTTGTGGGAATGGCTGGGTCATAAGAAAAATTGCAAAAAATCCATATTGTAAAAAAGCTGTGGGGATAGATAAAAGTAAAAAAATGATAAACCAAGCTCAAAAAAATAAAAACAATTCAAAAGAAACATATCTTCATGCAAATATAGAATCTTTAAATTATCGAGGAAAATTCGATTATATTTTTTCAATGGAATCTCTTTATTATGCAGAGTCCATTGAAGTTGCTCTGAAGAAAATTTTTAAGTTACTTAAACCTGGAGGAAAATTTTTTTGTGGTATGGATTTTTACACTGATAACAAAGCAACCATAAGGTGGTTAGAAAGGATGAAATTAAAAATGCATTTACATTCCAAAAAAGAGTGGAAGGATCTTTTCAAAAATGTTGGGTTTGAAACCAAGACCAAAAATGTTAAAGATTTGAAAAGCAGAAAGAAGTGGAAACGTGAATTTGGAACCCTGTTTTTAATTGGTGAAAAACCAAAAAAGGAAAATTCAAATTAAATTAAGAATAATCCATTTTGTGAGCTGGAGCACGATATGCTGCTACGGCAGAGGAAACTCCTCCCTCCATACAGGAAATGTGATCTGGAGATAGATAATCAGAGATGATTGGAAACGGAACAGAAATAAATCCAAACTGGAGCACAATGATGGTAACACCTGAGATTGCCAGTGTAGGAATGAAAAAAGCCGACCCACATGGAGCAAAGCCAAACAGAACCGTAGGATCCTGTGCCTGGTTCAGGTAGGCTGCAAAGCGAAATGTCGTGAAAACAAAAGGAGGGTTACTCCCAGCACACATTACAAATTTTAAATAAAATTTCTTGTCCGTTATGCCATTGAACCAGAGTGTTCTTTGCATATTTGTGCATTACAGCGACATGTAGCATCACAAAGGCACGAACCTTGCATTTCACAATCACATTCTGAGCCCATTTCAGCCGATGCAGCACAGCCACAAGCAGCCTCTTCTTCAGATGGAGTGAATGTAGGAGGTGCTTGTTGGGAGGTTTGGGCCTCATAAACACTACGTGTTTGTGCATAATCGCTAGAGTCTGATAGTTGAGCTTCACCTCTGTTGGTTTGATACCCTCCTGAGGAGGAGCTTGTTTGATAACCTGTCAATCGACTTGGGTCTATTCCTGTCTGAGCAGTTTCTTGATTCTTTAATGCCCTATTGCTAAATATGAAAAATCCAATTCCTCCAATTGCTGCAAGTCCAGCCATTCCATAAACAATCATTACCGGAAATTCTCCAGTAGAGGTTGTTGCAAATCCTTCAGGGGCTTTTGGAGTTAGACCAGCAATTGTTACACCTTCAAATTTATCCAATGAACCAAATCCTATTGCAGAAAGGTTTGCAGCATCTGCGGACTGGACACTTCTAACAACATAAGGTGCATCAGCATTTATTTTAGCTTCAAAAATTCTTTCAACTTGTCTTCCTTCCCTAATACTGCTTTCACCCATGGTCCAATGTGAAATAACAAATCCTGAAATGGATTCATCAAGGCCAAAACCACTTGCATCAACATTAATTCCAGTTGGATCAAACAAAAAGTGCCAGTTATTCATGTCTTGATTTTTAATGAATTCAGCATCAATGATATTTTTACCCAAAATCGTTTCAGCTTCAGTTCCTGCAAATACAGCGAAAACTTCAGGCTCTTGGTCTCTAAGGGTTGAAATAGGATGATTAATTTCGTGACCATCAATTACGATACTTTCGTTGGATGTTAGACCTCTCCAACCAAGGTCTACTAAGGTTTTAAGTTGGTCTTTGCTAATGACATAATCAGTAAGCGTCCCTTCAATGATTATCTTGTAATCAATTGAGGTGTTTAGATTCCTTCCTTTGAGATGAATGTCATAGGTAACATCAAGATCTGAGATTCTTGCTTGGCTTCCATCTCTTTGTATTTTAGAGTTTAGTGAATCTATTAGTTTTTGAACTCCTGGATCTGAGGAATCTGCCGTGCCCTTTAATGTCCACTCGGCATTTCTAAGTTTTTCAAACACTTGACCTCCATTTGGATATTCGATAAAAACTGTTTTTTGATAATTTACTTTGAAATGTGACTCAGGGTTATTGGGGTTGATTTGTGCTTCCATTTGAGCAGCCCAGGCAGGTCCAATTGTACCAATTACAATCAATCCAGCTAAAAGAATAGTTGCAACTACGCCCTTTGACACAAAAAAAGTGTCCCATTTATAGTAATAAACTTATCCTATTTGCTGATCGGTTATTTTTGAAAAAGTAATATGGAGTGTCTTGGAGAAACATTTTGGTTTTAGTATCATGATGGTCACAATTTTGGCAGGAGGGACAGGTTCTGTTAAACTTGTCAGGGGGCTTGTATCTCAAGACATCAAAGTTAATGTAATTTCTAATGTTGGAGATAATTATTGGTTATACGGGCTTTACGTTTGTCCTGACATTGATACTATCATTTATGGATTAGCAGATTTGTTAGACCAAGAAAGAGGGTGGGGAATCAAAAAAGACACCTTCAACTTTTTGCGACAAATGGAAATTTTTGGAGAAGAAACTTGGTTTAGAATTGGGGACAGAGATGCTGCTACTCATTTAATTAGAACCAATATGCTCAAAAATGGTCGAAATCTAAGTGACATTACAAAATGGATGTGTGAAAAATTTGCAGTGACTGCTAACAT
>JAWWBZ010000056.1:0-6382 GCA_033720715.1 Nitrosopumilaceae archaeon | reverse complement strand
TTTATCTTTTTGACCCTGTTTCCTTCATCATCTACAATTTTGTCAATTCCAGAAAGTTTGTCCCTTAAGGTGTTTATCAAAGAACCTACTTCATCTGCTTCTTTTTCAACTTGTTCTCTTTTCTGAGTTAAATCTTTGATGCCTTTTCTCTCTTCCTCAATGTAAGCACTAACCTTTTCCAATTTTTCTTTAAGGTTCTTAATATCAACAGACTCTTTTTCGACATCTTTTTCTAAAGCAGTTCTTTTATCCTTCAAATTTTTAATCATCAAACCTACATAATCAATGGCTTCATCAAGCTTGGCCCTTTTATCCATGAGGTCCCCAACTCCAATTTCCCCGGATTTTTCTGAAAATGAAGATTCTGTTTTTAGTTCCTCATTAACTTCCTTTTCCCGTTCCACTTCTTCCTTTTCTTCCATCTTTTCTTCCTCAAACTCTTCTCTGACGGGCTTTTCTTCTACCATTTCACCGCCTTCCTGCTTCTTGAACCTATCAAACATTTTATAATTTATTTAAGAAATAACCATAAAAAGTTATTATGTATTCTCAAAACTGACCCAAAGAATGAATTTTTGTCAATAAAAAGAAAAAATGGTAATTAAATTACCAAACTTGGATTTCGCCATTTCTGATCCAATTCATAGAATTTTCCATTTTCAGAGGTATGATTTCCAAATTGAAGATTTTTGAAATTTTTTATCATTTCAGGACCTTGACTTGAATTCATAAATGCAATTGCAAATACGTTTTCCTCACCAGATTCTTCCAAATTTCCAGAAAAAATCACCCTATAGTCAAGTTGTTCTGAAGAACTTTCACTCGTTTTATTTTTGGAATTATTTGTTTTTCCACTAAAATCGAGATTTACTTCACCTTTCGAAAAATTCAAAGTCCCACTTAGGGAGATTTTCCAAAATTGTTGCCCTAATTTTGATGCTTTTCCATCAAAAAGGACTATCCCTGAATTGTAGGTATTCAAATTCACATATGACCAATTAGAAGTATTTTCCAAGGAAAGTATTCTTTCAAAATCCTCCTCTCTTGTATCTTTTGGTAACACGATCTCAATTTCTTCTAAATTACCATCAATTACCTTTTCAACAAGAATAACTCGAATGTCATCTAATTGGGTATATTTCTCAAGATTAGGATCATCTGGAACCTCTTTGTACTCAAGATTTTCTTCAATTTCTGCATAAGAATAGCTTACTCCTAATGGTGCTGTTGATAACATCAATAGAATTCCAACTACTCTGAAGGTATTGTTACGGTATTGTTGCATTAAATGAGGATATCCAGAACAATAGTTTAGGAATGGTAATGAAACGTCCTGTTCCTTATATACTAAAAATCGAAAAAACTAGGAAAAAATAACAAAAATTTTTGAAAAATCTCAGAAATATTATTTTTTGAAAATTTGATTAGCATTTTCAAGTCTTGTCTCATTTTCCTAGGCACAGAAATTTCTTGAAATTTCGTGCCCGCATTAAAAATCATTAAAATTAAACCATTTTGGAGAAATTTTTGGCGTTCCGCTTTGTGTTCCGCTATAAGGTTTCAAAATATTCCTCATAAACAAACTTGATCTTTACTAAGACATGTCAAAACAACAATACAGGTCCGAAATGGGCATAATGGGTGATATCCTTGACGTTACCGCAAATGGAGGACGAGAAGGTATCATTATATCTGCAATCTCTCGCAAAGCCAACCTATCTCACTATGCAGTCCTAGACAAATGTGAGAAACTGGTAGAAGCAGGCTTAGTCGAGTCCATAAAAAACGATAGAAACAGAGTCTTCGTAATTACGGAAAAAGGACTTCAATTTTTCCAAGAATTCAAGAGATTCCAGGGACTCGTTGAGAGCATGAATTTAAGGTATTAGCCATTGAATCCCCAAACAATGCCATTTCATAGGAACGAATCTCTTGTAGAAGATGGAATGCTTTTTGTAAGGACTGAAGGTATTCTCAATACAATGATTAAGGCTCCACTAATTCTAGCCGGTTTGATCGTTGTAGCTTTTGGGATGCCAATTCAGACTTCATTCAGCTCTACAAGGACTTTAGAACTAACCATGTACTCAGATGGTTCTACTCATATTTCTACTCTAATTGAAGTAAACTCTCTATCCCCAGATTATGAGATCGACCTTTTTGGCCCATCTGTGGATAATTTTGTGGCAGTGACAGAAGATGGATTTCTGCTATCCAGCGAGATAATCGAAAATACAGCCATCATTGATACTCTTGGGTCATCGATCATTTCTGTTGACTATGATATCCATGACCTAATTTCTAAAGAGGGAAGAGTTTGGACTTTTTCCTTTGACTCTCCTTCTGAATATACATTAAACATGCCAACGGGATCAATTATTGTTGGAATGACAAGCATTCCGAACAATATGGAGATAATTAATGATCAAACTAAACTAGAACTTTCAAAAGGGCCAACTGAAATCAATTACATCTTAGGAACTCCTCAAATTGAAACTCCAAACCCAAACACGACACCAACTCCAGTTGAACAAGATTATTCAATTCCAATAATAATTGGAGTTCTGGCAGCAGCTGGAGCAGCTGGTGCTTCAGTTGTAGTAAAAACTAGAAAATCACAAACAATTACTTCAACTTTAGAAACTAATGTTACTTCAGAAAAACAGACTGTAGAGAATTATGTTGATCCTAAAGCAATTTTTGATTTTGTTCCAGACATGAGAGAAGATGACAAAAAAATTGTTCAATTTATCTCAGAAATGGGCGGAAAAGTTTTTGAAAGTGATTTAAGAAAAAAATTTCTCCAACCTAGAACCACTATGTGGCGAGCAGTTAAAAGATTAGAAAGGTTAGGAGTAATTGAAATTTCCAAAAAGGATCTACAAAATCTTGTTACTCTAAAGAAGGAATTGGAGGAGGAAGAATGAAATCTATCGCAATTTTTAGTGTTGTAATTTTAACACTTAGTATGGTTTTTGGTGGTATTACCAATAATGTTTATGCCCAAGAAGAACCTAGCATCCTTCTTACGATAGCAAAACGTGCTGAAACTCAAATACAAAATCAAATTTCTAGTGCTTCTGACGATTTGAAGGAATTATTTGAAGAAGGAAAAAATGAGGTAAGATCATTAGAAGAATCTCTAACAAACGATGATATGAATTCTGCAAAAAAACACTTTCTTGCATCAATGAAGATTTTTACTGAAATCTCCAGACAATTAGCATCCCAAACCGCATCCCAAACACAAACCACTGCAACTCAAAACAATGTTAAAAATCCAACCGGTGATCTTCTCAGAATGTATAGTTATGTTAATAATTTAAAGTCAATTGCTAAAAATCAAAACTCTACAGTGGATTTTACAGGATTAGATAACCTATTCCTAGAGGCACGTCAGCAAATAAGTAACAAGCAATACAGTGAAGCAACAGAGACCATTAGAGAGATAAAGAATTCAATAATTGAGATTAACAACCAACTACGTGAAAATGCTTCTCAACAACAAACAAACCGTGCTCAATCCTTTGCTCAAAAATATATTCTACAACTCGACAGACTAATTGAACACTCCAAATCAATAGGAAAATCAGAAGAGATTATTACTAAATTAGAAACTGCCAAGGACGCCCTTACCTCTGCATCCACCCCTTCCGGAGTGATTAAAGAAGTTAGAAATATTCTCTTTATCCAACAACAATTTGGGTTATCTGAAGGTAACCTTTTGGAATTAAGGGTTTTACAAATTGAAAAAATGCTTGGAAATCTAAATTCCACAAAATCAATTGATCAAGACAATCTTACCGAAATTCATCAAGATATAGAAGAAATCAAGGCTCAGATTTCAACAAACAATTTTGAAAACGCAACAGAATCGATTCGAAATTTGGTATCTTTTTTGCAAGAATTTGAAATTTAGTAACCAATCATCATAAACTTCATATACATTTTCTAAACAGGATTGACCATGGCCTCAAAAGCGATTACTCTTGGAGTAGGCATTCCTATGATCGTGGTAGGAGCTTTGATGGCGTGGTTATGGGCTCCCACAGAAACTGATATGCAAAGTACCGTAGAGTTTGTTGGAAGCTTGATAGGAATTTTAGGCGTAGCGTTTTTTATTTCTGGTTTATTTTATACAAAAGAACCCGTAATGCATTAAAGCCCATTGAATAAATACTGAAAAAATTTACAACTATTGCTTGAAGATTAGAGTGTTTGAAATTTTTACGTCAGTGGAAGGTGAAGGTATTCTATATGGTACCAAAACTCTTTTTGTTAGATTAGCAGGGTGTCCCTTTACTTGTTTTTACTGTGACACTAAAGAATCTCTTCCCCTTGATTCAGGAAATGAGTACACAATAGAAGAAGCGTGTAAACTAATCGATTCAAACCTCCACAACCAAACATACAAGGTAAATTTTACTGGTGGTGATCCATTAATTCAACATGAAGGAGTAGCTGAATTAGCAAAACACGTACAAAGTAAAAGAATTCCAACATATCTTGAATCTTCTTGCTTCGACCATGCAAGATTCAACCATGTTTTACCATATATTGACATTGTAAAAATTGAATTTAAAACCAAAGATTCTGAATTTGTAGATGTTAAGCATTATCAAAGATTAATTGAAAATGCTATGAATTGTCTAAAATCTTCTGTTGCTGAAAAAAAACTTACTTACATCAAAATTGTAGTTAGTTCAAAAACAAAACAAAATGATTTTTCAGATCTAGTACAACAAATTTTTGAATCAATTTCCAGCAATCAGATAGGAGGGTTTGTCATTCAACCAACTTATGGAATCTCTGAACCAGAACTTGATCATCTTTTAATTTTATACGATATAGTTTACCCTTATTACAAAGAAGTTAAGGTAGTTCCTCAATTACACAAGTTTATCGGCGCTCCCTAAAATTACCCCTAGGTCAAAAAAGTAGATTAGGTTCAAATACTAGAAAAATTTCCTTAGAATATCTTATGGATGAAGAACGAGTAAAAAAACTAGTAAGGGAATTGATAATTGAAATTGGGGAGGATCCTACTCGTGAAGGGTTAAAAGATACTCCTGAAAGAATTGCTCAAATGTATAAAGAAATCTTTGACGGCTATGAATCTGACTCTGAACTCTCAGTTCAATTCTCAGAGGATTCTGATACTGTAGTGGCTCGTGATATCCAATTTTATTCAATGTGTGAGCATCACATGTTACCTTTCTTTGGGAAAATTCACATTGCATACTCTCCAAATGGAAGAGTATTTGGAATTTCAAAATTAGTAAGGTTGGTCGAAAAATATTCTAAAAGACTACAAATTCAAGAACGTTTAACAAAAAATATAGCTGACGAATTATTTTCCCAAGGAGTTAAAGGTGTGGTTGTGGTTGCTGATGCGGAACATCTTTGCATGAGGATGCGTGGAGTTAGGAACGACGCTACCTTGACCTCATCTGCTTATAGAGGAATTTATGAGAATAAAGAAGAAAAAGAAAGCATCATGACCATGATAAGGAAAAGAACTTCAAATACATCATATTAAGATCTGAAAAATTAAATAATCATTATTTTCAAACACAACCATATGGTTGCTCATGACAATATCCACATACCACGAGAGTCATTTCCAAATTGGATATGGTATGCAATAGAAGCAGTAATTGTAATTGTTATCTCCTTTGCAATTGCATATCAGGTAGCTGATTCTTTTGAAGTAACACCTGAGATAGGTAACTGGATTTTGACTGGAACTTTTGGGGCATGTTTCCTTGTATGGTATATTGGGATCCGGCATCTAATTCTCAAAAAGAAAATTCTTAGGAACAAATACTAATTTTATTTCAGATACTCTGTTTTATCTCTAATCCCAGCCTTTTCAAAAGCTATTTTTCTATTATTACATGATTCACACAACCCACAATGATTTTGTCCATTCGAGTAACAACTCCAAGTTTTAAAGATTGAATCTCCAATTGTTTTGTAACCAATTTGTAACAAATCACTTTTTGAAAAACCCTCCTTGAATGGAGACCAAATCGCAATCTTTTTTCTTAAGCCTGATCTTATTCCATCAATTTCTCCTTGGTTAAAGGAAGCTTCTAATTTTTTTGAAAAATTTGGTCTACAATCGGGGTAGTTTTTATCTCCAGTATGTGCTCCATATGCAACCAAGACTGCATTAATTGTAAAAGCCCAGGCTGATGCTATCGAAAGAAAAACAGCATTTCTAATCGGAACAACAATTGAATAATCAAACTTACTAGGGATATTCAGTTTTGCACTAGTTAAAACATTAGAATCACCATACAACTGTTTCATAAAACTAATATCAACAATCTTGTGTTGTTTTAAACCTAATTTTTTTGCAAAAGATTTTGCTGCAGAT
>JAWWBZ010000055.1:0-6550 GCA_033720715.1 Nitrosopumilaceae archaeon | reverse complement strand
GAACTGGATTTTGGGATTTATCGGAATCGCATTGCTTGTCTCAGGCCTGATAGGTCAAGCCTTTGAAATGAGACGGATTAGAATTGCCAAATATGGAGAAAACGACATTGGCTCACCTAATGTTTTTACCGACAAGAGAAATTTCAAATGGTATGCAATAATAGGAGCAGGAATTGTTTGTTGGTATGTTGCTGAGCGTGTGTGAGCAATTCTATATAGATCATCTCTAAATACTAGTAAAGGGAACTTTAATTATCGCGTGTTTTGGGTAACGCCGGACTAAATCTAGATAACGGTCCAAGAACAAACCCAAGAAGGCACTACTGGTGAAAACCTGTAGGGCCCCTAACCCTCATTTATCTAAAATCAATATTTGCTGTTTCTGAATGAACTGCACTAATTGCTTTTTTGATGTTTTCTCCCGAATCTTCAACAACAATTACAATTCTTGATGTCTCTTCCTGTGCATCCATGTTTAGAATATTCAATCCTGCATCACCAATCTTTGCACTTGTTCTTGATGCTACTTGTTGAACTCTCCACATCTCGTCACCAATCAATGTAATTACTCCTCGATTGTATGTAATTGTGGCAAGGGGATCGAAGCCTAGAAAATATTTTTCATTTCGTTTTACATAATCTGCATCTAAGAAAAGCATCCTTGAAAATTCTGTCCCATCCTTTGTAAATGGAGACAAAATAATGTACTCGCTGTACCGTTTGTCTTTTTCTAATGAAGTTATTAATTTCTGAATTGTGCTTGTTTCAATTCTAAATATTGCGCAATTTTTTTTACCAGTAACAATTTTGATTGGGTGGCCATTTGTTTTATCAGGAACTCTTTTTATGGTTGTAATTTTTGTAGGGTCCTTCATATTGGTAATTATTATTGGGACATCCACCCCATTTTCTAAAATTTCTTTTATTGCAATAGGATCTAAAATCTTCATTCCAAACATACCTGCTAATCTGGCCTCATTGTAAGAAAGCTGCCTTACCTCCCTCAAACCATTTTCGACTATTTTTGGATCAGCTGAGACTACTGCACTGTCTTTTTCAAAATCAATTCTTGTCTCATATTTTTTATGAAACAATATTCCTAGGTCAGCAGCTGTCCTATCAGACCCACCTCGTTCATAGGTAGTGGTAAGCCCATCGACGGTTTTTCCAATGAATCCTCCTATGGTTACTACGTCATGTGACTCGAGCAACTTTTCGGTATACTTCAATTGTTCCCTTGACTCAAAGGCTAGAAAATTAGTAGATTCAATATTATTGTCTGTGATTATGGGCCAGTTATCATAAGATACTGCATATGAAGCAAAACCATTTCCTTTTAGAATAAAATCCATAACATTTCCCATTAACAACTCTCCTGAAAAGGCAAGAGCATTGGAACGTATCTCGTTGGCAAATTCCTTCTTTTCTTGAGCCTCATCAAGCGATTTTTGGGCTTTTTCTAAAAACAAAGTGATAACCTGAGAACATTTTTCCTTATTTTCGGGACTTACCAACTCCAAAATTTTTCCATAGCAGGATTTGACAGACTCTAAATTAGGCACAGTTCCCTTTTCTGCATTTCTGCCTTGTTCTAAAACTACATCCGTAAGAGACCGTTTTTTACCATCAACCATTGTGAGTGGAGCTGAAAAAACTGCAATTACTTTGGAATCTTTTTTTAAATTATTAATTCGCTCAACAATCGTTGGAATTGCAATTCCATCTGGACCAATTGCACTTCCTCCAAACTTTGCTACAACTAATTTAGTCATGTTATTTTATGGAGACAAAAAAGCCATCTATTAATGGTTTGATAGGTTTTTTAGCGTATCAAACCTTGGATAATTTCTGCAGCTTTTTGAGCGCCATTTTTTTTGATTGGATTTCTTTTTTCCTCAAGTTTTTTCAAAACAATCTCTTGAATGCGGTCAATATCTTCAGGGAAAAAACCAACCTCTCTTGCATTGTCTTCTTGCTCAAAGTGACCCTTGATGGGAATAAACACTGCAGGAGTCCCATATTGCCGTGCTTCATCTATTGTTGATTTTCCAGCCAATGATACTAGAACATCTGCTGCATAGATTACCTCATGAAGATTATTTATAAATCCTAGATTTCGTATATTTTGAAAATTTTTCCTCAATGAGGGGCCTGAAACTATGACTACTTCAAGTTCATCTGTATTTTGGAAAATTTTTAAAACTTTTTCTATCAAAAATAAACCTGCATCTGTTCCTCCAATGGATACAACTACGGTTTTTTTATCAAAGGAAAATTTTTTCCTTAACTCTTCTCTTGAAAATGTAGTATCCCTAACTATAGGACCTACTCTAAAGATATTTTCTTCATTAATTCCTTCTTCAGGTAAAATCACAGCATTACATTTTTGAATAATTTTCTGCATGGATTTATTCATCTTTTTTTCAACAAATGATGAAAAGCCTGAGGTAAAATTAGTCTCTAAAATATCGGTAACCAAAACTGTTGGAATTTTTTTAGATTGGGCAATAGTTAATGAAGCAAAGTCTTCATCACTTGCGACGAGTTTGGGATTGTCATTTTCAATTATCCTTTTTGATATTTTTTTGCATTCCTTATAGTATTGAAAATAATTCCAAAGCCATTTGGCAGGTTTTTTCAAAGACCCGTTTTCTACAACAAACTGCGGGGCATTGTAAAGATCTTGCACATGATAATCTAAATTTTTTAAAATTTTAGCAGCTCCATTTCCTGTAACAAAATTTGTTGAAATATTCTCAAAACAATTTACTATTGCCATATCACGAGTTACATGACCAAGACCAATGGGGCTAGTAAAAAATTCAATGTTTGTCACACCGCAAATGAAAATTGACTGAATTTTTAGATTTTCATAGGTCTCAAAGTTTAAATGGTTTTTAGCAAGGTAGGTTTCTGGGCTCATAGTCCAGATCGGTTATGACGTCGCCCTTACACGGCGAAGATCCAGGGTTCAAATCCCTGTGGGCCCACTTTTGTACTTAAAAGAGCAGGATAACTGTGTAATAATTTTATGATACTAACGAACATGAATATATGTAAAATTTTACTCCAAATATTGTGAACATCAATATCAAAATCGTTTTCATGTCTGTGATTGTTTTAGGCTTAATTGTCAACTCTGGATATTCTTCAGATCTTGCTTTTGGTGATAAACCAGATAAAGAAGCTGCAAAGGAAGCAAGAGAAGCTGCAAAACAAGAACGCAATGAAGCTAAACAAGATGCAAAAGATGCAAGAGAAGCTGCAAAACAAGAACGCAATGAAGCTAAACAAGATGCAAAAGATGCACGCGAAAATCTCAAAGAATTTAATGATACTGTTGTTGTTACATCCTCAAGCACCACCTCGAGTGAAAAGGTAACTATTTGCCATATCCCACCTGGAAACCCAGCAAACGCTCACACCATAACAGTGGGGAGTCCAGCAGTAACGGCACACAAAGCTCATGGAGACTATGTTGACGGATCATGTGAAGATGATGGTTTTAATCCTGATGAGTACGAGTCCAAAAAAGAATTAAGACTGTCTGATGATTCCAATAAGGAATCAAAGGCTCTAGAAAGAGCTCAGAAATTAATTGAAAAACTTGAAGGCCAAATAGCCAATTTGGAGAAAAGATTGCAAAAATTAATTGAAAAATATGAATCAGGCGAATATTATGGAAATATCTCCTCAGTTGATGAAGTAACAAATTCTCATGTAATCTCATTTAATGGAATTGGAACATCGATTTATGATGACTCTATAATAACTCAAATGTCTGGTGAATTATTTATGGAAAATCAAGTTACAACCTCTGATTCTTCAAAGTTCAAAATTTCCTCAGGAGAGGTAAAAGTTGGTGATGCATATTATGATGTGGCCTTTGGAAAGGCAAGAATGTCCTCTTCGGGAGCTGGAGGTGACAAGACCTCTTTGGTTATAGTTTTGCAAGTATCAGATTCTGATGAAAATAACAATACGATAAAGATGACTTTGGGTTTTGACTCTGAACTAGAGGGAGAATTTGGGAGCCCAGCTGAAGAGTTTCAGATATTGGACAACAGCAAAGTTTCAGGACAATGGATTCTTGATGGAAATGGTAAATTATCTTTAGAGACCTAAACAAGTTTTTGAATTTAAATCCACTAAAGAATGATATTCCGTATTAGAAGTCTTTATCAGCACTTAAAATTTAGCTTGATTGTTTGAAAACTGCATCACTAATTTCGGGAATTTTTTTCCTATTTTTTTTATCTTCTATCAACAGTGCACATGGACTTTCTTGTGCACCAATTGAGCTAGGAAAAGCATTTGAGAATTCTGACTATGCTTTTCATGGCAAGGTAACTGACAAAAATTATCTTACATGGGACCTACAAATGCCAGTAGTTACTTTTGAAGCAATTGAATCATTCAAAGGAGAAATACCTGGGAAAATTTCAGTTACGGTATTTGAGCAATGGAGTTATGACTTTGAAATAGGACTAGAATATGTGGTATTTGTTCAAAGAAATGAATTGTCACTTGTGATTAATCCCTGTGATCCTATTTTTCAAGCCTTTCCAAGTTCAATTGAAATAATGAGGGAAGCATCAATTGCTGGAAACGACATGCAATACCAGACATCTAACGTTTTTTACGAATCCCTAAGTGACCAAGAAAAAATTCAATATGAAGAGAACAACAAATTCCTTAAAGAAAAACGAGTTGAAAGGTGGGATTCTATATTACTTCAAAGACAAATAACTATAGTTTCCCTAATATCAATTGTACTGGTAGCAGGTTTTGTAACTTTTCTAATATTTAGAAGAAAAAGAAAATGAAAACTAGATACAAAATTTTCCTAGTAATTTCCTCTTTTGTAGTGTTTTACCTTTCCCTAATTCCAGTCATGCAATTTTGTTTAGAATCTTATGGGGATTGCTCGTTATGGCAAGAGCTAATTTTGTTAACTAGACCTGTAATTGTATCAGATGATTTACAATGGAGCGGGACCGTTGATGGAATAGAACACCCTTCTTTGAATGATCAATTTGTACAAAACTTACCATTTGTAGTATCTATGGTTATACTGCCATTTGTCATCATAGGATTTGTTGTTATTTGGGAAAGAAAATGAAAACCAGGATTTTTAAAAATTTAGGATAGGTATGGAAGAGCTGAGTGGATCAAGGATTATTATTTTTTACCATTCAATCTTTCTCGATACCAAGTAAGATCAGTAAATTCGATTTTACACGTTTCTCTTTCTTTTGGATTATCGTCAAAAGTCTTTTCCTCAGTTTCTATTTTTGGATTTTCAACTTGTTCCTTTTTTTCCAAACTCTCAATTTTTTTAAACAACTTGTTGGTAAGATGCACCAACAATTCTTTTGTTTGTTCTAACTCTTGAATTTTAACCAAATCCATTGATTCGTTATATGATTCAATTCTATCAACAGATTTTTTTAATTTTTCAATTTCTATGCCTTTAGTTTTTAATAACCATTCAAGATAATCAGGCGCAGCCTCATCTAGCTCTAATTTTGGGGTCATAGATATTTCATCTCACATTTTGGATATTCAGTAAATCCACTCATATTCCTATAATGGAAATATGGTATTTAGTCTAATGTCAGTTGAAAAATTTTCAGACTATTTCGTTTAAGCCCAGCTAAATTCCTTTAGAAATAAATTTTTAAAATAATTATGGTTTGACAAATAGATTTTGTATAAAGTCAGTTGTACCCCAAAGAAGAACAAGTCCTACGAATGAAAACATTACTGAATATATGATAAGAGACAATACTGTGTGGGTTCGTCTCCTCCTGGGAAATCCTCTCATGGATATTAATGGCTTGAAATATTATTAAAATATGATTCATTTTTCCTTAAACACATAAACCAAATTTTTCATTATCTGAAAAAATATTGTAATAAAAAATAATTAGTGATTGTGGCCACAACCACAAGAATGCCCCTCATGACCATGAGGTTCTTTTGGTGCACATCTGGAACATTTGTCTGATCCCATAGGGGAAAAGAAGCTTATACCACATGAGACACATTTCATATTTGCCATATCTTAAATCAGAACTTGCTATATTTAATGAATCGTTAGAACGGGAAAAATGAGATTTCGAATATACAAATTGACTAAAATCCTAATGAAATTGAACCATTTTTAGGTTGGGAATTCAAAACAACACCTGTTTAAAATCCAGTGACCAGATAAAATAAATATTATTTTTTTGAAACTAAGGATCAAAAATTTACTTGGAAAAAAGGTTATCAACTATTGTATTATCAGAAGCTTATGAACAAAGTAGTACACTTTGAGATACCCTTTGATGATCAAAGTAGAGCTCAAAAGTTCTATTCTGAGGTTTTTGGATGGCAAATTACAAAATATCCTGAAATGGATTATTACCTTGTCACCACTACACCTAGTGACGAAAACATGCGACCCAAAGAACCAGGTTCAATAAACGGAGGTTTATTGAAAAAAGATCCTTCAGGAAAACATCCAGTGTTAGTAATTGATGTTCCATCAATTGATGAACACCTT
>JAWWBZ010000054.1:0-6584 GCA_033720715.1 Nitrosopumilaceae archaeon | reverse complement strand
GTTGGAACTGAGGCCAAAAACCCTGTTCCATCCATGACAAATCCAACCTGGGAGGAAATTAGAGGACTTTCTTGGGTTTTTTTTGAGGATGACTAGATTGAATTTCAAATCTATTTTTGACAAAGGCAAAAAAGGAGTCTTGTCAATTTAGTTCTCCCTAAATTCTGGAGATCCTTGAATGTTCGATAATTATTCTGATATCGAACGAGTTAAAAACACAATTTCATTATTATCTGGAGATAGTTCAGAATAACTTTGGAAATTTTCTCAAATTCATTTTTCCTATCCTTGTATAGAATATCTATGGCTTTTTCGATTTTTTCTTGTTTATATTCTCCAATATTCCGTATGTACATTCCAATTAAGTCATGACTACTTTTGTTAAGATCAGGATATAAAGAGAGGAGTAAATTTTGATTTTTGAATTTAATTGGTTTTTATATATCGATTAGCTTTTTAATTTTGAAATTTGGTAAAATATCCTAAATTTGCCTTAAGTTTCCTGATCATTCTAATGACAATTCCAGTTATCGTTTTAGATGTTTATGGACAAACACAATCGACCTTATCGAACTCTGACAATAAAAAAAATTACGAAATAGGAGTCTATATTCTTAATGTTGGAAAAATTGATTTACAAACTGGTACGTATGATTTAGATTTTTACCTTTGGATTCGCTCTGATCAAAGTAATTTTGTGGAAAATCCACCAAAAATCGAATTTATGAATGGTAAAGCATCAATGGAACCAATTAGCATCGAAGAAAATTATTATGAATACAGAGTAAAGGGAAACTTTCAAAAGAATATGAACTTTAAAAATTATCCCTTTGAACAATTGCAATTAACAATTGAAGTTGAGGGACTTGCAGATATTAACAAATTAGAGTTTGTGGTAGATGAAGTTGAAACAGGAATTGATAAACTTGTAAATATTCCTGGTTGGAATCTAAAGGAGAATTCTGCCTTTATTCAAGAACATGAGTACTCTGACGGATCATCCTTTTCTAGATTTGTTTTTGCTTTAGACATTGAGAGATTTCCTTTATCTTCATTTTTAAAAACAATTTTTCCTGTGTTAATTATCACAACCATAGCTATGTTGGCTTTTTGGATGAGCCCAACAAACTTTACAGCTAGAATTGGTTTAGGGGCATCAACCCTTTTGGCTGCCGTTGCTGCACATCTTAATGCTGCAGGTCAGTTACCACCAATTGGATATCTTACACTTATGGACAAGATTATGATTATTGCATATTCGTTATTTTTGAATAATCTATTATCCATGGTTATCCAAATGCGACTTATTGATCATAACAAACCTGAAGAGGCTCAAAAAATAAATTCAAAGATGAGAAAATTGATGCCTATAATTATAGTGATTATCTTTTTGGGCTTGTTTTTCGCTTAAAATTATTGAAAAAATTTTTTGTAAAATGATTATAAGGTCTAATAATACCAGAGTTCTGAAACAAAACTTTCTAAAAATTCGTTTTAGAATTTCTAAGTTGCACCAATTTTAAAAATTATTCTTGGCACATTTAAAAAACAAAACCAATCAATACAAGATAATTGTATTTTAGAGTCACAAATGTTCTATATCTATTAATGTAACAGGGCAGTTAACGTTCTCTACAATTTTTCTTGAAACGCTTCCAAGCGATAGTAATTTTTTGACGCCCTTTAGTTTTCTGCGTTTTGCCATTACTATTAAATCGATACCCTTCTGTTCAACAATATCTAAAATTTTTTCTGCCGGGTCACCACTAGTTACCAAAATTTCGGTTTCAATGTTTAAATTATTACATTCTTGGATTTTATTTTCAAGTTCTCTCTTCATTTCTTTTTTAATTGACTCATTTGCATCTCTAATACTTGATAACAAAGATTCTCGTTCTGAATCAGCCAAGGCGAATGTAGATGGGTTTTGTAAATCTTCAATTACATGCAAAATAATGATTTTAGCAGATGTTCCTTTTGCTGCGTGAATTGCATGTTTGAGTGCTTCATCTCCAGCAAGAGTTCCAGCATGAGGAACAAGAATATTTTTATACATACCAAGGGTTCTCGATTGTCTTTTTAATTTTTTTGTTGATTACTATTTTTGATTAATAAATTCTTGAATGATTAATCCTAATTAGTTTAAAAGGTGAGTTTCCGCTGCAAGTTAAAATTTCAAATTAGTTTGGGTAGATTACTAGCAGTTCCTTGTTATAAAATAAAAAAATAAAATAATTCCACACATGTATTGAATATTCAAAAAAATACTTTTGAAAATTGAGCCTGATTATTTTACATAGGTACAACTAAGATTATAAGCAATTAGACGATCCTGCGATCATGCCCAGGGATGAAATTTTAGTCCCAAAGGAATTAAGGGAATTTATGCTCGAAAAAGCAGAAGAAACATTCCTTGGACAAAAAAATGGAGCCAAAAAACAATACAGATATGGTAATTTACACATACGAGAATATGAAGATAAATTCCTAGTTCACACCGATAGGATTGATCCAAGAAAAGATCCAATCGGGCATCTTATGATAGATGCTCCAGAAGTCTTAGTAGGAATAGCGTGTGCCATTTTTAGCGGTTCTCTAATAAGAAAATCATCATTAGGTCAAAAATCAAAAAGATCTCCAATATTTCCTGAATTAGCATCATCGATAATTTCGGGTTATTTAGGTTACAAAACTGCTCAAAAAATCAAAGAGAAACTGGAGTAAGTATCATGTCAACGATTAGAACAATTCAGGTTTTATTCAAACTCCTCCCTTCAATCCTAGCACTCAGAAAGGATAGAAGAACTTGGGTTAAACAAGAGGGAAAAGATATTGACACTGAAAAATATCGAAAAAATGCTCGTAAAGTCCTAAACACATTCATCACATTGGGACCTGTTTACATAAAACTTGGTCAATGGTTATCATCAAGGGCTGATATTTTACCTCAACCTTATCTTGAAGAATTGGCAAAATTACAAGATAAAGTTCCTGCTGCTCCGTTTGACAAAGTAAAACCCATTATTGAAAAAGACCTAGGACCAATAGAAGAAAAATTTGATACCATTGATCCTAATCCAGTTTCTGGAGCTTCATTAGGTCAAGTTTATCGGGGGAGTATTTCTGGTCAACAAATTGTGGTGAAAGTTAAAAGACCGGGAATAGAAAATATTGTAGAAGAGGATTTAGAAGTATTAAAAAAAATTCTGCCTCTTGCATTAAGATTTGTAGACCCAAATCTACGATTTTCAGCAAAGGCTATGCTTTCCCAATTTATTGAAACCATCCATGAAGAGATGAATTATACAAACGAGTCTGCCAATCTCAAACAAATTAAAAAAGACCTGAAAAAAAATTCTAAGGTAGTTATACCAACAGTTTATGATGATTTTTCCTCAGAAAATGTGTTGACTATGGAATATTTACCAGGAATCAAAGTTACAAATGTTGAAGCACTGGATGAAAAAGGAATTGATAGACAAAAACTTGTAATCGACGTTCACAAGGTATTTTTCACAATGCTATTACGTCATTCATTGTTTCATGCTGATCCGCACCCAGGAAACATATCAGTAACTGATGATGGAAAATTAATTCTGTATGATTATGGAATGGTGGGTAGATTAGATAATGAAACACGATTACGCTTAATTCGTCTCTATCTGGCTTTGGTTGAGAAAGATCCGCCACGTACGGTTAACGCCATGAATGACCTTGGTATGCTTACACCCGATTTCAATAGATCTGTAATTGAAAAAGGAATTGAGCTTACCGTGAGAGCTATGCATGGGAGAAAACCTGATGAAATGGAGGTTCAAAGTCTCATGGAATTAGCCAACAAAACAATGAGCAAATTTCCTTTTGTTTTACCAAAAAATTTAGCGTTATACATGAGAATGGCTTCAATTATTGAGGGAATTTACAAACAACATAAAGTAGATTTCAAATTTGTTAAGGTACTAAGAGAAATTTTGGAAGAAGAACATTTAATCAAAGATGCATATATTGAGGAACTAAAATATTCATTTCAAAGGTTTGCAAAATCAATTGACGCAACAATATCTATTGCCCCAGAATTAAAAAAATTCATCGATGATAATAGATCAATTCAACTTTTAAATGCAAAACCTAAATCCAATATTCTACTTTCTGGAAGTATACTATCTGCAGCTATTTTTGTAGGTTCAGCGGTTTTGTATTCATCTAATGAATTAATTGGAATAACTGGTATGATTGGTTCTTTAATTATTATGAGTATTTTTATTGTTTTTAGAAAAAAATAATCAATCTATTTTGATATTTTTTCCGTGTTTTTGGACTGGAAATGTAATGGTTAATACTCCTTGATCATATTTTGCTGAACTCACTGTATCATTATCGTCTTCCACATCAACGGGCAATCTAATCTTTTTATCGATAATGTTAGGACGCTGGTTGCAAATGAATTTATGATTTTCCTTTTCAGGTGCCTCCTTACATGCTTGAATTGATAAGATATTTCCGTCAAGTGAAAGTTTAATGTCTTTTTTCTCAAATCCCGGGATATCAATTATCAATGTTAATTTGTCATCCTCTAAATGCATATCAACTGGAGGTAGTACAAATTCAAAAAATTCTCTGGATTTATTTCCAATTTCTTTCATCATTTCTTTTGCCATAGATTTTACTAATCCCATTTTGAAATATTTAATCAATTTTTGGTTATAAATCTTAACGATAACTTTACGAACTTTCTAATTTTTTGAACTTGATTTAAAATTTTAAAATTTTTTAACCTGAACCATCTGAAGCACGTGTGTCTGAAACAATAAGGGTTTCAATCCGTTGGAAATTATTTGACTCTAAATAACTTACATCAACTTCAACTGCATAAATTCCACCTGCCACAAGATTTTGTCTTACAAAATAATCTCCTTCCCAAAATCCTCTCGAATTGGTTTGACCACTAAGTTGAGTAAGTTGATTTCCGTTAAGGTCCTTCAAGGTGACTTTTATGTTTGCTTTTTCAATTGCCCCCAAACTTTGATAGAACTGTGGTTTTGGGTTTTTTGCCTTATCAAAAACTTTGATTTTAATATCATAATTATCATTCCAAAAAGTTCTGATGTCTTGTTGAACTAAAACAATTGTTTCTATTTTTTGCAAATTTATTACTTCATTGATTTCCTTTTCTTTGGGAACAGAAGTTAATTTAATTGGCTCTAATTGATTTCCACCAAGAAGATAACTATTGATTTGAAATATTTGATTACCAATATTTCTTGCATAAATTAAAATATCATCAGAGTGAACTACAAAAGAATTTCCCATAAATTTTGCTCTTGCATCTTGAATCTCAATAATACTATCGCCTATAATTAGAGATCCAGTTTGAAAAGTTGGTACCAATTTATTAAATCTTGAAATCTGATTTTTTCCAAATTCTAAAGATAAAATAATTTCGCCAGATTCTGATTGGGAAATAATTTCTTTGTTTTCTATATCTGCTACTGCAAAAACTGATGGGGGAACTAATACAAGTAATATTAATGAAAATCCTAATGAGAGTTTCAAACCTAATTTTTCAATGTAAAGGGTTTGTTTAAAAATTTTTAAAACTAGAATTTACAATTTATTGATAGATTTTTAATTAATCAATTTCTCAGGTTTGTTAAGTTATGATTATTGTTATTGAAGGCGGAGACCAAGCAGGGAAAAAAACTCAAACTGAATTGCTTTTCAAAGCTTTGAAAAAAAGAAAAATAAAGACAGTCACATTTGCATTTCCAGATTATTCCACCCCCATAGGCAGGGAAATTGCAAAATATCTTGAGGGAAAAAGGAAATTTCCTCCACAAACAATCCATTGTCTTCTATCTGCAAATAGATGGGAAAATTTGGAAAAAATCAAACAAGCACAAAAAAAGAACTCTGTATTGATAATGAACCGATATTATCACTCTAATTTAGTATATGGAATCGCAAATGGAATGAAACAAAGTTGGCTCAAAAACCTTGATGATGGGCTTCCTAAAGCAGATCTTGTTATCCTATTAGATGTATCTCAAAAAGAGTCATTTAGCAGAAAGAAATCTAACCGTGACAAATTTGAAAAAAATAAAGCATTCTTACAAAAGATTTCCAAAATCTACAAAAACGTTGCAAAAAAACAAAAATGGAAAATAATTGATGCCTCAAAATCAAAAGACGATGTACATCAAGAAATACTCAAAGCTTTTTCCAAGAAATTAGGGTTATGAGACAAAATTATCTAGAGATTATTGATCCCATTCATGATTTTATTCGAGTGAATAATCATGAATTACAAATTATCGATAATCCAATTTTTCAAAGATTACGACGCATTAGACAACTTTCTGGTGCCCATCTTACCTATCCAGCTGCACAACATACAAGATTTGAGCATTCATTAGGTGTAATGCATATTGCAAGCCAGGCGGGATTAGCTCTACATGAAAAAGGACTTTTGAAAAAATCTGATATTGCAGTCCTTAGACTTGCCGGACTTTTGCATGATATTGGACACGGACCATTTTCCCATCTTTTTGAAGAAATTATTCAACAAAAAAAAATCTCGCATGAAG
>JAWWBZ010000053.1:0-6726 GCA_033720715.1 Nitrosopumilaceae archaeon | reverse complement strand
TACCTTAGATAGCGACATGGATGGAATTGTTGACGTAATTGATTCATGTCCATTCACTCCAGAGGTTTACAATAACTTTGAAGATACTGATGGGTGTCCTGACAAAGTTTCTCAAGATTTGAAACAATATCAATTCCCTGACAAAGATGGAGATGGAATAGAAGACAGATGGGATTCTTGTCTTGATGAACCAGAAAATTATAACGGTTATTTGGATCATGATGGTTGTCCAGATGTAGAAGGAGCAAAATCCGTCAATTCACAGAGGATTGATTCAGACGGGGATGGACTTCATGATTCTATAGATTCATGTCCAACTAGTCCTGAAACTTGGAATAAATACAAGGATCATGATGGTTGTCCAGACACAGCCCCAGAACAACAAAGATTTGTCCATGATGATGATTTAGATGGTATTATTAATGATCAAGACTATTGTCCATCCGAACCTGAAGACTATGACGGCGATCGTGATCATGATGGATGTCCAGATTATTAGCAGGGAAAAAAATGAAGAAACTTCTTGTTTTTGGGTTTTTGTTTTTTCTAGTTGGAACGATTGGATTTTCATTAAGCAACTCTTATGCTCAAAATGATGATTTAGATGGAGATGGTATTTTTGATTCAGTGGATAAATGTCCATACTTGAAGGAGGACAACGAAGGTAGAATTGATGGATGTCCATCTAACTTTGTTCCATGGTATGATCAAGATTTTGATGGAATAGAAGATCATCTAGATCAATGTCCTGAATCCAAGGAAAATTACAATCGTTATCAAGATTATGACGGATGTCCAGACAATCCAACAATAATTGTATCAAAACAATTACCTGATAGTGATGGTGATGGCTTTGATGATTATTCAGACCATTGCCCAAATCAACCTGAAACAATAAATGGGATCTTAGATTTTGATGGTTGCCCTGATGATTATATTTCTCCAATAGACAGAGATAATGATGGTTTTCCAGATGCGATAGATGCATGTCCACTAAAACCTGAGATTTTTAACAAATATCAAGACGACGACGGATGCCCTGATACATTGGTTATTTTTGTATTAGATACTGACCAAGATGGAATTGAAGATAGATTTGACTCTTGTCCTCTAGAAAAAGAAACCTTTAACAATTTCGAAGATTCCGATGGTTGCCCTGATTCAATCATCACAAAGGCAGACTCTGATAATGACGGAGTTCCTGATGAAATGGATTTATGTCCAAATCAAATGGAAACGTGGAATAGATATGTTGACTATGATGGCTGCTCTGATTACATCCCTTCATCTGGACGACCAATGGATACAGATAATGATGGGTTAACCGATGATATAGATGAGTGCCCAAAAGAACCAGAAACTTGGAACAAATTTCAAGATAAAGACGGCTGTCCTGATATGATTCCTGAACAATCCAGATACAAACATGATGCTGATTTGGATGGTTTAATCAATGATTATGATATATGTCCATTCGAGCCTGAGGACTATGACGGAGATAATGATAAAGACGGCTGTCCTGACCCCTAGAGTTCTTTTCCTAAAATCCACAATCTAAATATTATAAAAATTTAAAATTCATAAATGCTGCCCAGATTTTCAAGTAAAGCATTTTTGGCCCCAATGGCAGGAGTAAGCGATCCTGCTCTGAGGTTGCAATGCAAAAATTTTGGTGCAGGTTTGGTTGTAACAGAATTTACAAGTATTCATGGAATAATTGCCAAGGAAAAGCAACTAAAGGAAGATCAAAAGACCATTCAAGAATTCATCGAATTTTCTGAAAAAGAAAGACCTATTTCAGTGCAATTATTTGGATCAGAAATTAATGCCCTAGAAAAAGCAGCAAAAATTGTAGAACCATTTTTTGATATTATTGACTATAACATGGGTTGTCCTGCCCCTCATATCACTCAGCAAATGGCAGGAGGTGCACTCTTACAAGAAGTAAATCTTACTCAGCAAATTTTTTCAACTCTAGTTCATTCTGTAAGAAAACCTGTTACTCTAAAAATTAGGTTAGGAGTAACTGAGGCAAGTAAATACTTGTTCAAAAACATCGCTGAGATTGCTGAAGATGAAGGAATTCAAATGATTACTCTTCATCCTAGAACTGTTAACCAAGGGTATTCTGGAAATGCAGATTGGAAAATGATTAAAGAGCTAAAAGAGATATCTGGCATTCCTATTGTTGGAAATGGTGATATTATTACTCCTGAAGATGCCAAAAAAATGCTTGATGAAACTAATTGTGATTATATCATGATCGGAAGAGGAGCTATGGGAAATCCATTTTTATTTGAACAGATTAACGATTTTCTTAAAACTGGAAGTTATCAAGAATATTCTTTTTCAAATAAATTAGATTCCTTTTTTGACTATCTCCACCTAACGAAAAATTATAAAATAAAATTTGCGAACATCAAAGCTCAAGCCATGCGATTCACTAAAGGGTTATCAGGTGGTTCCAAAATAAGATCACGAATTACCTTTGCCAAAGATGTTGAGGAACTTGAAAAAATAATCCAGTCTGCATACACCAAATAAATTTTGAATAATTCTTTTGACAAAAAATTCTAAAATTTACTTACATTTTTTCGATAAACTTTTAATTAATTTTAAATTTATTTAATAAATTAGGATTATTACTTATATATTTCCAGCATTAACAATCTCTATGAAATTAGGAGATGCAATATAGATATGGCAACTGGATATGTTCTCATAAATTGTGAACTAGGATCTGAGGAGGCAGTAATATCTGAACTAAAAGCCATTGAAGGTGTAAAAGAAGTACATGGTACCTTTGGTGCCTATGATATTTTGGCCAAAGTTCAATCTGATCAAGTTGAAAAATTAAGAGAAACAATAACCTGGAAAATTAGAAAAATTCCAAAGATCAGATCTACGTTGACATTGATGGGAATAGAAGGTCAAGAATAAAGGTTGGGCTAAATGGCAAAAGCCTATGTCTTATTAAACTGTAATTTAGGTTCAGAAAAAAATGTAATTTCTTCCCTAAAAGAAATCCAAGAAATAAAAGAAGCTCATGGAACTCTTGGCCTTTATGATATAATTGCCAAAATAGAATCTGATTCTGAAGACAAAATTAAAGAAATAGTCACCAATCAAATTAGAAAAATGTCAAAAATACACTCTACAATGACTTTAACACGTTCCGAGTCTGAAAAATTGTTTCAAACATCTGAAAAGCTAATAACTGCAATGCTTGGCCAAAATAATTCTCAAGCCTACGTTGTAATTCATTGCGACAAAGGAGAAGAATTTAATCTTTTGAAAAATCTTAGCCATATTCCTGAAGTGAAAGAAGCTGATGTAGTTTTTGGGTATTATGATGTAATCTGTAAAATTGAAGCACCTGAATACAAAATTTTAGAAAATGTAATTACAAAGGCAATTAGATCATTACCTCATGTAAGAACCAGCATGACTCTCAATGTAATTGATGAGCAGGAAAAATAGTTTTCTTTAAATTATCATTATTCTGATTTTAAACGAGTTTCATTTGCATCTATACAATTCTCACAAAATGCAACTGGAAGTCTAAACCCATTTTCAAAAATTATTTCAGTATGTATGTCTTTTTTTGAGTGTGAACATCCAAAAATATACCTGACAGGAATTGACATCAAAAAACTATCTCATTATAACTTATTAGATTGTTTTTGTTTTTTCTAAAAATTTATCCAAAAAGTTATTTGAATCTAAACAAATTTAAAATTGATTTATTATTTTTACAAAATCATTCTCCATAAAATGTCCCCCAATCCTTTCCCAGAATTTGAATGATTTTGTAAGCTAATCTGTCGATATTCACATTGGGTTCGGCAGTTATTAAAAAAATCATTCCTTTCAACGGAAAACTCATCATGACTAATTTTTCACGTCTAGAAGCTGAATATTTAACTGGTCCCATGGAATAGTCAAATTTTTTTCTAGTAGAGATTCTTAAAGCCAATTCTCTAAAAATCTGTTGTTGCTCTTTGTCGTTTTCAAATGGTATTACATCTTTTCTGAATTGCCCTTCTAACAAATTTCCCTTCAATCCAACGAAACCTGCGAATCTTATGTCTTTTTCAGTAAGAATTTCATCTAGTATTTCTTTGAATAATTTTTCAGGAATTTGTTCAACCATTTTATCTCAATTTTGGTTAAAGTTTTGAAAATAAATAATATCTCTTTTTGTAGATCAGTTTATTTTAAAATAAAATAATTAGAGGGCTTCTGATCCTCTCTTTTTTGATGCTATGTTAAGTACATCCTCTATGTTTTCAACTGCAATAATTCCGTCACCTGCTTTTCCTGTAAAAGCAGCATCAGCAATAGCTGAAATAACTGATTCTGCTTGAGAATCTTCAACAATGGTGCTTACAGTAGCAACTTTATTGTATTCTGCCTCAAATGTACCTGTTCCTCTTCCTGCTCTCATCGTTTGTCTTTTTCCAGAACCACGGCCATTGCCTTCAAGAATAGTATATCCTCCTACCTTTTCTTTAATGGCATCGGATACGGCGCCTATTTTATCGATTTGAATTGTTGCCTCGATTCGTTTCATTTGCATTCCTAAATATCTGTTATTTAAAAAAGATCATATGTTTTAATGAAAAGATTATGATACATTTACTGGTTATTTTATTATCCTCTTGCCTTTTTAATCTGGGTTGAAAATTCCACATATGAAAAATGATGAAAAACGCTCTCACAGGTTAAATTATCTCTTAAAATATTATTTAAAAAACCCCAAAGAAAGAGATCTTTTCATTAAAGCAAAACAAATGGGAGTAACTGATTCCACTGCTAAAGATTACATTCGAACAGTAATTATCCAAGCAAAAAGAGTGTGTTCGCAATATAGTTGACAACCTCCTTTTCTTGAAAAATTGTTTTCGAATTTTATTTTTAAAATCATGGGTATTTCAAACAAAACTGAGGAATAACACGGTAACTTCATAAACAATCTCATAAAAGAATACTGTGGGAATGCCGGACACAATATTAGATGATGTTAAAACCCTACTTGACAAAGAAGTAGGGGATAAAAGAATTTTAGAACAAATATTGCGAGCTGCCCAAAATGATGAAGTAATAAGTAATTTTGAAAGAAACTATGTCAGGAAACTAGCAGAGAAACATTTAGGACGTAGCCCACCTACTGAGAAAAAGCAAGATGAACAAAAAATAATCCCTGATGTTAAAATACCACCTACTCCCCAACCCCAAATTCAAACAAAACCAGTTCAAACTTTCTCACCACCACCTAAAATTTCCAAACCTGCTTCAAATAATACTAAAATAATGATAGGAGTTGGAGTAGCTGCTCTTATTGTGGTTATAGCTATAGCTGCAACCATGGGAGGTATTTCTGATATATCTTCAAAACCAGATATTGCAAAAACTCCGACTAAATCTTTTTCAATCCAAACAGATCTAACCTCCTATCAAAGAGGGGATATAATTTCAATTAGCGGAAATTCAGAATTTTCTTCTGGTGATCAAGTAAATTTGATAATCAGGAATCCAGCAGATGAGATTGTATGGTCTGAACAAGTTACAGTAAAAAATAATGGCCAATTTTCAACATTGACTTTTGCAGGAGGATCTGGATGGGAATCTGGCATATTTACGATATTAGCTGAAATGGACTCTAAACAAACAACTCATACATTTTCATTCAAACAATAATCATTCAAATTGTTTCCAATGAAAATCAATTATTTTCCTTAATCCTTCAACACTAGTTTCTTCCAAGTAATCACGATAAACAACAAATTTGTTTTGTTTATTTTCCAAATGGTTTTCCAAAGTATTTTTTGGTATGGCCCCTGAATTCCATTGCTTCATCTCAAAAATCCACATCTTTGAATCAGGATTTGAAAAATCTGCCTCATCATAACCAATTATGTATAAAAAACACCGTGTAGACTGGTTAAGTTTTTCATAAAGTCTCTCGTACGCAATCATCTGGCCTTTGGTAATGTTGATTTTATCATCATGAAATCCTTTGAACTCTAGAATAATGAAACATCCATTATGTTCAATCATCCAATCAATATCCGTACCTCCTGAAGTTACCATTCCTTGTACAATTAAATCTCCTAGAACCTCTCTTCCACGGGTAAATTCCTCCTCATCAAAAATCTTGTATTTTGCTTTGGGGCTTTTTCTTAAAAACGAAACTGGTTCCTCATTTTGGGAAACGATTTGAGTTTTATCATAAATTGAATCTATTATATCTCCTACTTCCTTACTCACAAAATCAAACGGGATTTACAAGTGATAAAAGAACTTGTAAAATAAAGTAAAGTTTTAGAATTTTTCTAATTTAACGTGAAAGTTTTTCTCCCCTTGTCCCTTTGTATAATATTAAGAATTCATCTGGGTTTTTTCTTTCTTTTTTTGCCTTTAGTGCATCCTGATACATCTCAAAATGTTCAACCATATACAACTGACCATCAGGATTTTCAAAATAATCTATACCAACTAAATTAAATCCATTTTCAGGAGTAAGTGCATCTTTTTGTTCTTCAATGTTTTTTGTCATTTTTCATTAAACATTTTGACGCTATCCTATTGATCATAAATCATTAGTTTTTTTTCTTCTAGTAAAGCATGTAAATTATGAACTGACCTATACACATCTGATTCTTTTTTTGCACCAGCACATACTAGCTTTCCTGAGGCAAACAACAAAATCACTGTTTTTGGTTC
>JAWWBZ010000052.1:0-6798 GCA_033720715.1 Nitrosopumilaceae archaeon | reverse complement strand
GTCGGTCCTTTCCTGATGCCCTAGCGAGGATTTTCTCCACAATATTCATAATCGAAAAGGGCTGCTCTACAGATTAAAAGCTTTTCAGAAGAATAAAAAATGAAAAGATAATTCCATAAGGATATGCCTTTAACAGTTTCAGCATTACTGTCGGAGAGAAAAATTGGAAAATTTGATGTTTTTGATACATTACTAGAAACTTTGAAAAAAAACAAAATGAAATTACAGGATGGAGATGTTTTGGTAATATCAACAAAATTTATCTCTAATTCTCAAGAAAGAATACTGAATATTGACAAAATTAAATCATCAGAAGAAAGTAATGAGCTATCAAAAAGATTTCAAATTAAACCAAAAGTAGCTGAAATCATATTAAGAGAATCCGATAAAATCTTTGGTGGTATAGCAGGTTTTGTAATAACATCAGGGGATAACATAATGGCACCTAATGCAGGTATTGACAAATCAAATGTTAAAAATGGTAAGATAATTTTATATCCAAATAACCCGTTCCTAGTTGCTGAGCAAATTAGAAGGAAGTTATTTTTGAAATTCCAAATCCATGTGGGTGTTATTCTTGCAGATAGTAGATTAATGCCTGCTCGTGTTGGAACATCAGGTATAGCAATATCATGCGCAGGAATTGAACCAGTTTTAGATATGAGGTCAAAAAAAGATCTTGACGGAAATCCCCTCAAGGTTACATTTCAAGCAGTTATTGATAATATTGCTACGATTGCGAACCACCAAATGGGAGAGGGCGCCGAATCAAAACCATTTGCGATTGTAAGAGACTCTGGCGCGAAACTAACAGATAGGAAAATAAACCCTTCAGAAATGGCAATTTCTCCTGATCAATGTGTATATGTTCGAGGCTTGAACGAAGATTAATTGGAAAAATTAATCCATAGTGCTTTAAATAGAAGATTTTTTTTTCCAGATCATGGAATACTTGACAACCTATCCAAAGACGGTTTCATTTCTTGGTGGGTTAAAACACAAAATCCAAGTTGATAGTAAGGATGGGGTTGAGCAACTCCATATAGTGGTAAAGAAAAATTTTGACGATTTATGGAAAATTTTTACTTCAGAAGGATTTACCAAGGTAAAATTTGAACACAAACAACCTGGTCAGATTGGAAGCGGTCTAAATCTCAAGTTGAAGAAACCTTGGGAAATTCATGTAAGATTAGTGGATTTAAAAAAAGGTTTGATTGGGATTCATGCTGAGGTAGAAGTATCCAGAGATTATCTTCAACACTTGTTTTCTCAAAGAACACCTGTGGTTTATGAAATTGAGGAGATTTTAAAGAAATATCAGATAGAATACAACATTTGGCATGATAAAATTAAGAAAAATGTCCATACGATTTTCGATAATTACAAGGTTAAATTGTCCACTCCATCTCTACCAGTGTTTGCCTGGAAGCCAATGCTTTTTGTAATTGGCACTATTGGTGTTTTCTATATGTGGAAATATATCAATACAATCTAAGTTAAACGCCTAAAGTTTCTTCCTTGGTTAATTCAAGGAAAACCTTATCTCCAACTGACAGACCCATTTCCTTATATTCGTGCATTTCTAGTTTCAGTTGAGTTATTCCTCCCTGTAATCCAAAACCACCAACTCCAGACAACATTTTGTTCAAGTCTTTCATCATGTCGTTCATGTTACTAAATCCCATGACTTTAGGACTCCCAAATGGACTTTGTGGAGCACCCCCTTCCTTTAGGTCTTTGATGGAAGATAATGAAACAACCACATATGGTGCTCCATCTGGGGCGGAATCTATGCTTTTAACAACATATTCTTTCTTCATATTTAGCTTTGAATTTCATTCCTTATAATTTTAGTTTTTTATCTATGTAAGTAGAGAGTATTTTGAACCTTTAATTAGAAAAATAATGATCTCATATTATTGTCACAAGATACCTTGAAAACTCATCTTAGATACTATGGAATTTCTCCTTGGGAAATAGAAGTGATTTACAGTTTTCTAAACTCTAGGTTCGTAATATCTCAAGAAGAAATAGAACCTAATGATGAAGATTTTGTGAGTTTTTTGGATTGGGAAATTCCACTTTCTTTTAATGAAGAGTTTTTCAAATGGTTTGAATTCAAACGCTGGGAGAAAATAAAAGCTGTTTTTAAAGAAATGAAGAGGAGAAGAGGTTCAGGACATGCAATTAAAATAATTATTAATTTTGTGGGTAATCCAAAAATTTCCTTTGTTTTAGATACAAGTGAGAGACAGTGGTATGACAATGCGATTGAGAAATTAGATTTTGTATTGGAATTACTTCCATACCATCTTAATCCAGAAAAACTTCCAGAAAATATTTTAGAGTTGGTTTATAGATTCGATGCTAAAGCAGTAAGATGGCGCTTACACTTTGCAAAATCCAAAGAAAGAAAATATTCTTTTAGAGGAGATATTTGGGTTCCAATTAGTTGAGTTCTTTTTCCAGTGGTTCTAATAAGTCATGAAGCTCCTTATATTTCGCTTCTAAAAATTCTAAAGCATCAGTAAGTTTTTTCGATTTTCCATATTTGTAACGAATGAGTTCACGATGATGCCAAAAAGTTTTACCCTCTTCAATTGAAATGGTAGTAAAAAAATCAGGACCTTTCAAATTATCTGGGAGTTTTACATCATAAGGAAATAGCAATTCCACAATGAACCACTCATCTCCATCTGGATAATCAGAACCAGTTTCAATATCAAAGAAAACATGAAGTAGTTCTGATTGCATTAATCCATCATCATTTATTGAAGGGTGTTTTATTGGTGACTTTTTGAAATCAAGGTTCACCAATTGTGGTTCAAAGAACCCTTTGATGATAGATTTTCTAAAAATTTTGTTTGCTTCGTTAATGTTCAACCGCAAAGTGATCTACAAAGGAACTAGTCTATAACTTCTTAGGTTAATGGTTTAAACTTGAAGGGAATCCAATATCCTTGACACATCTGTAATAGGCATGCCATTCTTAGAAATATTCTGCTTTGCAGGCGGATTCTCTAAGTAATTTGGAATCTTGTCAGTCAATCTTAAAGCATATGGTGAAATAAGATCATTTTTATAAAAAATTCCAATTGGTATCTTTGTTCCCCATTCAAGAGACTTGATTAATGCCTGTGCAAGTTTTTCATCAACCTCTGTTTCGTCGGCATAATGAACCACAGGATCAAAATGAGTCTCTTCTAACTTGTAAATCCTTGAATGTCTTTCTGCAGCTTCTTTTGCTAAATCTTCTCCAGCGTACCAATCTCTAGTGTTGATATCATTGTATGTCGGGCAAGGTTGTAAAACATCTAAAAAAGAAAGGCCTTTGTGAGAAATCGCTTGTTTTATCATATCTTTAAGATGTCTAACATCATATGAATATGCCCTGGCAACAAATGTAAATCCACTTGCCACTGCTAATCCAATTGGATTAACATTGTAATTGGTATTGGGGGTAGGTAATGATTTTGTTTTTTCTCCAAGTTTTAAGGTAGGCGATGCCTGCCCTTTTGTTAACCCATAAACACCATTATCAAAAATAATGTAAGTCATGTCAACATTACGTCTACCTGCTGCGACAAAATGTCCTGCTCCAATACCAAGACCATCACCATCTCCCCCCACTGCAACCACTGTCAGTCCGGGGTTGGCTAGTTTTCCGCCTTGGGCAAAGGTCAGTACTCTTCCATGTAATGTATGAACACCGTAGGTGTTGATAAAATGTGAAGTTTTCCCTGAACAACCAATTCCTGAAAATATTGTGGCTTTGTCCCTTTCAATTCCCATCTCAGCTAAAGCCATCTGTAAAGCATTTACAATTCCAAAATCACCACATCCAGGGCACCAATCATTATGAACAGTTGTTTTATAGTCTGCAAGTTTAAGCGCCATGTCTTAGAACCTCACGTTTTTTTGCTTTATTCTCAACAATTTTCTTTAGTGTTTCATAAATTTCTGTACTCGTCATTCCTCGTCCAGTATATTTTAAAATAAAAAAATCAATTTCTCTTGTAATGTTTTGTTTGAATATTTTTCCAAGTTGCCCTGAATGGTTTGCTTCAATATCTATTATTATTTTAGAATTTTGTAACAAAGATTTGACCAATTCGGAAGGAAAGGGATGAAGAAGTTTTATTTGAATAAAACCAATCTTAATTCCTTCTTCTTTAAGAATTTCTAAGGCATCTAAGATAGGACCTTTTGTAGAGCCCCATGAAATAATTGTTATATCTTGAACACCATAAGAAACAACTTGCTCCTCAGAAGGAATTTCATTAACAATTAACTCAAGTCTAGACATTCTTTTATCCATCATCATTATTCTCATTTCAGGGTCTTCGGTAATATGTCCAAACTCGTCTGATTCATCTCCGGTATTCCAAAAAATTCCATTATCCAGTCCCAATCTTGAGCGAGGAGAAATACCATCATCTGTAATAGCAAACCTCCTATATTCTCCTTCAACCTTTTCCAGTAATTTTCCACGATTTATGGTGATTTTACTAGGGTCAAATCGTTTACAAGTTATTACAGAACTTGATAGGAATTTATCCATCATATGTATTACCGGAACTTGATAAATGTCAGAATAATTAAAGCACCTTCCGGTATCATAGAAACTTTCTTCAATATCACCTGAAGAATAAACAATTTTTGGAAAATCTCCAAAACTACCAGCAACAGCAAAGGAAAGATCATCTTGCCCGTGTCTAGTTGGAAGCCCTGTTGAAGGGCCACTTCTTTGGTAAAGGGTTAACACTATTGGGACTTCATTTCTTCCTGCCCATCCAAGAGCTTCTGCCATTAAAGCAAAACCAGGACCCGAAGTGGAAGTAGACGATCTTGTTCCTGTAAGAGCTGAACCAATCATCATGCCAATTGCAGAAATTTCATCTTCTGTTTGAATCACGGCAGTAGAACCAGGACGATCGTCTTGTACTTCCAATATTTCATTTGATTCAAGAAATACACTTTCATCAGAGGCAGGGGTAATAGGATAATAAGACTGAAACCTACAGCCACTAACCATTTTTCCAATTGAAGTTCCTTGATGTCCTTGGACTAAAATGGTACCAGGTTGTTTTTCTGTTCCAGGTAGAGTATATTGAAAATCGGTAAACTTTGATGTAGCAAAATTATAAGCATAATTTGCAGCTTGTTTATTTATTTCAGCGATTTGAGGTTTTTTTGAGAAAATAGAATCAATTGATTTGAATAAAGAATCAGGAGGCATTTTTATCAACCCTAACGAGAGGGAGACCCCTATAACATTGAACATTCTAACAAGACCCTTAAGCCTAGGATTTTCTGTTTCTTCTGCTAGGTTTGTAAGTATACTTTTAAAAGAAACAGGATAAAGTTTGACTCCTCGCTCTCTAGCTATTTCTAGAACTCCAGCAATAGTCAAAGGTTTATTTTTTGATTCAAGTTCTGTTTCAAGACGTTGTTTGAAATAATTATCAAGAGTGTGTACTGACTCGATAGTTATTTTCTCTAAATCGGAATCATAAATTATTCCACCATTTGCATTTATCTCTGAATAGTGGCGAAAAATGGTTTCAGCATCAAAAGAAATCATTAATGTTACTTCATTAACATTAGAACGAACGATATTATCAGAAACTCTTACTATAAAATAACTATGTTCTCCTTTAATGTTTGAATGAAATTCCCTTTTACCAAAAACTTGGTACCCAACTTCTGCACAAACCTTTGAAAATACATTAGCACCAGATTCGACTCCGCTTCCTTGCGGCCCTCCAATTAACCAGGAAAAATCAATAGAGGTCATACAGTATCATCTAAATTTTCAAGTTATTAATGAAATGGTAAAACAAATTTACTAACCACCTGTAGCAGCATCAAACAAAGCACATTCACATTTATCTCGTTCACCACAATAAGGACAAACACAAACACATTTTTCTATAGAATTTCCACACTCTACGCAAATAGCAAACTCTTCTTCCTCAGAACTCATCTGAAAAGTCTAGAAAGAAATCGTATAAATGGTTTGAGATAAATTTCAAGGATAATGGATAAAAAAAGAGTTTTTCTCACGAGAACACTTCACGAATTTGCATTAAAGGAACTGAAAAAAAAATATCTGATCGAAGTTCATTCTGGTAAAATTCCTATCTCTAGAAAAAAATTATCATTAAAAATGAAGGAAGTTGAGGGGTTGATTTGTTTTCCTTATGATGTGATTGATAAAGAATTAATTGATAAAGCCAAAAATCTAAAAATCATTAGCACCTTTAGTGTTGGTTTTGACCACATAGATGTAGAGTATGCTAAAACTAAAAAGATTAGAGTTGGCTATACTCCTGAAGTTCTTACAGATGCTACGGCGGACCTTGCTTTTTCCTTACTACTTGATATTATGAGAAGAGTTTCAGAAGGGGACCGAACCATTAGAAAGGGGAATTGGAGGCAAATCTATGGTGCCTATGATTATGTTGGGACAGATTTACAAAATAAAACATTAGGGATTTTTGGTTTGGGTAGAATTGGAAGTGTAATAGCCAAGCGTGCAAAAGCCTTTGATATGAAATTAATTTATCACAACCGTAAACCGGTTCCAAAATCAAAAGAAAAAAGACTTGGAATAAAATTTGTTTCCTTTAAACAATTGATTTCTCAAAGTGATGTAATTTCAGTTCATGTACCACATAACAAACAAACGAACCAAATTTTCGACAAAAAAGTTTTCTCAAAAATGAAAAAAACTTCTTTTCTAATTAATACAGCACGAGGGAAAATAATTAATGAAATTGATCTAGTTGATGCCCT
>JAWWBZ010000051.1:0-7027 GCA_033720715.1 Nitrosopumilaceae archaeon | reverse complement strand
TCCTATTTTCCTTTATTTTTCAATAATATCCAAAATTTTACTAAACAAATTTTTGGTTTTCAAAAATTAAGCTTCTTTTTCGGCCTTGTTAACGTAAATGTAGTTCATCAAGACTCCAGCAATTATTCCACCAACAATTGGCGCTGCCCAATATAGCCAATGGAATTCCCAGAATCCTGAAATCAATGCCGGTCCAAATGTTCTTGCAGGGTTAACGGATGCTCCTGTCAGGGGAACTGCAACAAGGTGAATCAAAAATACCATTCCACCAATTGTAAATCCATGCCATCCTGGTGATGCTTTTTTATGCACTGCAGACATGAATATTACTAATACTAAGAAGAAGGTCAGAATAGCTTCAATTGCAAATGCTGAGCTAATGCTATTGTTTATCATTTCACTTGGACCGCCTTGTGTTGCAAAGTTTACTGCTGCCCCAAGGTCAGGTAAAATAACCTTCAGAGTTGCAGCTGCTGCCACTGCACCAATTAGTTGAGAAATAATGTATCCAATTCCATCTGCAATTCCAATTTTTTTTGTAATTATCATTGGGATTGTTACTGCTGGATTGATGTGTGCACCTGATACATGTCCAAATGCATAGATCATCAAAGCTATGGCACCTCCGTGTCCTAGCGAGATAAACAAAACAGACATTGTGGTTAACCCTTCCCCAAATTCTGAAATAGCCAGAATAACTGATAGAGGACCGAAAAATACCAAACCGTATGTAGCTATTGCCTCAGCAAGCCATGCCCTAGGATTAACCATCAAAAATCAGCGATTTGTGTTTACATATATAATATTCGGTTTAATTTTCTACCAGATGTTTAATTATGCTCAATTTTTTTAATAAACAAATCCACACAGTGGGCAGATTTCCGAACGACCTGATTTCATTAATGGAATTATGATATTTCCCTTCGAGCACTTTCGACATTCTGTAAACCCAGTCATGTTTTTTTGGTAAAAACCTGGTATTTAGTAAAGTGTCAGTTGGAATTTTTTCAGACGATTATTTCAAACCTTATGACCATGTTTTCCCAATCTGCAACTTGAACAAAGAAATTTTTCATCTTTATCCATGGATAAAATCACTTCCTTACAATTACATTCTTTGCACATGCATTTTACAGTCATCAATTTAGATAGTATTAACATCTTTGAAATCTGTTACGATTTTTTTAAAATCACCCAATTTCAAACAAATGAAAATAATTTATGATTTGACTAATATTCAAACGTGCAAAAGGGGCACACCAAAACATCTTTTTCTTTTCTCAAAGGAACTTCGACTAACATCTGAATACAATGAGGACATTTTGTTAGCAAATTCACCAATTCTACAAGATTTTATGATATTTAGAATAATGTTAGTAAGACTTCATTCAAACATTTCCTGGGTTGGAGGAAATTGTTATTGACTAGATGGAAAAGAACTACTTTTTATTTTAAAATATACCAAACTTACTTGATTCCATCTCTTCTTTTATCGCTAACTTGAACCTATGCTCTTTATTTTGCATATTTCTTGAAATCCATGTTAGAAATTTTTTTTCCATTCCCTTTCCCTTTAGTTGGTCAAAATCAGGGCCCATCTGTTCGGCTAATTTCTCAACCAAGGACTTGTTTACACTAACCACAAAAAAATGCCATCCAAATGCAAACTCAGAGTCTGTCATAGCAAAATCATCCTCTCCGTGAACCATTTCCTCTAACAGTGTTAATTTGTGGGCAATAGCTTTGCTTGTTTTATCGTAATCAATGGCAGATACGTTTATGTTGATTCGTCCGTCCATATTCTTTTTTATTTTAAACAAAATAAAAGGATTAATGATCACTCTTTTAGAAGATGTTCAAAATCAATATCAAAGTGCATTTTCATAATATTGATATAAGTACGAATTGACTCTGGAATTTCTTCTCTGCAAGCAACTCCAAGATTTTTGGCATTGATCCAAATTACAAGTGTTTGAATGATTGTCAAAAATCGATCATTTGGTATGCTTGGATCCCTAATAGCTTTTGTGTATCTTTCAGCATATTCCCATGCGGTAACAAAATCAACGCATTTTACACCAAATACCTCCAATAATTGATCTTGCAAGCTTTTAGCTTTTTTGAAAGGAATGGTGTTAAGGATATAAGGAAAATTTACCTTTTGGGGAAGGCAACCAGGTAATGGACCCCAAATCGTAATAATCTTCGTTCCTGGCTTTAGTTTTTCAAACTTTTCCATCATTATATTTAGAATCTCTTCTTCTGTAAACCAGAACAAAATTACTGTGGCATCAGAAATATCAGAAAACTTGACATCTTGGCAAATAAATTCACCGGAGAAATTTTTGGCATTGTTAATTTTTTGCGAGTCGCTATCAATACCTACTCCTCTTTTTACACTGTACTCATTGATTGCTATTTGGACTCCTTTACCATCCCCACAACCCAAGTGGTAGAAAACATCATCCTGATTCAATTCTGCAAAATTGAAAATTTCTCTAAATGTTCTTTCCGATAATTGCACATCATTTCCACTCAAAATGTTCTCCGGAAGTGTCTTTAGATAATCTTCGATTTTCAATATGAGCACTAGGAGAGTTGAGAATTTATTCCCTTATGCTTTCAAGTTTTGATACTGCTTGCCACAATTGAGTTCTTACGTAGGATGGCAAGTTTGGATCCTGGGTAACATCATCCAAAAGACTAATGGTATTTGCTGCTCTGACGGCCAAAGGGTATTCTTCGTCATTAAGGTCTTTTATTAGGTCAGAAATTGATTTTTTGATTGTTTTAGGTGTCGATGAACTTCCAACAATTTGATTAAGAGTATCAATTGCCTCTTTCATAGATTCCTTATTCTCTTTTTCGTCAGCCATTTTGTTACACCTTTTGTAAATATTGCAAGTATTTAGTTACATCTCTACAAAAACGTTGTCAGATTCGACTGAAACTTTGTAGGCCCCCAAATCCCTTATTTTTGCTGGAAATTTCAATAATTTTCCAGTTTTGCAATCAAATTCTGCTTTATGCCATCCACATGTTAGGACATTTCCATCCAGATTTCCTTCTGATAAACTAGCTCCAGAATGGGTGCAAGTGTCCTCTACTGCACAAAACTCCCCATCGACATTTGCAACTAGAATCTCTTTTCCATCAATTGCCACCTTGATCATTTTACCAGGAGGAATGTCAGAAACTTTGCCAGCTATAATTTTTCCCATCAATGGTCTTGATTTATTATTCTTAATATTTTTTCTTTATAGTGTGATTAGAGAGGCAAGGATTTCAGACAAACCTGTGGTCTTAGAATTTTGTAAGAATACATTTTCTTGGGGTGATTATATCGCACAAGTATGGGATCATTGGATTTCTGAAGGAAATTTTTTTGTAATTGAGAAAAAACGACCAATTGGTATCTGTCATGCGGTTTTTAATTCTGGACAAGTTTGGATAGAAGGAATTAGAATTAATCCAGAATTTAGAAGGCAAAAATTAGCCTCAAATCTAGTGAAAAATATAGAATCATTAGCAAAACAAAAGGGAATACCTGTCTCTTTAATGTTGATTGATACTGAAAATGAACCTTCTCTATTAATGGCAAAACGATTAAAATACAAAATTCATGAAACCTGGAAATTTTACTCTCTTTCGTCACTGCAAAACAATGAATTTAAAATTTCATTTGGAAACCCATTTCAAAATAACAGACCAACTCATTATGTCAAGTCTTGGAGATGGATTCCCTTAGATGATAAGGAAATATCTTTTTTAGTTTCAAAAAACAACATCATTTATTCTAACATTACTAGTAACCCTTCTATTGCAATTTTAGGGGAATCCGAACACTTTGATAAAACCTTGATAGTAACTTTATTTGCCGGTTCAGAATATGATACAAAAAACATACTTTTGTTTTTACAACATCAGGGAGCTGAAAAAAATTTGAAAAGAATTCAAGTTCTGTCAAAGGAATCAATTTTTCATTTTAATGGATTAGAACACCGATTAACCTTTCATTTGTTGCAAAAGCTATTGTCTTGAGGTTTTACAGATTTAACGGTGTTTCGTAAAATTCCTAGATTTTCTATTTCCATTTCCACTATGTCACCGTCTTTGAGAAATATCGCATTAGGTTTGTTTAACATTACACCAGCTGGGGTTCCAGTTGAAATAATATCTCCTTTTTGTAAAGTCATCACATGACTTATTTTTGAAACAATCTCTGGAATTTTTATGAACATTTTTTCTGTTGAAGAGTCTTGCCTGATTTGACCATTAACCTTTGTTGTTAATTTCAACTTTTGAGGATCTGGTATTTCATCAACTGTGGTTATCCATGGACCACAAGGTGCAAAGGTATCAAATCCCTTGCCTCTTGTAAACTGCTTGTCTTTGAACTGAATGTCCCTAGCAGAAACATCATTAAAAACCATGTATCCAAAAATTGACTCTTTGGCCTCCTCAAGTCCAATATTTTTACAATTCCTACCCATAATCAAGGCTAGTTCCACCTCGTAATCTAATTGGGAAACAAAATCCGGACATTCTATAAAAGAATCCATCCCAGTCAGGGTAGTCCTTGGCTTTAGAACAATCGCCGGTTCTTCAGGAGCTTGCAAGCCTTGCTCCTCAGCATGATCAACATAGTTAAAGGCAAGACAAATTATCTTGTTTGGATTTGGGATTGGAGGTAGTAACTTAAAATCTGAAATATTTTCTCCATATGGAAGATCATTTATCTTGTTTTTAATTTCATCGTACCAACCATCAAAAAGAAAATCTTTGATGCCTTGGGGTATAGGGACTCCTGTATTATAGGTAATTTCGTCTTTTGTGGAAACTTTATCACCTTTTACAAATCCATAGGTTTCACTATTATCGAATGATAGTCTTGCAATCTTCATGGTCTAATCACTTGTGTGTAAATATTGCTTGGTTTTGGGAATCTTTTCTACAATATCCAAATCTAACAAATTGTATCTCTTCTCCTTCCTTTAATTTTAGATAGTGAGGCTCTGTATAAACGTCTAATTCTTCTAAACTGTTCTCATTGAATTCTTCATCAAAAAACAATTGGTGTGGAATTAAAAGTTTTATCTCATGTGCATTTTTTTGTGGAACCCATTGAATTTTTGGAATGTTGTCATTTTCTTGATCTTCAACATAATCTCCCTCTATCTCTTGATCAATTTTTGTAATTGTTACATTTCCCAATCCCAACAATCTAATCTTAGACCCATTTTGGAGATTCTTTGCATCATCAGAAGCAATTAGAATATTCTCATCAAACTCTATTGTTCTTTTTCCCATATCCTTTATTGGATGATTGGGAATTTCTACAAGAGAAAATGGAAGATTGTTTATTTTCAAAATCTTTGGTTTGCTTACCATAAACAACCTAATACTTTCTGCATCTACAAATTTTCTGTTAAAAGCTTCCAAGGCATCAAATGGAGCCAAAGTATTTGCTTTTGTCAATCCTAATGAAAGAATGAATTTTCTTATTGCTTCTGGTTTAATTCCTCTTCTACGGAGTGCTTCTAGGGTGGGAAGTCTGGGGTCATCATACCAAGAGACTTTGCCCTCCTCGATTAATGGCTTGAGAACTCTTTTGGAGATGGGCATTCCTTTGAATTCAAGCCTAGAAAAGAATCCTTGCGATGGCTTTCGCATACCTAGAGCATCCAAAATTCCATCTATCAGTTCTTTTCTTAACTCAAATTCCTTTGAACGAAATGCATGAGTGATTCCATCGTTTGAATCCTCAATGGCAACTGCCATGTCGTAACTTGGCCAAACCCTGTACTTTTCTCCTAATGTGTAATGTTTTTCGTCTATAATTCTAAAAAGAACAGGATCTCTCATTACTGCATTATCTGATTTCATATCTCCTCGAAACCTCACAATGGCCTCACCTGGTTTGAATTTTTCAAACATTTTTTTCCAGTCTTTCTCATTATGTGAAATATCCTGCATGCTACACTTGCAAGCCTTTCTTTCTTTTCGGTTTTGACTGATTGCTTCTCTTTTACAAGTACAAATGTAGGCCTTTCCAGATTCAATCAACTCTTTTCCTTTTTCATAAAATAGTTCCATGTCATCGGATGTACTTTTGATACTATCAAATCTCACTCCTAGCCAATCTAGTCCAACCTTAATGGCAGCATGGTACTCCATTCTCTCTGCTTCAGGATTTGTATCATCCATTCTCAAAATGCATTTTCCACCATACATCTTGGCATACTCTGAATTGATTATTGCTGCCTTTGCATGACCTATGTGAGGATATCCGTTGGGTTCAGGAGGAAATCTTGTAACAACCTTTCCTTGCTCAGCTCCCTTTAACGGTGGAAGGCCTTCTTTTTCTTCAACTTTTTCTTTTGGTCTTAATAAATCTGGAAAACTTTCTTCAATCTCTTTTTTTTGCTCCTCTATGGAAAGTTGGTTGACTTCTGAAACAATTTTTGAAATATCTCCAATTACCTCTTTTACTTTGGTACGAAATTCAGGTTTGGTTCCTAGAATTTTTGATAAAACAATTTTGTCTTGAGTTTTACCATCATGTTCAAATGCATTTTGTAAGGCAAATTTTTTAATTTCTAAAAGTACATCATCATCCAAATTTCTAACACCTTTGATGGATTGCAAATTACGGCTTTTTTATACTAACTGACAAATTCATGCCTAAAAATATGGAAATTTAGGAAGACATTTTGATTTTATTTTTGGCAATCTTGCCTAGGATTTAGTTTATCCTTCCCAAATTTCAAATGATTTGAGTTTATCATATAGCCAACATTTATTGTGGTATTGTTTTTAGTTTTACCAGCACTTGCTCTAGGAAATCATTGTTCTAATTTAAAATATCAGAAGGAGTTGTTTGTTTGTAAAAGTTTGTTTAACATTTGAGATTCTTTTGGATGAAACTTTCTCTCCAATTATTTTTGTAATTGTGTGACCCTTGTAATTTTACCCCTTCTACTTTGAAACTCTGAAATCCAAAAATGGAAACAAATTTGAAAAAATT
>JAWWBZ010000050.1:0-7062 GCA_033720715.1 Nitrosopumilaceae archaeon | reverse complement strand
GTGTATTAATGCCTGGTGAAGAATATGAATTCCTTTTCACAGAACCACAAGAGATTCACTATCACTGTGAACCTCATCCATGGATGACTGGTGTCATAAAGATTGAAAAAGGACGATTCTAGGAAGAATACTTTGCAAATATTATTTGACTTTCAATCTCTTTATGTTGTTCTATAATTGACGCACGGAATTTAACTTCATGTTCTTGTTTTGGTTCAAAGGAAATAATAGCGGTAAACTCTGCCTTATTTTCGGGCATTGTATTTTTGTTGATAAATAGTCTTGAAACATTTTGAGATATTTTTTTTCCATTTGAGGACTTGTATGTTATGTGCTCATTGGAATCAAAAATTGTAGTATTTATCACTACACCATCATAGATTCCAGGATATGAAACCGAAATAGTTCCAACAATTTCTGAATTTGGTTGTATTTTCAATGAATTTAATTTGAAATCAAGATCTCCCATTTAATCTTCCAATTATTTCTGAAAATAAATCTGTTGTTTTCATTAATGTTTGGAGGTATGTGAAATATTAAAAATTAATAATTTTACTTTTTCTGTTTTAATTATTATCAGAAATGATAATTACCACTATTGAATATTAAGCATTCTTTCAAATAAGTTATGTGAGAAAAAACCAAATATTTTTTGTTGGGATAGGACTTTTGTTAATTGGTTTATTATCAATTTATTCGTTTAACACGGAATATTCTTATGCAGCTCTTTCCAAAACTGGGCTTGATCCAATAAGACATTTTCCTGATTTGTCTCAACCAGAAATTCCTAATTATGTTGAAGATACTATCGGAGATGTAAAAATAAAAGCCGTTTTTCATTTTAATAAGGACGGAGTTGAGACAATTGACTCGTTCAAAATTCTCAACCAAGTGGGAGGTTACGAAAAGAATGATTCCATCATTTTTCAATTGTTAGGGGGTGTTGGATCAGATAAACCTAAACTATATACGGTAACGGACAAATATTATGCCCAAGGAATGTCATCTAGCAGCTCAGATTACCAAGACTTTGATGTAGATGTCTATCTATATCATAGAGGAGACCCGGTAGCCTTTAGGCATTTTTTGTATTTGGGGTGTAGTGTAACAAGCTATTCTGTAGCAACCTTACATGATGGAGATGAAACTTTTAGTGGAAAGACTAAATTTGTATTAGCGGATTCTTTTACATTTCAGTGCTCAGGTTTTCAACCTCATTGTCCCCTTTGCATTAAATCGGAACAAGCAGAATTATCTAGTACTAACAAAAGCACCAAAGATCTAATTGATACTCAAACATGGTCTGACTTGTTTAGATAGAAAAAACGAGTAAAAAATTTGATTGAGTATTATCTATGGTATAATGGGTAATTTACTACGGGCCCAAAGGGCTTCGATCCCTTGACCATTGGATTAGAAGTCCAACACTCTATCCATGCTGAGCTATGGGCCCAAAAAACACCAAAGTAATTACTATTTTAAGGGTTTACAACCACTTTTTCTGGTGGTTTTCTCTTTCCATTTTAAACAAAAATTGTTGGGTATACCCACAGTATGGTCCAAAGTAATCAACAATCTTTTCATGTAAAATATCATATTGATAATCTGTAATTGTTTTTGTTTTAAATTGAAAATTTTTTGGAAAATAATGTTCCAAAATTCTTATCATCCACCTATCAAGAGGAAAGGCTTCCAATTTATCAAGAGAAAATAAAAGAATACAGTCTGCAACTTTATTTCCAACTCCTGGAATCTGAATTAGGATTTCTTTTGCTTTTGAATATTCCATTTTCTTTAATTTATTCAAGTTTATTTTTTTTGAAAATACCATTTTTGAAGCCTCAATAATGAATTTGGATCTATACCCAGCTCCACACGCCCAAACATCATGAATTGAGGCTAATGCAAGAGCTTTAGGTTCTGGGAATAAGAAAAATTCAGTATTTTCAAAAATAATTTTTTTTCCAAATTTTTTACAAAGATTTTCTAAAGTGAATTTTATTTTTTGAATATTAGAGTTTGATGAAATAATAAAAGAAATTAAGCATTGAAAAGGATCTTGCCTCAATAATCTTAGCCCGAAATATTGTTTTACCGCTTTTTTTGTAATTCTATCTTTTGAAATTTCTTGAAGAATCTCTTTAAGATTATCTTTTTTTCTTAGAAAATCATATTTCTCCTCTCGATATGATTTGATTTTACCTAAACTATCAACACAAAGAACATTTTGTCCATTGATCCCATACCAAGTGTCATTTTGTTTTTTCCAAAGAAAAACCTGCCCACTGTTAATCGTATAATCTAAATCAATTTTTTTGAAATCGACCATATCAAATAGAAATCACTTCATTTACTGAAGGTGAATGCGAATCCAATCCAAATTTTTCTTTAATCTCTTCTGCAAATTTTTCACATGATTCTAAATCTCCATGAACTGTAAGGACTCTGGGATTTCCTTTAATTTTCTCAACAATCTCAAACAATTCCTTCCTGTCTGCGTGTCCTGAAAACTGAAATTGTTTTACTTCGGCAGCAACACTAAGCTCTTTTCCTCTTGAGGTAACCTTTCCTGTTTCAAGGAGTTTTTTTCCTGGGGTTCCCTCCCCCTGATATGAAACCAAGGCTATTCCATTTCTAGGATCAAATGACAATTGTTGAAGATAATAAGTTGCATTTCCCCCAACTAACATACCTGCTGGAGAAATGACAACACAAGGTTGCTCGATTGCACGTTTTCTTTTTTCATGATCCTTTACTGCAACTGCACCGTTTATTGCATCAGAAAAAACTTTGGGGTCCCGAAGATAACTTGGATGTTTAAACATAATGTCATTTACCTTTAAGGCCATTCCATCCATAATTACATCATGTTTGAAATTTGCATTTCTCAAGATACATGCAATTTCTTGAGAACGTTCTACAGAAAAAGATGGAATAAACAAAACTCCTTTTCGATCCATGACCTCATTTGCAAACTCGATTAATTCTCTTTCAGATTCCTTTCTTGGGGGTTGTTCAGTTTGAGAATAGGTGCTTTCAATGATTAAAAGATCGATTTCACCAATGTCCAAATCTGCTTCACGTAACATTCTTGAACCATTTGCCTTAATGTCCCCAGTATAGAATAATCTCTTTTTATCTGACTCTACTAGAACTGTACTTCCTCCTATAACATGCCCACTTTCTCTTAACTCAAAGGTAGCATTTCCTTTAGTTACCTTTTCTTTATATTCAATTTCTTTGGAATTTCTCATCATGTTGTTTAGTTCGGGAAGCCCATAGGGTTGCATATCTTTAGAAATTTTCAACATATCCTCAATTAACAATTCAGTAAGGTCAAAGGTAGGAGGGGTGGCATAAACATCAGTGTTTCCACTTACAAATAATGAAGGTACATTTCCTGAATGATCCAAATGAGCATGTGTAATTATTACTGCGTCCAAATCCTTGGGTTTTACATGTAATGGGTATTCAGGAGGCGATCCTCTTTTTCCAAACAATACACCATAATCTAATAACAGGTTGGTACCATTGCAATTTACTAAAAACCCAGATCTGCCAACTTCGTTTGCAGCTCCTAAAACTTTTACATCCAAGGACTATGATGCCTTAAAGTCTATGTTAATACCTTGCCAACAAAGAACCGATCATTATGTACGGCATAGAATCTACAAAAGCTTTAATTAGTGCAAGCTAAGATCCGATCCACATGGGAAGATCCTTTCAAGAGTGGCTGGGTCAACAAGACCAAGCTCTTGTAGCAAAAACTCGTGCAGGCGACGAAGCTAACAAAGCACTTCTTAACCAGATAAACTGGATTTGGGTTCACAATCTTATGAACAAGAAAGCAGACCTAAACCCAACATCAGCAGAATTACTCGATTGGGTAACTTCTGGACAAATCGATGCAATGAGAAAATAAACGTGATAAACACGTTATCTTTTTGTTTTTTAAATTCCATTAGAATTTCCTGCGTGCATATCCTCCAAAGTTAGATCAATTTTCATAACAGGGTTATGGATTTCAATCATGGTTTAAATAGCAACCGAGCAATAAAAAATTGAATAAAATGCCAATCGCAATACTTCCAGACATTGATGAGCAAAGATGTATCGGATGCGCACTATGTGTAGAAATCTGTACAACTCTTGGCCCAGATGTCCTTAGAGTAAAACCAGTCGAAGGCTGGAAGAGAGGTAAAGCATTTGTCTTTTACCCAGAAAGATGTATTTCTGATGGCGCATGCATTGGTGTATGCCCAACAAAGTCAATCTTTTGGATGAGACCAATGAACTATACCGCTGGACAACCAGTACCTCTTCACAAAAACGGTGTCTTCATTAACGGCTGGGCAGAAGACGCAGCATTATAGACTGTATCTTTCAGCACACTTTTTTTCTTATTTTCTTTAAACAGATTTTTTACTAATTTTGTTTGGAATGATTTTGATAAAGGGTTTTAGAAACTCATCATGCTTGTTAAAATAGACTTCTGAAAATTTGTTGTTCTGGAAAAATTTTTTCCAAGTCTTCTCAAACTCGAGAAATTTCTTTGGATCAAAATTCATCCGAGAAGTTTCATGATGGGCTGCAGGGAAAATGTCTGAGATTTCATTTGGAATTAGCCCTAATTGAGGGTTATAATAGCAGACTTGGTAGTTATCAATGTCCTTGAACTTTCTTTTTAACTGATGATATTCATGGGATAAATATCCTGGTTTAATGTGAGGTTCTTTTAATAGAATTAAAGATTTTTTTTTTGATCTGAATTTTCTAACTATGCCATGGAAAATCTGAACTTCGGGTCGAAATTGATCATCCTCATCAAAAAGAAATATTGCCTTTTCTTTGAATCTGGGAGTAGATACAGCCATTATGGGTGAATTCTCAACAAAGACACTTTTCATTTCAAAAAGCTTGGGATGAGCCCTTGATTTTTTAATTACATATTCCCACAATCTTCCTTCATGAATTGCTTGTTTTACCTTGTCTACTTCCAACTTTATTGCAAATAAATTATGGATGGCAAGATTATTGATTCTTTCAGGAGCCGATGTTTTGCGTAATTCGTTGGGTGTGTAATTTGAGCATATTTCACAATTGCATGGGAAGGTAGAAATTTCAGATAATTGTCTGGTTCCATCTTCTGTAATGTATCTGTCCTGCCTTGCGTATAACATGTAAGAAGCTGAATCAAATGTATCGCATCCTAAAGCAACTGCAAAGGGAATTGTAAGGGGATGACCTGCTCCAAAGAGATGCAAAGGAATTGAATGAGGCATCATTTTTTTTGCAGAAATAATCATTTGTGCTAAAAGTCTGTATTCATATGATTGCATAAATTCAACTGGGCTACCTAAAGCTAACATTTTGAATCCCATGCCGACCAAAGATTTGGTAGATTTTTTTACCAAATCAAAATGCTCTCCTCCTTGTATTGGTCCTATCCAAATCTGACCATTTGGTTCACTATTTTGTAAAGTTTCTTTTGAAACCTTTAGGGTGTGATTAACAAATGCTTGGGCTTTTTTCCTAGGCAAACCAAAACCAGTTGGTTTGTCCAATGGAATAGCAAAATCTGTTAAAATCTTTCTTTCGAAATTTGCCATATCAGGAGGTAAAACATCTACATCTCCATATTCTAAAACTTGGTAACCACCAGAATCAGTCATTATTGCCCCATCAAAATCAATAATTTTGTGTATTCCTTTTTTTTCAGCTTCTTCCCCATAATTTTTCCTGGTGATATACGCATTTGTTATAACTAAATCAAAACCAATTTCTTTGATTTTTTCTGAGGGAATTGTTTGTTTTACCGGGTGAATAACCGGAACAAATGCAGGCGTTTCTATCTTTCCATGATTTGTATGGATTACACCAATTCGTGCAGATAAATCAGTTTTTAAAATTTCAAACAAGTAATTTTACCAAGTAAAGGCGTTATTTATTCAATCAGAAAAAAATTTTTTTAAATCGTTTTTGTCTGATACTTCAGTTAACCAGTCTACTTCTTCAAAAACTTCTGCTCCATTAATTATTTCTAAGACCATTTTTGTAATCTCCTCAATGGATTTTAAAGTGACATCAATTTGCACTATTTTTTTAGCTCCAAATTTTTCAAGAGAATCATACAAAATTACACCTAGAATCTCACTACCAATATTTTCTTTAATTTTTTCAGAAGAATAACCTCTTTTTTCATAAATTGGTATTATTGCGTAAGGATTTTTTCTAAAAACAATAACCTTTTCCACATCATTTGCACTTAATACATATGGAGCCAAATGACCCACGAACAAAACTGACTTGAATTTTTTTTCTTCAATAACTTGTGCTAGTTTTTCTACATCGACATCATTTGTTTCATTATTTTTTTCAAATAATCCTGACTCTTTTGCAATTTGATTAATGTCTATAATTGAAAAATCTGAATTTTTACTCACTTCATTTCCTATAGTATGTTTACCTACTCCAGGATTTCCAGTAATGATAAAGGACATATTTTAAAATCAAAAAACACTACATTAAACAATTTCTGCAATACTAATATGTACTATTCATCTTTTGTCGTTCATGCAGATTGGTTTATTGGGAAAGGCAAACGTTGGAAAATCTACTTTTTTTTCAGCAGCTACAGAAACACCTGTACCTTCAGGTAACTTTCCATTTACAACAATTGAACCAAACATTGGAGTTGCATATGTCAAAACAAATTGTGCCTGCAAGCACTTTGGTATTGCTCATAAAAACGAATTTTGTAATGAGGGTGTTCGTTTTATTCCTGTTAAATTAATAGATGTTGCAGGTTTGGTTCCTGGAGCTCATGAAGGAAAGGGATTAGGAAATCAATTTTTGGATGATGCTAGACAAGCTGAAGTTTTGATTCATGTAGTGGATATTGCAGGAACTACAGACATCCAAGGACAACCTGTTCCTGCAGGTTCTCATAACCCATTAGAAGATGTTGAATTTGTCCAAAACGAGTTTGATCAATGGTTTGTAAACATTTTGCAAAGAGAATGGGATAAAATCACCAGGGAAATAGATCAAAAACGAGCTAAG
>JAWWBZ010000049.1:0-7070 GCA_033720715.1 Nitrosopumilaceae archaeon | reverse complement strand
CTAGAAACTTTACTCTTTCAGCATCTACAATGTCAGTTCCATCAACAGTAAATACGATTGATTTTCCACTAAGGTCTGGTTGGTGGACTCCAGGAGTTGTAGTTCCAATATGAGGTTTTACAGGATAAAATACTCTATCACCGGGAATTACTTTACCATTGATGATTTTTGCAATTTCATCATCACACAAATTCAAAACTGATTCAGCAACTTGAGATTGTGATAAAAATTCTTGATTTGCAATCATGTGAGATGTATTGCTTTGAACTTTTTCAGCAATACTTTGAATCTTGTTTAAGAGATTAGTTAGAGTTTGGGTGAGTTTTGTTGCATCTTTTCCTGTTTGTGATGATAATTTTTTTGCAGCTTCAGCAATTCCATTCGTTATTGTATCTTCACTTTCTCCAAGTAACGGCAAGATTTCTTTGTTTGCAGCGTCAACCTCAATTGGAGATAAATCTTCAAAACCACTGACTCTCATAAATTCTGCAGCAGCTTTTGGATAAACGGTTTTGTAAATTCTATCTGAATGCACCGGCCCAGGGTTTGTTGCAATTGAAATAATTCCTTTGTCAGTTAATTCCCATGACATGCATTCAGCAAGTCTGTTTTTTGCTCCTTGGGATGCTGTATATGGACTTCTAAACCTGTATGGTCTTTGCTCAAGGGGACGTTCTTCCGTAAAGAAAGTTGAAATTGTAATTATTTTTCCTCCTTCTTTCATCACCTTAAGGGCTTGAACTGAACCCCAAAAGGTCCCAGTCAAATGAATTCCAATCGTACTTTTAAATTCATCAAGTGGTGAATTTGGAAAACAGGTTACCGGGCCAGAAACCCCAGCATTGTTTATGATAAAGTCTATCGTAGAATTTTCATTTTTTAAAGTGTCAAACATCTGGCTCATAGCAGATTCGTCAGCAACATCTACCCCGGCAAAAATTTTAACACTAGCACCACTTTTTTTCTCTTCAATAATTTTCTCAAGCATCTGCGAGGTCTCTTGGAGAGGTTCTGGCCTTCTACCCAGAATTATTACACTTGCTCCATTTTCAACAAATTTTTTGGCAATCGCCTGACCAATTCCAGTCCCACTGCCTGTCACCAGTGCTGTTTTACCTTGAAATTTTAACATAGATAAAAGAACAGCCTCAAAGTATTATTTAATTTGATTGTTACAATGATAAAAATTAGTAACTTCTCAGCAAAATTTGATTATGTGATTTGGAATTCTAAAACAGGCAAATCCTCCATTCTTAAAACTTAATTCCATTTTATATTCTTCAAAATCATGAACACGGCTCCTTATTGGAATAAGAGGGTCTGTTCTGATTGTAAAAGAATTAAATGCAAAAAAGGGTGTATTTGTGATTGTCACCAAATACGTGATAGGATATACTAAGGCCTCAAAAATTTCCTTGATATCTTTATTTGTGGGTAGGAATTTAGGATTTTCATGCATGATACAGAGCCAGATACATTTGTGTACAAAACTTGGCCTGAAAAATTTGTAGACATGCTCTCTGAGATTGGTGTAGAATCAGAGGCTAAAGAAATTGCCACAGTAGATGTTGAACATGGTGATTATTACAGTAGATATTTTTCTCAAACTCCAAGGATGGTCACAAACAAGGGATGCCTTGAAGTAAAAAATTCGAACATTGACGTAATTCAGATTATTCAAAAGGGATAATACATGCAAGATCCAAATCCACTTCCATGGGGTGCAGAAAATAAATTTCAAGCCCACTTTATTGTACGAAAAGAAACTGGACGCGCAGCTTCTAATTACACAGCAAAAACCAAACTAAAAACACAGGGTCATTTTGGATCAAAGACAGTCACAAAAGTAGAATGGAATGGGTCTGGAAGTTTAGCTGAACGTCTAAATGAAGATGAAGAATTGAATCAAATGATTGCAAAACAAACTGTAAAGGATGCCAACATCATTGTAGAGCCAACTGAAGGAGCAGTAAGAATTAGAAATCAATGGAAAAATAATTTGGATTTTGGAATTACTGAAGAGTTGTTTTGGATCTATGACCGCATTGCAGGTCATATAAAACAGGCCTAAGCCTTCCACCAATCAAGTGCCAAGAAATCTACCTTGTCTTTTCCTTTTGGAATTGCCAAAATGAATTGTTTTCTAACCGTTGTTGCTAATCGTCCTGCTAGGACAATCGCTGTTGAAGTAACTGGTTCCTTTCTATTGTACACTTGAATTAAAAATGGGGCATGATCAATTCCAGGTCCTTTTTCATATACGGCAAAGTCACATCCAAATTTAATTCCAGGATTGATAATGTATCCTTTATCCCTAAAGTTTTTGTAAACAAGGTATTTTTTTTCAAAGTCATGATACTCGTTTTTACAAATCTCAATCATGGTTTCTATTGCAATTTTTTTCTTTTCTTTGTAAATTGAAATTTTTTTGTTCTCAAGTAAATACAAACCTTCAATTAAATCTAAAATCAATGGAACATCGATTTCTTCAGGTTTTGGTTTTGGAATCCCAATCGGCTTTCCAAAATATCCACTGCTGAATAGCTTGCGTGAATCATCAATATCCCAAACAATCAATCGCTTTTCTACTAGATCACACTTCATTGAAACTCAATTACTTAAATCGTATATGAATTGTATAACATGAAAATGCATGGGTAAAAATATGAAAAAAGATTGTTTTAGAGGCTTAGTGCTAGCAGTATGAATGAATCAGAAACTCTTTGACATTTGTCTGCCATCTCTTCAATTCCCTCAATTACGTCTTTCATTAACAAAAGCTCTTTGGTATTAGTAACTTCAGTCAAAAGTTTCAAAGTTGCTTGTCGGTATTTGAGATCAATCTCTCTTTCAATTTTTTGAGTCTCTTGTGCTAACTCTATTGCGCTTGCAGCGTTTGTACTAAGGCTTCGAATAATCTCATTTAATTTGTAGATTTGATCTACAACCAACTCGATTAGCTTTGTAAGATCCGTGTCTAGTTTTGAGGATTTCAAAGTTGTTGCTTTTACATTAGATAGCTTGAAGGATATTCCAGTAATGTATCCTGCAATCTCATCCATTGTGTATGCTGTATTAAGTAGGTTTTCTCTGTTCATTATCAGGCCGCCTACATCTGCAACTTCTCTAGTAATTTTTCGTCTTAGGTTTTCTACTTCTTCTTCGATAGTTGAAATCTGCTCAAGAGTATTTTTAATTCCAGACTTGTCCTTTTTCATCATTAGTTCTGGAAGTTGGGATAGTTCTCTTGATGCATTTAGAATCCGGTTGATCTCGTCTTGTAAAACTGCAATTGCCTTTCTTTTAGCTTGAACTTCAAGTTCTCCGCTATACATTTCAAAAAATCATCATGGACTAGGTAATTTAAATCCTCAAAGATATTAGTGAAATTTTACGCATAAACTACATTAAGCTTTTCTCGTGAGCTATCTTTTTTTGTCCCTTGTATAATGTAACAACCTCTTCATTTGTGGATGCATCTTCAGCAAGTTTCTCCATTCTAATTTTTCCTGTAAATTTTGGAAATCTAAGAGCCAACCCTGCACCTTTTCGCAAGGTATCTCTTGCAGCTCGGTGAATAGGGGATAAAGTGATTTCAGAAGCCACAATCTCTATTACAAGTTCTGGTTCGAACCATACATCAGCTTCCATTTCACTATCAATTCTGGGATTTTTTTTAATTGTAACCTGGTCTGATAGAATTTGATATAATTGATCCAGATATTCATCTGTAAATCCTGTTCCTACCTTACAAATACTCGTAAACGTATCTGTGTCCTCATCATATGATGCCAAAAGAAGGGTCCCATACCTTCCAGTTCTTCTTCCTTTCCCAAAGAAGGCTCCGATAACAACTAAATCTAGACTATCTCCAAGTTCATTTCGGTACTCTCGTTTTAGTTTTAACCAATAATTGCCTCGGGATCCTGCTTGATATGGCTTATCAAGCATTTTTAACATTAGACCTTCACATCCAGAGTTGATACTGTTTTCCAAAAAGTCTTCAATATCGTTTTCAGTTTTGACTATACTCATTGGAACATTTTTTGTATAATCATCTTCTTTGATAATTTTCTCAAGAGTCTTGCGTCTTTCCTTATAATCTAAACACAGGCAACTTTTCCCATTATAATACAAAATATCAAAAAAGTTTACGGTGATTGGATATTGCAGCACTGCTTTTTCTATTTTGTATTTTCTTCTTCTATGCATTAATTCTTGGAATGGCAAAAACTCTCCTGTATTCTCATTAATTGCCACAGCTTCTGCTTCCAAGATTGCTTGGTTTGCTTGTAACGCTTTTGGAATTTTTTCTATAATATCTGGATAGTATTTTGAAATATTTTCAAGACTTCTTGAGAACAAAACCACCTTTTCACCATCAACGTGGAGTTGCACTCTTTCTCCATCTAATTTGTATTCCGCAGCAAACTCAGACCCCATCTTTTCAATTGCTTCTTGTTCGCTTTTTACACGGTCTGCAAGCATTGGCCGAATTGGATTAAAAATTACAATTTCAAAACCTTCTACGCCCTTGAGGCCTTTGCTTGCAATGGTCTCTGCCACTTTTCCCAAATCACTTGAAACATTGTATGCGTGTTCTAGTGGTTTCCTGTTTTCTTTATTTCCTGTAAATGCAATTGCAAGTGAATCCATTACGGTATTTTCGGCAACCCCTAATCGTAATGTTCCAAGTAATATTTTCAAAATATAGCTTGCCTCTATTGGTGTGGCATCATTTAGCAAACTTGAAATGTATTTCATCTTCATCTCTTGAGAGCCTGAACCTTCAAGTTTGGCAATCTTAAACAAAGTCTCATATACTCTCTCAACGGAAATGTCTTCAACCAAAAAGGTTGTTTGAGTTTTTTGTTCTAGAATAATCGTTGCTGTTTGACCCAAATCTCCACTTTTTCGATATTCATTTTCAATTTTTTTTATTGCTATGCCGGAGGATTTTGCGAGAGATTTGATTGCAAGTTTTTCAGCAACTCCAAGCTCTATGCCTTCAAAGTCCGGTCGGAGTTTCCCTTGTAAAAGATAAACAATTTTTGAAATTACTTCTTGTGGAGTTTTTTTAAATAAATCAACCAAGTGTTGAGTCAATTCTAATCTTTTTGTAGTTGCCTCCATTTTGCTAAGAGACTCGGCTAAAATAGAAAACTCCACGATACTTTTTGGTCATGCTCAAGAATAAAAGTTTGAATCTAGTTTATAGTAACCCAGGACCAGTGGAATGGCTTGGGGGTTCTCCTTCGTAATGAACTAATACGAAAATTTGGGATTTATCATTTTTGTTTAGATGACTAGTAATTTTGATATCTATCACCTTAACATTTTTAATAAAATCATTGACTGATTTCTCTACAATATACTCAACACCGCTAAAGATTTTTACTGGCATAAAATCAAATTTGTTTGGAAATAATTATTTGTTTTCAGATCTAAATATACTTGAATATGGTTGGTTTCTCATGTTTTGGTTGTTTTGATACGAGGGCAAAGTTGTATAATGGATAAAGTGTTTTGTATTGTTTCATAAAACTCCATGCAACATCGTGGGTTTTGAATTCTCTCCTTATTCCTTCTATTTGGCTTTCCTTTCCAAAAACGTCAAAGACTACTACGTGATAATTTTTTGGACGATTATGTGGTTTTGCCTTCAAAAGCCAAGCAATGGCAAATACAAAAACAGATGCCAAGATTACAACCTCGCCTGCACTTTTGAAAAACGTCATTAAAACACTTGGAATGGTTTCTCCAAATAACTCGATTACAATATTTGAAAAACCAATCACTGCAATTGCTGTAAAGCTATAGGTTTTCCAATCAAAAATTCTCAACAGATTTTGCATTTTACAAACACTCTAGTTCTTTTTTTCTTTTAACTATTTCCCAAAAAACGTCCAGCTAAGAACTGAACTTTTCTTAATCAGGATCTTCGTACTTATCCTTTTTCTCACCGCTTAAGGTGACGCCTTCAATTGGTCTCATTTTGCTTTCAAGAACACTCATTCTTGCTCTGTAACCTTCAGCATACTCAAGCTCAGATGGTACTAGGGTTGCTGGATGAATGAATCCCTGACTTCTCATTGCAAGTGCTTTTTTTGTTGCAATCTCCCTAACATAATCCCAGTCAGGAGTTGAGAAGCCATCAAATGGACCAGTAAATTTCCCATTATGCATACTAAAAACTAGTGCTTGAACAATGGGAATGCAGAAATTAATTGTGGCGGCTGAGTTTAGTTTCACAGGCATCAATGGCATATTATGACTTCCACGGGTATTTCCTGCCACATAATGTGGATTGTTAAACACACTGCCTACTTCTTCAGTTGCTGGAAACTGTTTTTGAGTCCTTACAACGCAAATTGGATCGTCTTTTCCAACATATGTCCCTGCAATATTATGTAGCCTATCAGTTGATGATGCAACTATTGGTTCTCCATCTTTGGTTGTAATTGTTGATACTACGTATCTTCCTGGATACATTAACGCTGCTTCAATTGATGGTTTGTCTTCCCACAAAGAAAGCTCTGCAACCTTACCTTCTTCCACATCCATGATGTTAATATTCACCCCTCCTGCAAGAGACTTGTTTACAATTAGTCCCGTGTTACTTAATGCATCTACAAACATCCGGTAAAATGGATAATTAAATGCACCAGGTTCTGTTTTATCTGCAGCAAATACTGTAAATGCTTCATTAGGGCGCTCTTCAAATTCCATCTCTGCAACTCCTGGACCCATTCCCTTTACATTTCCAGAAAAGGAATCCTTTAGAAGATCTTGACCTGCCCCATACAATCCTTCTTCTCTTGCGACTTCGGTCCCTGCCATAAATGCATCCCATGCAAGTTTGTGAATATTGTTATTGTCAACACCATGAGTGTGTGACATTACAATGTGAACATCATCCCCACAATATCCGATATAATAGTCAATTAGTAAATCGTCAGATTCTTTGATGGTTTTTCTTACTGCATCTAAAAGCCCTTCACTTGGCCTTGTATGGCCTCCAATTCCACCGACATCAGCTTTGATTACAGAAACAGTTATTTTCATAATTG
>JAWWBZ010000048.1:0-7135 GCA_033720715.1 Nitrosopumilaceae archaeon | reverse complement strand
TAAGAGAAACAACGGGAATTGGGGATAATGTTTTTTCATTAGGTGATATTGCAGTAAAAATTGCAGAGGAGAATGCTGGGATTGATAAAAAGAAAAAGATTTTGTTGATAGGTACCGGAACTTCTGCTGCAAGAGTTGCAAAAGCACTAAACAGAAAAGGTGTAAATTTTGATGTTGTTAGCATGACTATTGATCGAGCAACAGGATTTTCCAAAATTTTAGGAGGAAATCCAATAGAATGGGAAACGGTTTTTCCAAATTTTGATAAATTTGATATTGTTTTTGTTGCAACAACTGCAGATTATTTTCTCATTCAACCAGAACATATCAAACGAATCGTTGAAAATAAGAAAAAAGGTATTTTGATTTTAGATGTTTCTGAACCAAGGGCTGTAGCAGATAAAGTGTCTACAGTTGCAGGAGTTAAACTCATGTCCAGAGACCAAATTCTGGAACTAGTAGAGGAAAATGAAAATTTGAGAATGGCAAAGGTCCCAGAAGTTGAAAAATTGATTGCAAAAGAAGTACCTGTAATTGAGGCAACAATGAACAGAGTAAATGCAGAACCAATTGTAGGTGATGTTCTTCAAACTGTTGATACAATAAGGAAACAAGAATTGGAAAAAGCCCTGGAACAATTAGGTGACATGGATGAAAATAAGAAAAAGATTATTGAGGAATTAACCAAATCCGTAGCTCAAAGCATTGTTTCGGTACCAAAAAAAACTGAAGAAAAATCTGAATAGGATTATTGTCCCAAGAGCCCATTTTTGATCTATTAATGTCGAAAAAAACCACACCGAGTTTGTTATTAAAAAAACATCTTAGTTTTTATTGTACAACTTTAACACCCAAAATATGGCAAGATTGCGCTGCTCAGACTATGGTTTTGAATGTGATTTTGTAAGTGAAGGCGAAATTGAGAACGTAATTGAGGAATTTGGCAAACACACTGATGAGGAGCACGGTATTGACTATTCAAAAGAAGCATTAATGCAGTTTATCCTCCGTCAGAAATACTAAGTTTCTAATTATATTCTAAATTGGTAAACAGTTTTTTTTGATTTAGGTTTTAACCGTATGATTCGTATCTTATTTCGTAACTACCATCTTCTCGTTTATTGTCTGAGGTTACAAAACCACGTGCAGCAGTATTTTCAATAACTCCGTCAATAGTTCCTTGGTATCCACAAATGTAAATGAAAGTGTTTTCAGGAGTGCATTTTTCCCCTACCAATTCATCCAAAGGAGACAAACCATTTTTTCCTTCTTTAAAAAAGGATTCTACTCTTCCTACATGTCCATTCCACGATCTGTTGAAAAACTCTTTTGGCCTACTAATAGCAGCCCTGTATTTGAAATTCCATTCACCTGGTCTCTTTTTACTTTCATCTTCCAAATCCGTCAACATCCTTCGATAACTTAGCTCGTCAACGTAACTAGCTCCGTGCAATACAATAACTTCTCTTTTGTCACCTACGTCATGAAGATGGTTTGCAAATGCGATAAAAGGAGCTAAACCTGTTCCTCCTCCAACACACACAATTCTTCTCATGTCTTTCCCACCATTTGGGAGAGTTTCATTAATCAACAATGCATTTCCAGTTGGATAGCCCAACTTTACCTTGTCTCCAACACTAGCATAAAATAACATGGTAGTTACCCGTCCTGGCAAAGGATTTCTTACCCATCGAATAACAAATTCAAAATAATCTCGGTTTTCGGGATGAGATGCAATTGAATAAGCTCTTCTAACAAGCTTATAGTTTTCTGCTGGAACATTAACTCCAATTGTAAGGAACTGTCCTGTCTTATATTCAGGCATTCCTTCATCAGGAAGGATTCTAATTATTACAAGATCTTCTTTTAACAACTGCGTATACACCACAGTAGCTTCCATCTCTTGTACCATATACGGTATTTCGCCTTTACTTTAGTTAAATGTATTTCGTAAACCGATGTAAAAATTCTTTAAAATTTTTGAAAATTTTTAAAAATTAATAAAATTTTAAAAAAAATTTTCGGGAGTGTTATCACCTAAATTAATAAGTAGATGTTAATCTTAGATACCAAGATGCACGCGGAAAAAATCGAAGATCGTTCCAAGAGAGAAAAACTATCCGCGCTGGGAGGAGGACAAGATCGCATCAAAGCCCAACATGATAAAGGAAAACTTACTGCCAGAGAAAGAATTGACATTTTACTGGATGAAGGAACATTTACAGAAATTGATCCTTTGGTAACTCATCACTATCACGAATATGATATGCAAAAAAAGAAGTTCTATACTGATGGAGTAGTAGGAGGCTATGGACTAGTAAATGGAAGACAGATCTTTGTTTTTGCTTATGACTTTACAGTACTAGGTGGCACATTGAGCCAAATGGGTGCTAAAAAAATTACTAAACTAATGGACCATGCCTTAAGAACCGGATGCCCTATAATTGGTATTATGGATTCTGGAGGTGCAAGAATTCAAGAGGGAATTATGAGTCTTGATGGGTTTGCAGACATTTTTTATCATAATCAACTTGCATCAGGTGTAATCCCACAAATCACAGCAAGTATTGGTCCTTCTGCTGGTGGTTCTGTTTATTCACCAGCTATGACTGACTTTGTAATTATGGTAGAAAAGGCTGGTACTATGTTTGTAACAGGACCTGATGTTGTTAAAACTGTTTTAGGTGAAGACATTTCATTTGATGACTTGGGTGGAGCAATGACACATGGGACCAAAAGTGGTGTTGCACATTTTGTCGCAAAAAATGAATACGAATGTATGGATTACATCAGAAAATTAATTTCATTTCTTCCTCAAAACAACTCTGAGCAACCACCAAAACAAAATTCAGATGATGATCCTAACAGACTTGATCACAATCTGATTAATATTATTCCAGAAAATCCATTACAACCATATGACATGAAAGAAATCATAAACTCCATTGTAGATAACAATGAGTTTTTGGAAATTCATGAATTGTTTGCACCAAATGTTGTAGTGGGATATGCAAGAATGAATGGAACCGTTGTTGGAATCGTTGCTAATCAACCAATGCATTTGGCAGGGGCTTTAGATATTGATTCATCCAATAAAGCAGCGAGATTCATTAGATTTTGTGATGCATTCAATATTCCCATTATAACTCTAGTAGATACACCTGGATACATGCCTGGCTCTAACCAAGAACATAACGGCATCATTAGACATGGAAGTAAATTGCTTTATGCCTATTGTGAAGCAACAGTACCTCGAATTACCTTGGTAATTGGTAAAGCATATGGAGGCGCCTATATTGCCATGGGGAGTAAAAACCTCCGTACCGACATCAATTATGCTTGGCCTACTGCAAGATGTGCAGTATTAGGTGCTGAGGCGGCAGTAAAGATTATGAGTAGAAAAGAACTTGCCGAAGCAAAAGATCCAGAAGCTCTTAAAAAACAACTTATTGATGAATTTGCAGAAAAATTTGATAATCCATACGTTGCTGCATCTCATGGAACTGTAGATAATGTAATTGATCCAGCTGAAACAAGACCTATGTTAATAAAAGCCCTTGAAATGCTTGCAAACAAAAGAGAAAAACAACTTCCAAGAAAACATGGTAATATCAATTTGTGATTAAAATGATTGAGAAAGTACTAATAGCAAACAGGGGAGAAATTGCTTTACGGGTTATTAGAACATGTAAAAGATTAGGAATCAAAACCGTTGCAGTATATTCTGATGAAGATTTCAATTCACTTCATGTAAAACAAGCAAATGAAGCATACCATATTGGTGAGGCAGCCCCCGCAAAATCCTATCTAAATCAACAAAAAATTCTTGATGTAATGTTGTCATCAGGAGCTGATGCAGTTCATCCTGGTTATGGCTTTCTTTCAGAAAATGATGACTTTGCAAACCTGTGTGAAAAAAATAAAATTAATTTCATTGGTCCGTCAGCAAAATCGATGAATCTTTGTGGAGATAAAATGGAATGCAAGGAGGCTATGCTAAAAGCTAAAGTTCCTACCGTTCCAGGTAGTCCAGATATTGTAAAAGATGTTGAAGAGGCCACTAAAATTGCAAACGATATAGGATATCCAGTTTTACTTAAATCCGTATATGGTGGTGGTGGTAGAGGAATTAGACTAGTTACAAACGATAAGGAACTCAAAGAGGGATATGAATCAGTAACCGGAGAATCAATTGCAGCGGTTGGGAAATCAGCAATTATAGTTGAAAAATTTTTAGAAAAAACCCGACACATAGAATACCAAATGTGCAGAGACAAACATGGCAACGCCGTACATCTATTTGAGAGGGAATGTTCAATTCAAAGACGCAATCAGAAATTAATTGAACAAACCCCATCACCTGTAGTAGACCAGGAAACAAGAGATAGAGTTGGTGAACTAGTTGTAAGAGCTGCCGAAGCTGTAGATTATACCAATCTTGGAACTGCAGAATTCCTCCGTGCAGATAATGGGGAGTTTTATTTTATTGAAATCAATGCCCGCCTTCAAGTGGAACATCCAATTAGTGAAATGGTTTCAGGATTAGACTTTGTTAAACTACAAATTGATATCGCAAACGGAGAACCACTTCCATTCAAGCAATCAGATCTTTCAATGAAAGGTTATGCCATTGAATGTAGAATTAATGCAGAAGATACATTTCTGGATTTTGCACCTTCAACTGGTCCTGTACCTGATGTTACTATTCCCTCAGGACCAGGTGTAAGATGTGACACTTACCTTTATCCTGGTTGCACAGTATCTCCATTTTATGATTCATTAATGGCCAAACTTTGCACGTGGGGACAAACATTTGAGGAATGTAGAACTCGAATGCTTACCGCATTAAATGACATGTATGTTCAAGGAGTGGAAACATCAATTCCACTTTACAAAACAATCCTTCAAAGCGAGGAATACAAAACTGGACAACTCTCAACTGATTTCTTAAAACGATTCAATATGATTGAAAGACTAAAAGAAGATTTGAAAAAAGAAAAAATTGAAAAAAGTGATGCAGCTTTAGCTGCCGCTATCCTATATTCTGAATACTATAAGAGTCGTGTACAAAGTTCAGCAACTGACAATTCAAATTGGAAGAATAAACTGGATTGAGGAAATATGGATTATAAAATTCAAGATATAGAAAACGTCTTTGCTGGAGAAATCACCCAAAATCTTGGTAAGAATGAATACATAATTAAAATCAATGACGATGATCATCAAATTAAAATCCTAAATATGGATGCAAAGGGAATAGAATTTTTACTAGATCAAAAATTCCACAAAGCTAAATATCTAAAAAGCACTACAAATGAGTTTAACTTAGTAATTGATAATGTTCCAATCACAATTAACAAAAATACACATTTCGATGAAATTGTTTACAAAAACTCTGGAGGTGCAGGCGCAGGAAGTTCAGAATTAGCATTAAAAAGTCAAATCCCAGGAAAAGTTGTTTCAATCGCAGTTAATGAAGGCGACTCTATTAATTCCGGAGATGTTGTCTGTACATTAGAGTCTATGAAGATGCAAGTTGCAGTAAAAGCTCACAAAGCCGGTTCCATAAAATCAATTAAAATTAAAGAAGGCAGCTCAGTCGCAAAGGGCGACTTGATTGCCGAGATAGAATAAAAAATTAGATTCCTTACTTGAGGAATTCTTTGATTTCGTCATAGTTTGGTTCTTTTAACGGATCTTCTGATACCCATTTGTATCCAATCTTTCCATCTTCCATTATTACAAACACAGAACGTTTTGCTGCATTGTAATCTTTGATGTGCAACAAGTCTTTCATCAAAACACCATATTCACGGATTGTTTTGCTGTTGTAATCTCCTAGTAATGGAAAATTGAAATTGTGTTTTTCTGCAAAGGCTTTGTTTGCAAAAGGACCATCATTACTTATTCCTATTACTTGCGCATTTAGATCTGACAACTCTTGCCAGGAATCTCTGAATGTACACATTTCATTTTCACACACCGGAGAACTTGCTGCTACAAAAAATGAGAGTACAATTTTTTTTCCTTTGAAATCATCCAAAGTCCTCATTTTTAGTTCTGTGTCAGGAAGCTCAAAGTTAGGAGCTACGTCTCCAACATTCAATGACATGATCGCTTCTAGTCGTTATCCTATAAAGTACTTTACAAAAATTGATTTTATAAAAAAATAAGACAAAAAAAATGTGCATAGATTTTTATACAAAAACCTGGGTTCAAAGCTAAATTGGTCGGGGAATTAGCGGGCAGTTATAGTACCGTGGTATTGATGTTTGGTTTTGCCGTGGCAGCAATGGCCCCAGCATTATTAATCTCTAGAATGGTTTACCCCAGAAAAAGGAGCAATCCTGTGAAATTTCTACCGATGGAATGTGGTCAAGTCCCATCTGGAGAAGGACGTACTCACTTTATGATGCAGTATTATGCGTACATTTTGATGTTTGTAGTTTTTGATGTAGTTGCAATTTTCCTTTATGCTTGGGGAAGTACAATCTTATATCTTCCCAAAGAGGCAACTCTTCCAATTATTGGATTTTTGGCAATAGTGTTTGGAGCTATGGCATTTGCTCTATACCAATCCGGGAGGAGAAATATTTGGTAGTTTTTTATACAAATCAAATTTACATAAGTGAGGGACTCAAATGATAAAAGATCTCATAACACCACAGAATGCAAACGTGTTTGTTGGAAAACTTGGCGATATTTTAGAAAAAGCCATTGACAAACCTTTAGGATATGCAATCAACTGGGGTAGAATTTGGTCCCTTTGGCCCGTACACATTGAAACAGCGTGTTGCAGTGTTGAATTTGGAGCTGCATCTAGTCCTAGATATGATGTTGAACGATTCGGAATCATCGAAGCATTTGGATCACTTAGACAATGTGATCTTGTTGTAGTTCAAGGAACTATTACACGAAAGATGGCACCCCGTCTGCGTTTAGTTTATGATCAAATGCCAGAACCAAAATACGTCATTGCAATGGGAGCTTGCGCTATTACGGGAGGATTGTATTTTGATTCATACAACGTTCTCCCTGGTATCGATGGAGTTATTCCAGTAGATGTGTATGTTCCAGGTTGTCCACCTAGACCTGAAACTCTTATCCAAGGATGTATGTTGTTACAAGAAAAAAT
>JAWWBZ010000047.1:0-7190 GCA_033720715.1 Nitrosopumilaceae archaeon | reverse complement strand
ATTTTCAATCATTGCTTTTACCACAAGTTTTTCTACATCCATTTGTGGTGGCATCTCATCAAAAAGTTTAGAGAAGTTTGCAGGATCTTTAAGTTTTTCTCTTAATTCGTTATTCTCTTTGGAATCATTAGGAGATGTAAATGAAAGAATCAAATTAATTGCCTCAGAAAAGTTTCTTTGTAAAATAGCTTTTCCAATTAGATGAGTTACTGCACGTTTGGAACCAAACCTCTGATATCCATAAAAATTTAAAATTTTTTCTTGGTCTTTAAATTCGGACAGGGTATCCTTGCAATCTGAAATTTTGATTTTAAAATGATTTCCAATCATATCCTTTTTTGAAAGGGGTTTTTTTACAAAACCAATGTGTTCAAGGGAGTATTTGCCCGAAGAGTAACTATCTACTGTCCTTCCTTTATTATTAGAACATACAAATTGTTCCGTAGTAGCAAATGAATCCTTTAAACCCAGAGATTTTAATCTCAAACCTGTTTTTCTAAAAATTTCAGATAAGGCGTGATTTGTATCAATGTTTCTTTTCTTTAACTTGTAAACGGCATAATCCCCTTCAGAGGTAATCAAGCGCTTAGTTTTTTCAGTTACCTCTTCAGAAACTTCAAAATCATCAGGACTTTCTTTGATTCTTCCACCTACTCCTTCAAAATCAGTACAATAGGTTAAGATCCCAATATCAGAATCTATTTTGGGAATCACGATTCTATTTCTACTGTAAGGAATTTGCCTACTGCTATTTCATCTGTAAAGGCACCGAGGAGTATTTTGTAGGTTCCAGAAACTGCATCTTCAGAAACCGAGACAGTAGTAGAAATAGGCCTAGGGGCATCAAAGTCTAGCTGAAAAGTTTGAGGGGTGTTTTGATCAAGGCTTAGATTCAAAAAGTCTTGAGAGTCAGCTAAAACCAAAGAAACCTCAGGCAAGTCGGTTTCAGTTGCAGGAGAAACTACAAAGAAAACCTCTGCGGATTCTCCCGGGCTTATTGAAACATAGTTAGAATCCAATTGAATGTCAATTGGAAGTGTTTTTGAGGTATCTATCACACCAATCTTATTTTCTACCCATTCAGTAAACCATATCTTTTCGTCATTTACAGTAAAATCAAAAACTTGTGCAAGTCCGCAATTTTGCATTTCTCCACAATCTCCCCAGTTTGGATTCATGGAAGGTACAAAGTATTCTACCAAAGTTTCAGTTTTGGGATCCATTACTGCTAATCTATTGGCGTTTTGTTCATTGAAAACTAAATGACCTAAATGATTAGTTTCAACCCAGTAGGGTCTTGAAATTGGTGATTTTATTACACCTGTTGAATTGCCATAAGTCAAAGCAGGGGGATTGGAGGTAACATACTGAATAAAAGAATCAGTTTGCGGATCATAGCTATAAAAATTAGAGCTTGCAGTATCACCTAACCAAATTTTTCCATCAGTTATTACAGCACCGTTTGGTGCAATCAAATCTTCTGGTAGAGCAACTATTTCGATAAAGTCACCTAGGGGTAAAAATTCCTCTCCAGTATTTGCAACTGCAGTTCGATATCCTTCTTGATCAAATTTTACTAAAACTCCTCCTTGTTGAAATACCCAATTGGTATACCATACATTATTTTCCTCATCAATAGCAAAGTCAGAAGTCACTGCATTTTCCATTGGAGATGGAATACTGAGATAGTAAAATTCTTCTTGATTTGCTACATTAGGATCTAAGAAAGTGATTTTATTCCCAGTAAAATCATTAACAATGATTTGAGATCCTTCAATTTTTAATTTCTGGGGAAGTGCATCACCATCAGAAGGATAAGTGAATCTTTGATACCTCTCCTCTTCTGGAGTAAACTTCCAAATAGAATCAAAGGTCTCATCAGTGTACCAAATTGAACCGTCAGGAGCATCATCCATACCCCACATCATAGACCGACCATTTGGTGGCCAGGATGGATTTTCGTATTCGGTGAAGGTTTCAGTTACAGGATCAAATTTTGCCAAATTTCCAGTGTTTGTTTGAGCAATCCAAACATTTCCATCATAGTCTGTGACAATTGCTAATGGGTTAGTACAAACAGTGGGAATAGAATATTCTTTAACATAACTTGTAGATTTTGCAATGTCTGAACCACAAAATTCTGCCCTTTGTGCATCGGGGTAGTTATCGGCAGGAGTTCCAGTAATTGTTGTTTCTGAATCAGTGTCTACCGGATCCATTAATCCTGGCAAGGAAATCATGACTGTTGAAGTCAATAAAATAAAACCAAAAAAGCCTGCAACAGCTATTCCTTTTTTGTTCACAAAAAAAATCCATCCTACCCTTGTTATATCTTATTCCACAAACCAAAAATTTAGAGTAATTTCAATTCGCGAGTAATTTTGTCTATTAAATTTTCAGGTGCTGGCCCTATTGAAATGCAAGTTGTTGTCCCTGGAGCAATTTGAGTATGACCTGCATCGGTAACTTCAGACCAAGGTAGGTCCAAATCAATAGCCTGGCGTTTTATTTCCTGTAATTCTTTAATCCCTTTTACTTTTACCACTACTTTTTCTTGACCTTGCCACCATTGTGCAAACCATTCTGGATGAGATTTTCTAACATGTTCAGCTCCCAGAACACATGCATGGCCCACTTGTGCGGCAATTTTTCCTTTCCCCATTTCAAGATCTGTTCTGACCACTATTACCTGTTTTATTTCTCCCACAAAGGTAGGAAAAAAAGGGATAATGAAAAACTTTTGAAATAAATAATTGACAAAGAAACAAAATCTGTGTACTATGATGTGGTAGTGGCAGGTGGAAGTGTTGCAGGTTTGCTATGCTCTAGAGAGATTGCCAGCAGAGGTAATAGCGTGGTTGTACTTGAAGAGGATTATGAAATAGGCACTCCTGAACATTGCGGGGGTCTTGTAAGCACAAAAGGTTTAGAAAAACTTGGAATTATTCCATTTACCAAAACTTTTGAACACATAATCGATACTGCAACAATTTATGCTCCAAATGGAAAAAATTTTTCAATAAACTCAAAAAAACAAAAAGTTGCAGAAATCAATAGGAGGGAGTTAGACAAGCAAATAGCTCATCAAGCCCAAAAAAATGGTGCAAAAATTAAAGTCAAAACCAGTTTTCAAGAGACGATTAAAAATGGGGTGAGGACTAATGAAGGGGACATTGAATGTAAAATTTTTGTTGATGCAAGAGGTATTTCTTCAATAATTCAAAAGGACAGAACAGGGATTTTATCAACTGCACAATATGAAATCTATGCAAACTGGATAAAAAAAGGAAGAGTGGAAGTATATTTTGATCAAGAAAAGTTTCCTGGATTTTTTGCATGGATAATACCTTCAGGAGGAGGAAAGGGAAAAGTAGGCGTTGCAGGGAAAGGAATTAAAGTTTCAGAGGCTCTGGAAGATTTTTTGGAAAACAAGGGAACCTATTCAACTATAAGGAAAATTTTTGCTCCCATTTGGATAAAGGGACCGATAAAGAAGTTTGTTGAGGGTCACACAGTTATAGTTGGGGATGCAGCTGGACAGGCAAAACCCACAACCTCCGGAGGGATTTACAGTTCAGGTATGGGAGGAATTCTTGCTGGAAAAGCGATTTCAAAATTTTTAAGGTCATCAAATCCGAAGGATTTAGAAGAGTATCAAATACAATGGACTAAACAATTTGGTGATGAGTTTGAAAAACAATTATGGGCAAGAAAAATTTTAGAAAAATTTGACAACGATACAATTAACAAATTGTTTGGTCTTGTAACACAAGATATTTTAAAAGAAATTTCAGAAAAAGAAGATTTTGATTTTCACACAGGCTCAATCATTAAACTTCTTGGAATAAAGGGATCTGTAAAGACTGCTCAGACGTTAATTAGCAGTCAACTTAAAAAAATTCTAAGCTAAGTGATGTTGAAATTTCTAAGCAAGGTATAAATGATGTTCAGAGAAAATTCGAATAATGTCATCTACTATATCTTTGCCAACTTGTAGCTGTTGTTTGAGACACATAATGCCTAATGACAAATGTGTAAAATTCAATTGCCCAAATTGCGGCACTGATTTGATTTGGAGATGTGAAAGTTGCAGAGAGGCAGCAAGAAATTACACTTGTTCTTCATGTAACTTTCAGGGGCCTTAGAAAATGGCAGAATTACTTTTGATTACAAAAATCCTACCAAAGGGTCCTGAAGTGGATTTAGATGCCTTAGCAGAATCCATAAAAGGCAAAATTAAAGAAGGTCAAATCCTCAAAAGACATGAAAAAGAGCCATTGGCTTTTGGGATGTTTTTCATTAAAGCTGAGTTTATTGTAAAAGATTCTGAAGGACAAATGGATGCTTTAGAAGAAGCAGTAAAATCTGTAGAAGGAGTCAGCGAATTCGAAGTGCTCAATATGAGTAGAATGTCTGTTGACATGAAGTAGGTGATTTTTTGGCACGCAAAGAAGAACCTTTGCAGATGAGGGTAGGAGAAGCAAAACAAAGAGATGTTGGTAAAAAGAGAGCTCGTATTGGTCCTGAAGCCATGGATTACCTCAAAGTAACTCCTGGCGACATAATTGATGTAATGGGTTCAAGATCTAGTTGTGCTGTGGTTTGGCCTGTTGATGAGGATGAAAAATTTCCAGACATCATTAGAATTGATGGACAAACAAGAAAAAACATAGGAGCTTCTCTAAACGATATCGTAAAAGTAAAAAAGGTAAGTTCCAAGATTGCAAAATCTGTTTCACTAACCCCTCTAAATGATACTGTAACTGTAGATAAAGAATTTACAGATTTTGTAAAAAATAGATTGAAAGGCTTACCTATTTCCCATGGCGATGAAATATCTGTTATGATTTTAGGAAATTCTATGGATTTTAAAATTACAAAAACAAATCCTAAACATGTTGTAAAAATTGATCGGTCCACAAACCTTACTATTTCTACAGAACCATCTGTCGATAGAAAACTAAGGGTCACCTACGAAGAAGTAGGAGGTCTTGGACACGAAGTAAAAGCTATGAGAGAAATTGTGGAACTTCCACTAAAACATCCAGAACTATTTGCAAGACTCGGCGTTGAGCCCCATAGTGGAATTTTACTTTATGGGCCCCCAGGGTGTGGAAAAACCCTCATTGCAAAAGTGTTAGCAAGTGAATCAGAAGCAAACATGTTTTTGATCAACGGACCAGAAATCATGAACAAGTATTATGGTGAAACTGAAGCAAAACTACGGGAAATTTTTAAGGAAGCCAAAGATAATTCTCCCAGCATTATTTTCATAGATGAGATTGATGCGATTGCACCAAAAAGAGAAGAAGCTTATGGAGATGTAGAAAAACGGGTGGTAGCACAATTATTAGCTCTAATGGACGGCCTAAATGATAGAGGGAATGTAATAGTTCTCGGTGCCACAAATAGGCCAGACAGCATTGATCCTGCTTTAAGAAGACCAGGAAGATTTGACAGAGAATTTGAAATCTCTGTCCCTAATGAAGATGGAAGATTAGAGATTTTGCTTATTCATACAAGAGGAATGCCAGTAGCAGAAGAAATCGATCTTAAAGATCTTGCAGCCGAACTTCATGGATATACTGGTGCAGACATTAAATCACTTTGTCGTGAGGCAGCCATGAAATCAATTCGCAGGTATTTACCAGAAATTGATTTAGAAAGTGAAAAGATTCCTTCAGAGGTTCTTCAATCAATGCAAATCAAACTGATTGATTTCTATGATGCAATGCACGAAGTAGTGCCGACTGCCATGAGAGAATTTTACGTAGAAAGATCTAAAGTTTGGTGGCAAGATGTGGGTGGATTAGAAGAGATTAAAGATGCATTGAAAGATAATCTAATTTCAGCAATGAAAGATCCCACGAAATTTACAAAAATGGGAATCAAACCACCTAAAGGAGCTTTAATTTATGGGGCCCCAGGCTGTGGAAAAACATTGATTGCAAGAGCCCTAGCAACAGAAAGCGGGGCAAATATGATTCTGGTCAAGGGTCCGGAACTCTTATCCAAATGGGTTGGAGAATCTGAAAAAGGAATACGAGAAATATTTCGAAAAGCGAAAGCATCCTCACCGTGTGTTGTAATTTTTGATGAACTTGATTCACTTGTAAGATCAAAGACTGGAGAAGGTGGAGTAAGTGAAACTGTACTTAGCCAATTACTGACAGAAATGGAAGAAGGAATGTCCTCAAGAGTGGTAGTGATAGGAATTACCAATCGACCAGATGTTTTAGATAATTCTCTACTAAGAACAGGTAGACTGGATTTAGTCCTGTATGTTCCACCGCCAGATGAAAAGGGAAGATTAGAGATTATCAAAATACTCACTGAGAAAATGCCCCTGGACAAAGATGTAAAATTACAGGAAATAGCTGTTGCGACCCAAAATTATTCAGGAGCTGATATTGCTGCCCTGTGTAGAGAAGCGGCAATCCATGCAATGAGAGAGGGAGCCGAAAAAATTACAAGCAGAGACTTTGCAAATAGTCTAAAACAAGTAAAACCTTCCATTACCAAGGAAGTAGACCAATGGTATAACACAGTAAGAGAAAGTATATCTAATGTTGTACCAAAATCAAGAGATAAGTCATTTTACGGTTAACCATGGCAATTCCAATAAGAAACACAGTATACGATAAAATCAAAGAAGAGGGATCACTTACGGATTCTGAACTATTCAAAGCCCTCTCAAAGGAAGGACATATTATGACAGAGGACAAATTCAACAAAATACTTTTGGATTTAGAAATTCTTGGTTTGATTAGCGTGGCATGGATTACAAAGGATTCACGTAGAATAGAAGTAATAACAGAAAAAGAAGAAATAGATGAAATTGAAGAACAAAATAAAGAAATGATGGAAAAGGACTACGAAGCTAGTTTCCCAGGTTTTGAGAAGTAATTAGATGTCAAAATAAAGGAATGTGAAATGCGGCATCTAATGCTACTGCAACAAAAATTATTGTCAAATAAGGCGCAGTTACTTTGTATGCTTTCCATGCGAACTCCGATGTCGGTGTTTTTGTAAGTTTAAAATGATATGCCAGCATCAAACCGCCAGATAATATTGCAATTATTGTGTAAACAAGACCCATTCCAAAAAATGATGGAATAATAGAATAAGGAAGTAGGATCAAAGTGTTTGCGAGAATATATTTTGAAGTCTTTTGCATTCCAATAATAACT
>JAWWBZ010000046.1:0-7198 GCA_033720715.1 Nitrosopumilaceae archaeon | reverse complement strand
CTGGAATCCCTTATAGAAAACCATGCTAACATTACAAAAGAACTAAACAGTCTTGATGTAGATAACAGTATTTTATAATCCCGAATCTACCATTAATGCGATAAACAAAACCGCCAAGTATGGACTAGAGAATTTGAATAATGTCCAAGCAGCCTTTTCCATTGGTTTTGCAATTACCCAAGCTGATAATGCTATCATCAGTACTCCTGACGCTATCGCTGTCCAAAGGTAAACTGGTCCAACCATAGAATCTCCATTTTCTGTGAGCATGAAAAATGGTGTGATTGAAAATAGTACCATAACAACAGTAGAGAGTGCAATAATTCTTGCAGAGGTTTTTTCGGATTGAACAGCAGTCAACATTGGAACATTTACCTTGTTGTAATCTTCTTTAAAGTGCAAAGTCAAAGCCCAAATATGCATGGGAATCCAGATAAAAACCAAACCTGCCATAGCCAAGCCCATTGTCCACAAGTCTGACATTGTTACGGCTACCCATCCAACCATTGGAGGTGCACCACCACACAATCCTCCTAAAATTATGTTGGTCCTAGAGTGTCTTTTAAGGGCATAAGAATAAACAAGAACATTATTTGCCAATCCAAATGCAATGAATGCAGTTGCCCAAAGACCTTGTTCTAATGTTGTGGTAAATGATATCATAAATGCAAGAATTAGTGAAATTCCTGCCAGCGCCAATCCAAAGTTTCTTGCTTTTTCTGCAGGGTAGATCCTTTTGGATGGAAGAGGTCTGCTCTTAGTTCGCTCCATAACTGCATCTATGTCCCTATCATGGTAATTGGTCAATGTATTTGCTGCAGCAGATCCTGCTGCAACAGAAAACAGAGCAAATAACCAAGTCCCCAAGGAGACCTCAATGTTATAGATATTTGCAGCCGTCAAAATTGCACCAAAGGCTGTAAACACCAGTAGATACCAGATCTTTGGCTTTGTTAATTCATAATATACTGCGATGCGGGACTGAGTTTTTTGTTTCTGCAACACTAATCCTTATCCTCTGATGGCATATATGGCATTGCCTTTTGCCTTGATTTCATTTCAATAAAAGACTCTGATGACTGAACCCCTTCTATTCGTCCAATTTTTTCTGATACCATCTTATGCATCTGATCCAATGACTTTGAATACATTGTAACAAGAATATCAAATCGTCCCGTAACTTCGGCTATCTCTCTAACACCGTCAATTTTGAACAACTCTTCAATAATGTGATCACGTTTTTTGGTATCCATATTAATCCCTGTCAAGGCCTTTACTGTATAGCCTAATTCTGCGTCATTTACAACAATGGTGAAACGTTCAATTAATTTTCGTTTTACTAATCTTTTAATTCTAGAGTATACGACTGAAGAGTTTACATTGATTTTTTTTGATAAACGAGGAATAGAAATGGATGCATCATTAGATAATTCGGATAAAATCTGCAAATCTAAATCATCAACTTTTGCCGTTTAAAACACCTGAACGCATGTAGATTTCTACATCTTATAAAGTTATTATTGAAAAAATTACAAAAAATCTCTAGATTTTTCCTTTTTTGTAAAGCATTTCTGCTAACAATACAGCTCCTTTTGCTGAACCCATTTTTTTGTTGTGCGAAAATAACATGTATTTTAGACCATGATCAAAGAGTTCTTCCTTTTCTACTCTTCCAATTGTGGTAGTCATTCCACCACCAACACTTCTCTCCATTCTTGGCTGAGGCCTAGTAGGATCTTCGTGAAATGCATAGTAATTGTGTGGTGCCGAAGGTAGACCCGCCACTGATATTGTTTTGTTATATTCATTGTAGGTTTCTTTTGCCGTTAGAGGATCAATATCTTTTTCAGTCTCTACAAAGACAGATTCTGTGTGTCCATCAATTACAGGAACACGTGTGCAGGTACAACTCACTCGAATATCTGCATCTTCTATTTTTCCATCTTTTAGTTTTCCAAGTATTTTCCTTGTTTCTGTTCGGACCTTTCCTTCTTCTTTTGGAATGTATGGCAAAATATTATCAGTAATTCCCATAGCAGATACTCCAGATTTTCCTCCTCCAGATATTGCCTGCATGGAAGTCATCATCACCTTTTTTGCCCCGTATTTTTCAAGGAGTGGTTTTAAAGTAATAGCAAGACCTGTTGTAGTACAGTTAGGTAATGGTGCTACGAAACCCTTCCAATTCCTATTCTTTTTTTGAGTCTCAAGAAGTTCTGCTTGTTCATCATTTACTCCAGGGATAAGAATTGGAACATCCTCTTCGTATCTATACGCAGAGCTTGTGGAAATAACTGGCAGATGTTCTGCCATTTGAGTTTCAATAGCTCTGGCAGCCTCTGATTCTACGGCTGAAAACACTAAATCTAATTGGGAAATATCTAATTCGTCTATTCGTTTTACGGTCATTTCTTTGATATATTCAGGAATTTCACCTTCTACGTCCCAGGCTACAATCCCGCTAGGGTTTCTAATTGCATCAAGGTATTTTTTTCCTGCAGAACGTTCTGATGCAGCAATCTGAGTTACCTCAAACCATGGGTGATTTTCAAGTGATTGTACGAATTCTTGACCTACTGACCCTGTTACACCGATAATTGCTACTCTTTTTTTGTCCATAGGACAAAATACCTGGATTCAATTAATAATCGTTATCAGAATTTACCCAAAACATACTATATTAGGTGAGCATATTTTCAAACGTGAAACCTAATCCTATCTTAGCCTCCCATAAACCAGTCAGGCACGGGGGTGTTTACTCTATCTCTGAGCCTAGCTCAGAAATCTTAGATTTTAGCTCAAATATCAATCCCCTTGGTCCTCCACAAAAGGTCAATAAAACTATCAAAAAAAACCTTGAAACTTTATCAATTTATCCAGATCCCGAATCAAAATTTCTTAGAAAACTCCTTCAAAAATATACTAAAACTCCAATCTCCCAGATCGTAGTAGGAAATGGGGCTACAGAAATAATCTATAATTTTTGTAATTCTTTTTTATCCAAAAAAACATCAGTATTGATTCCAATCCCAACATTTGGTGAATATGAAGCCGCTTCAACTCTTTCAGGAGCTAGAATGAAATTTTTCAAAACAATGGATTTAAACAAAAATTTGGAGGAATTTGTTTTGAAAATTCCAAGAAATGGGTGTATTTTCATTTGTAATCCAAACAACCCCACAGGAAAATTACTTGCCAAAAACAAAATGAAAATTATTTTAGATTCTGCAAAGAAAAAAAATTCTTTCGTGTTTGTTGATGAATGTTTTATTGAACTAGTACCAAATTACAATGAGTCAATAATTTCACTTGTAAAAAAATACAGCAATTTGTTTGTTTTACGCTCATTAACAAAATCTTTTGGATTGGCAGGAATTAGAATTGGTTATGGAATTGGTTCAGAAAAAATGATTAAAATTTTAAACAAAATTAAAATTCCTTGGAATGTGTCTGGCCTTGCACAACATGCGGCAATTGCAGCTCTATCAAACACAAATCATTTAGACAAATCTAAAAGAATAATTCAAGATGAATTAAATTATTTGAAATCTAAAATTACAAGACTTGATAATTTTGAATGTATAGACTCTACAACAAATTTTATACTAATCAAATCCAAAATAGATTCTTCAATACTCCAAAAAAAACTATTAAAAAAGAAAATCCTAATTCGGGATTGCAGTAATTTTCGTGGATTAGACAATAGTTACATTAGAGTTGCAGTCAAGACAAGAAAAGAAAATCAAAGACTCATCAAAGCAATGGGGCAATTATGAAATCCTTAATGGTGCAAGGAACCTCTTCAGGCGCCGGAAAATCTACCCTAGTTACTGCATTATGTCGTATTTTTTGTGACAAAGGATATTCTGTTGCCCCCTTTAAATCTCAAAACATGTCTAATTTTTCTTACAAGGCAAAAGATTTTGAAATATCCCGCGCACAAGCGATTCAAGCAATAGGTGCTAGATGCAAAATTTTGCCTGAACTAAACCCAATCATGCTAAAACCTATGGGTAATTACTATAGTGAGGTTTACCTTTGCGGTAAAAAATACAAAAAAATGCACGCCAAAGACTACTATTCAAAATTCGTAAAAGTACGTGGTCTAAAAACTGCCTTAGATGCACTCAAAACCCTCCAAAAAAATCACGATCTTGTTATTTTGGAGGGAGCAGGCTCTCCTGCAGAAATTAATTTAGATAAATTCGATATAGCAAATATGAAGATGGCTGAAAAAGTAAATTCACCAGTTTTGCTTGTAACCGACATTGACAGAGGTGGATCTTTTGCTAGTATTGTGGGAACTTTGTCTCTTTTAGATAGAAAATATCAAAAACTAGTTAGAGGATTTGTTTTTAATAAATTTAGAGGCGATGAAAAAATCCTAAAACCTGGATTCAGGAAAATTAAAGCGAAAACAAAAAAACCTGTTTTGGGAACAATTCCAATGTTTGATTTTGATATTCCAGAGGAAGACTCGTTAAACTCAAAACCTAAAGATTTTGTCTGGAACAAAAAAAATCTAGAGAAAATCGACAAAGAGATTGATAAACTAAGTAGCCTTGTCAGTAAACATTTGAACATTAAAGAAATTGAGAGAATGATAAAATGTTAATTGAATCCTTATCTGTAATTTGCTTTGCTATTCTCCTAGACATGGCTTTAGGTGATCCTAAAAATAAATACCATCCAACAGCATGGATCGGATCCTTAATTGCAAAACTTGCTCCATTTTGTAAAAACAATTCAAAATTTTTAGAAAAACTTGGGGGAATATTTTTAATTTTTATTTCATGCTTAATTGTTGGCTCTATCATTTTCTTTTTGGAACTTGGAATAAATCTAATTTCCTTTGATTACCTATCTGCGATAATTTTTGTAATAATTGGAGGAATACTTCTAAAAACCACCATCGCTATTAAGGGGATGGAAAAACATGCATTGGCAGTAGTTGATTCTCTTGAAAGAAACGATATTTCTTCAGCAAGAGATAATCTTTCAATGATTGTAAAGCGAAATACCAAAAATTTAGACAAAAATCATGTTTTTTCAGGCGTTGTGGAAAGCATTAGTGAAAATACCGTAGATGGAATCACTGGACCCTTGTTTTATTTTGGTTTGTTTGGATTACCAGGAGCCTTTGTATATCGCGTAATAAACACAGCAGATTCAATGATTGGTTACAAAACTAGTATTTTCAAAGATTTAGGTTGGTTTGCAGCAAATTGTGATAAAGTATTGAATTTTCTTCCATCCCGATTGACTGGCTTGACGATGATTCTAAGTGCAATGATTCTTGGTTATGATTGGAAGGAATCATGTAAAATAATGATTCGAGATGGCAAAAAAACTCAAAGTCTAAATGCTGGGTACCCAATGGCAGCCATAGCTGGTGCATTAGGTACAAAATTTGAAAAAATCAATTATTATTCTTTAGGTGATGGTAAAGTTGAATTTTCAAAAGACCATGTAAAATCTGCAATATCTTTAATGAAATTAACTTCAATCATCTTTTGTGGCATGGTAGTTTTTCCTGTTGTTATTTTTCTGTCATATGTAGGTTGGTGGATACATGCTTAAAGAAATTGGTTCTATCTTTTCATTTTTAACAATAATCCCAACAAGTAACGCTAAATTAGAAACTGTTGCAAAATACATGTATCTTTTTCCAATTGTTGGAATTGCAATAGGTTTACTTGTTGGTTCAATAGGTTTTGGTTTGTCATTATTTTTAGATCCTCTAATTGTTAGTTTGTTAGTTGTTGCATCTCTTGCATTAATTACCGGAATTCACCACACAGATGGGTTAGCAGATTTTGCCGATGGTCTGATGACTAAAGGAAATAAGGAAAAGAAAATTGGGGCAATGAAAGATCTTGCAACTGGATCTGCAGGAATAGTCACGATAGTTTTGTATCTTGTAGGATTGATTGTCACACTATCTCTTGTGACAGGATATCAACTATTTTTAGCAATTCTCCTTAGTGAAATCGTTGCAAAATTTTCTATGGTATTAATGGCAAGTATAGGAAACTCAGCATCTGTAGGCTCAAACTCTCCCTTTGTTGAATTGATGAAGAACAGAAAAAAACTCCTAGTCACTGTAGCTATAACTTTACTGCCACTTGTAATACTTGGTGGAACAACAGGTTTGATTTTATTTGCCGTAGGTACGACCTTTACTATGTTCTTAGTAGGTATCTCTACTAGGAGTTTTGGAGGAATAACAGGAGATGTTTTAGGCTCGGCAAACGAGTTGTCTCGTTTGGCTTGTTTTCTTGTTTTTGTTTCATTATGATAGGCCTAGTTCTGGCAGGTGGTAAAGGAAGCAGGATGAAATCCGTAGATGAAAAACTACTTTTAAAATTCAAAGAACCAATAATTTTACATGTTGCACAAGCAATGACAAAATCAAAATGTTTTTCAAAAATTCTCTTCTTAACTAGTCCAAATTCTCCAAAAACAAAAAAATTACTTGAACAAAAAAATTATACAATTCTTGATACCAAAGGAAATGGATATGTAGAAGATCTAAATCAAGTTTTAAAATCTCTTGATGACTCTGTTTTTGTTACATCAGGTGATCTACCTTTTTTAGATGAGGACATTATAAGGAAAATTGTAGACCTATATGATTCAAGTAATCCTTGGACAACAATTTTGGTTACCAAAAAATTACTTGGCTCAATTGGAATCTCTTCAAGTATTGATTTAGAATTAGACAACAAACTTTGCAGTTACACTGGAATTTCTTTAATTAATTCTAGAAAAATTTCTGATTTAAAAAATATTGAAGAAAAATTTGTAATTGTAGATGACAAACGGATTGGATTTAATGTAAATACAAAACAGGATTATGAATTACTCTGCACTTCCTGAAACTTTTCCATGAATTCTTGCTTTAGACCCTGTTGGCTCTGCTATTGTATTTCCACAAGAGTTGCAAGCAATTGCCGTTGAGGCATGTGAATAAATAACTTGTTGTTCACCGCATTCACTACAGTCCACTTTTTGGAATTTACTTGATGGTTTTGGAATTGCAATGTGATCTTTTTTCATGCTGCCACCAACTCAAATTTCTTGATCCTAACACCTAGTTTATTGTATTTTTTCTTGCAAACTGTACATGTAATTAATGGTGTTACTTTTTTTGTAACCTTTGCAGGTTTTGCCAATTTTGGGAATTTTTGTCCACCAT
>JAWWBZ010000045.1:0-7245 GCA_033720715.1 Nitrosopumilaceae archaeon | reverse complement strand
TCCTCCAATATTCATTCCAATCAAATGTATCCAAGCTAAGATGGTCGATTTTTTTGAAAAATTTTTTTTCAAAGTAATTTCAAGATGGCTGTAAAAAAGTCCAGTAACAGCTACGGCAATAATTATTATTAAATGGAAAATTATCCCTAAAAAGAACCACTTTGCAGTACCTTCAAATGATAATGAAAGGTATTGAATTATGTTAATTTGATTATTTGAAACCTGAATAATTACAATAACTAATGCCATAACGGTAATTATTGCGCCTTGAACTATGGCTGCAATAATGAATCTGTCTACCCATCTTAATTCACTTTTTTTCATTTTCTCAGGTAGTCCTCAAGGTTAATTATCAGATCTAACCCATAAACCTTTTACATAATAACTGGCAGAGCATTAAACTAAATTGACAAAACCCGATGGAAGTACTTGATTTTTCTTCAAAACATTCCCTTTCCAAAAACTGTTTAATTTCTCCCAAGATGGTTGTGGATGTTTTTTCAATTAATATCATTAAAATAAAAAAGAAAAAAGTTACATGTCCATCCCTGGCATACCTCCCATTCCAGGAGCACCAGTAGGTGGACTTGCACTTGATGATCGTGATGCTGCAATAACATCGTCGATTCTTAGGATCATGCATACTGCTTCAGTAGCCGCATTGATGACTTGTTCTTTTACTGCAAGAGGGTCGTAGATATTTTCCTTCTCAAGGTCAGTTACTCTGCTATTGATTACATCAATTCCGTAAGATGCTTGCCCTTGAGTGCTTCTTGCTCGAAGTTGGACTTGCGTATCAAGTGGGTCCATTCCAGCATTTTCTGCTAGTGCAAGAGGAAGTGATTCTATACCCTCTGCAAATCGTTGAGCTGCCAATTGTGGTCTTCCATCAAGGGAATTGGACCATTCTCTTATCTTATTTGCAACATGAGCCTCTGCAGCGCCCCCGCCAACTACTGCATATGGATACTCTACAACATCCTTTACGCTCATGATGGCGTCATGTATTGATCTTTCGACTTCATCCACTACTCTTTGAGAACCGCCTCGTGCTAAAATCGAGACAGCCTTTGGGTTTTTACATCCTTCAATGAAAACCCATTTGTCATCCTCAATTTGTCTTTCCTCAACAGTTTGGGCATGACCCAAGTCACCATCAGACAATTCAGTAATATTTGTGACAACCCTTGCACCAGTTGCTTTGGCAAGTTTTGTCATATCGCTTTCCTTGATTCGTCTGACTGCCATAATACCAGATTTTGCAAGGTAGTACTGAGCCATGTCATCAATTCCTTTTTGACACAAGACAACATTTGCACCGCATTGAGAGACTTTGTCTACCAGATGCTTTAACATCTTATTTTCCTCATCAATGAAGGTTTGCATTTGTTCAGGTGAGTTGATGTTAATTTTGGCATCAAACTCTGTTTTTTCAATTTCTAATGGTGAGTTAAGAAGTGCAATCTTTGCATTCTCAATTCTTTTTGGCATTCCTCCATGGACAACTTCCTTGTCCAAAATTATGCCATTGATTAATTCAGTGGCATTAATTGTTTTACCACCTTTTTTCTCTACCTTTATGTTGTCTATATCCACTTTAAACTCATCTCCCCGTTTCTCTGCAACTGCTAAAACCGCCTCAACTATAACCTCGGCAAGCTTTTCAGAATCTGAAGAAACAAGTTTTGAGGACATTGTTGTGGATGCAATTTTTTTTAGGAATTTTTTATCTTGTGGATCAATCTTGATCCCAATTTGTTTGAGCATCTCAATTGCTTTTGCTGATGCTCGTTTGAATCCATCAACGACAATGGTTGGGTGAACATTTTTTGCTATCAGTTCTTCAGCTCTTTCCAAAAGAGCTCCTGCTAAAACAACGGTTGATGTTGTTCCATCACCAACTTCAATATCTGTTGCTTTGCTGGTTTCCACCATTATCTTTGCAGCCGGATGCTGTACATCAATTTCTTTGAGAATTGTTGCACCATCATTTGTGATGGTTACATCCCCTAGAGAGTCAACTAACATCTTGTCCATTCCACGTGGACCTAAGCTAGTTCTCAAAATTTCAGATACAAGCTTGGCAGCTTGGATGTTATTTTTTTGTGCATCATGACCCTTAGTTTCCTTTGTACCTTCTTTGAGAAGGATTACTTGGGGTTGTGATGACATTATTTCACCAAATCCAGGTAATAGAGGTTCGGTAATTTTAATGTTGTCATATTTATGATAAATTGTAAATAATATAAGACAAATGTAATATTTTCAATGTTTGCAATATTCCTTACATCATCCAATGATATTTACACACAAAATAACCTCAAGAAACCCCTTTAGATCAAATAAAAAGGAATGGATGGGAGAAATAGGAGATAAACCAAACTGGACAACAGAAAAAATCTCCCATCATCTTTTTCGTTGAACCATCTCTTAGCATCTGTTAAACCCAGTTTTATTATATTTTAAATCAAAAAATAATAAAAAATTTTGTTAGGTAATGTGTTTACAGTTAATAAAATAAAAAAATTGATGCTAGCCAAATAATCCGCTAGCGACAAGATAGGCTCCTGCTCCCATTCCCATAATAGCACCCATTCCCATGCAAATCAAGTCAAACTTTACAACCTTTTTGAAAGGGGCGTGAACCATTTTATTCCATGTGGATATTTGTTGAGTTTCCATGTGGTATGATTATTCAAACTTGTAAATAGAGTGTGGTAATCAAAAAACATTACTTGTAATCTGGCGAGCTTACGTTGGATGATTTTCAAATTATTAATATTTCAAAATTTTTTTAAAAAAAATTATGGAAACTTTCTATTTCCAGAAGGTCTCCATCTGTCAATAGTGGTATCTAATTTTTCCTCAGTAGTAGAAATTCTATTCAATCCATTTTTTGTCATAGATTAAATTCTAAACAAAATAAAATAAAACAAAGTAAAGATAAGACTTGAAAAGTAAAGTTAGTTGTTTACCTAAAGAAATAAGGAAATTCTTCTATTGATATATCATGATTGTACCAGAACTTGTAAGGCAAAAGATCTGGAACAACAAAAAAGTCGCCGTTATTGCAGGAATATTGTCAATTAGTGGAATTTTCGGATTCGTCATCGCATTGCAATACGGCGGATCTTATAACCTAGACGAGTTTATCGGCCCAATATCTGACTCTAACTCCCAAATCGCCCGTGAGATAAACTCGAATTGGTTAAATATAGAGAATGACGAGGTTACTGGAATGATTTCTGAGGTAAATACTACCTTAGAAAAATTTGTAATTTCTCCAACCTATGAAACGCTCCTGAAATTCCAGTAACTTTATTTTTTTAGTTAAGAGGTTTTTTCATTAAATTTTCGTTATAACTGCTCGAATCGTTCCAGTAGTATCTAAAGAAATCCAATGCCCATTCATGAAAATCCTTATCACTGCCATAGAAAACTTTTGAAAAATCAGGCTCACCTTCAATGTTTGGAAAAGAGATTATCGCATCTTTTTCAGTGACTAAAACGGCTGTCGATACAGTTTTTCGTGATCTTCTCTCAATAGTACCCTTTTGGATAAAATTGTCTATTTTCATTTCTTTTAGGAATTGTTCCCTTCCATCAGGCAAAATGCAAGTCGAGGAGAGAAGGTAGCTAATTGGGATTTCCTCTTTCAACTTTGATAGAAGACTTCGTTCAAGATCCATTATAACTTCCGAAGTTGCAATATAGATGAATTCTTTTGCTTCACTACAAACCTTTTTCCAATTTTCTAAAACATTACCCAATCCCTTAATTTGTTCAGATTTGGAAAGTTGTCCAATTCTCATCTTAAATTTTTTAGGCATATTTCCAAAATTATGGGTTTTAAAATATTCCATATTCTGAGAAAGAAAAACAATAGAAGGTATTTGTGAACAAATTGTCTCACCAAATTCTGTAAGCGAGTAAAAGCCCTCAAAATCTTTTTGAATAAGATACCCATCTTCTAGTCTTGAAAAATTTCTGTAAACTTCTTGGCGTGTAGAATCAAATTCCTTGACCAATTCAGAAGGTTTTGATTTTTTCTCTTGTAGTTTATTGAGTATCTGTAACCTTTGAATGCTTGATAGTTCAAGGAAATTATTTGATGCAGTCTCAAAAATATCTACCTTTTCCAACTAAATCAAATTTTGATTCTGGTTTTGGTAAATAAAAATTTTTATTGAAAAATCCTATACGGCCTTTGGAAGGTCAACGATTGGTTTTTCATTTGATTTTTGGATAAACTTTTCAAAGTACCACTCGATTATGGCTTTGTTTGTATGAAACCATCTAAAATGATCCTCTTCTTCAATTTTGTTAGTGAACTTTCGTTCAAGGCATAAAGGGCAGTTGCTGAACCTATTGGTCATAAATCTGATAATATCATCTTTATGTCCTGTTAGGTGAATTAACCAGTGTTTATCCTCAGCAGTAACCGTTTTGGGACTCTCACAAAGCTGGCATTGTGCTGAATGAAAGGTCATCCTAATCACCAGATGATTTGTTTTCACGCCTGAATATGCCTATTTTTTTAATCCTTTGAAGTATTGGTAAACTTTTCATATCCTATTTTTGCAAAAACCAGATTTAACTGCAGGTCAACAGAAGGATTTACTTGTAAATACCAATAATGACCAGAATGAAAAATTTTGTAAAACCAAAAAATTTTCAAGATTAGTTTTGACCAAAATTGATAAGATGAATTGAAAATAATTAGGGCATGATTCGATCAATAATTCAAAAAAATCCAGAAGCAGTATATTTTGGAGTTATAGTATCCTCCATCATTGGGCTCCTTTTTGGATTTGGAATCCATGCTGCTTACTAGAGTTAAAAAAATGTGAATGATTTTTTCATAACTTTTTTATTTTTCTTTTTTTATAAAACTACTCGAAAATGGTACAACTATCAGCAAATGAAAGCCAAAGACTTGAACAAATGTGCCAACAGGTTTTGAGTATTCCAGAGATTAGATTCTGTGGCATAGTAAACAATCAGGGAAATCTAATCGCAGGAGGTTTCAAGGATAAAATTATCCCATTGGAACCTGATGAAAAAAGGAGAATGCTGTACATGCAGATGGTCTTAGACTTCAACATGAGAAAAGAACATGATGAGACACTAGGACCAATTGAATACTCTGCAACAAAGCGAGGAAAGGTGATGATGATAAGTATCCCAATTTCAGACAAATTAATTTTAATCTCAGCAAATACATATGCAGATCCTCATCAAATTTCTAAAATCGTGGCACATTTGTTTTCCCGATGCAGCAATACGATTGCTGCATAATTTTCATTTTTTGATTACGACCATCCCGCCCCCAATTTTACTAGTCGTAATAATCTGTTCCAAAAAACATTTTGTTAACAGTAAATGTAAAAATGGATAAGTAAATTCAATTATTGACTATTTTTTATCTAGTTTCTTGGAGTAAGAATTTTCATGAGTAAGGTTCACAATAATGTGTATATTCCTAGGGAATCATGGCCAAATTGGACATGGTTTGCTATAGAATTTTTCATTGTCTTAACTTCTACCACGTTAATTTCCAACGAAATTATGAGTGCTTTAGAGGAGTTTAAAATAGCAGAACCAAATAAAAATTGGATTTTTTGGAGTGTTGTGGGTATTCTTTTCCTTGTTTGGTATATAATTTTGAGAAGGTTAATTTTAAAAAGAAAAATTCTAGAAAATCAGCATTTTAGTTCTTAATTTTTTCGAGGGTTAGTAAATCAGATTGTTAAATTGTCAATAACCGAATTGACTCGTGCTTATACACTATTTTACCTATTCTAGAATGAACAAAATGAATGAAATCGAATTAAAGATTGAGGAAATTCCTCAACAACATGTTGGAATGGGAAGGGCAATTGTAGATCCTAAAATTGTAGAGGATAACAATTGGCACACCGGACAAATTTTAGAATTAACTTATAATAAAAAAACTCATGTTAAACTTTGGCCAGCATCTCCCGAAGACTATGGAAAAGGAATAATCAAAATTGATGGCATTACAAGACACAATATTGGAGCAGGTATTGATGATAAAATCATCATTAAACCCGTAGAAGCTTCTGAGGCAAAGCAGATTATTTTATCACCGACTGAAAAAATTCAGGTTAGTGGTTTAGAAGAATATATGATTCAAAATTATCTTAATCATGTATTTACAACTGGAGATACCATTTCACTAAACACCCAGATGGGAAGTAAAGTGCAATTCATTGTAACAAACACTGACCCTTCTAAACCGGTTATTGTTTCAGAAAATACCAAATTCAAGATGGGTTCAATGACGGAGGCTGTCGACACTACCATCCCACGTATAACATATGATGATCTTGGTGGGTTAAAAACGGAAGTACAAAAGATTAGAGAAATGGTAGAATTGCCAATGAGACATCCTGAGATTTTTGAAAAAATTGGAATAGATGCACCTAAAGGTGTATTGTTATACGGACCACCAGGTACTGGAAAAACTTTACTTGCAAAGGCAGTAGCAGGAGAAACCAACGCCAATTTCACTTCTATTAGCGGTCCTGAAATAATGGGAAAATACTATGGGGAAAGCGAAGAAAGAATTCGAGACATTTTCAAACAGGCAGAAGAAAATGCACCCAGCATTGTTTTTATTGATGAAATTGATTCTATTGCTCCAAAACGGGAAGAGGTCACAGGAGAGACTGAAAAAAGAATTGTATCTCAACTTTTGACATTAATGGACGGTATGAATGCAAGGGGGAAAGTTATTGTTATTGCTGCTACCAATAGACCAGATTCAATTGACCCAGCCTTGAGAAGACCTGGAAGATTTGACAGGGAAATAGAAATTGGAATACCAGACGTGGAAGGAAGAAAGGAAATCCTTGAAATTCATACTAGAGGAATGCCAATAGATGATGACGTTAACCTTGAAGAAATAGCAAAAATAACTCATGGTTTTGTAGGTGCAGATCTTGAAATTCTAGCAAAAGAGGCCGCAATGAGATCCCTTAGAAAAATTCTGCCTACAATAGATCTTGATGAGGAAAAAATATCATCTGAGATTTTACAGAAAATCAAAATTACAAAAGAACATTTCAAAGATGCACTCAAAGAAGTAAAACCATCAGCTTTGAGGGAAGTTTTAGTTGAGATTCCCAATGTTCAATGGGATGATGTTGGGGGTTTAGATGAGCTTAAGGAGGAGTTAAGAGAAACAGTCGAATGGCCAATAAAACACAAAGATGCCTTTGA
>JAWWBZ010000044.1:0-7547 GCA_033720715.1 Nitrosopumilaceae archaeon | reverse complement strand
TTCTGAATTTCAAATTACAATCGAGGCAACTCATCATGGCCCTACTGCATTAAGCAAACCTACAATTTTCATTGAAATTGGTACAACAGAAAAACAGTGGACTAATGTATCATTATGTAATTCTATTGCACAAATTGTAGACCAAGTTCTTTCAGAAAAAATTCCTTCACATCCAGTAGCTATTTGTTTTGGAGGGACTCATTATCCCGAAAAATTTACAAAAGAATTACTTGAGGGGAAATATGCCCTGGGAACTGTCATGCCAAAACATGCACTAGACAATCTTGATGAAAAATTATTTTCTCATATATTAGAGAAAAACAAAACAGCCAACTCAGTTTTACTTGATTGGGCGGGGCTAGGACAAAACAAAACTAAAGCCATAAAATTAATTGAGACAACAAACCTTGAGGTAATCAAATTATGAACATGGATAAAAAAATCTACAAAAAATTACTTGAGGTCCCACAGGGGAAGGTAACAACATATGGTGAACTTGCAAAAGCTGTTGGTTTTCCAAAAGGGCAAAGAGCTGTTGGAACAATAATGAATAAAAATCCATTTCCTGTTATAATTCCATGTCATAGAGTTGTAAAATCAGATGGAACAGTTGGGGGTTATGCATATGGGGAAAAAATCAAAATTAACATGCTAAAAAATGAAGGCATCAAAATTAGGGATGGAAAAATTTTAGATTGGGAAAAAACAGTTTTTAGATTCTAAGATTTTCTTTTTTCAATGATTTCTTGAATTAATAACCTTAGGTGGGCTTTGTTTCTGACCGTATTTCCACCTACTTTCTTGTATAAGGCCCAAAATTCAGGATTAGTGATCTCTTCTCTTTCCTTAGCAATTTTGAGGATTCTTCTCAAAGAGCGAACCTTTGCAACATAAACTTCTTTCTTTCCTACCCTGGCTCCTTTCCTTCCTTGCTTGGAACCTTGTTTAGTTCCTCGCTTGTTTCTTTGTTCTTTCTTTTGTTGAGCTCTACCTCTAGATGTCCCAGTAAATGGTTTTACCTTAATGGTGTTTGCTGTAATTAAACTGCGAATATTTTCTCTGGTGATAGCATCTGCTACATCATCAAGATGTTCAGAATCAAATTTAATTCGGTGAACTCCAACTCCAATTACTCTGGAGGCTAATCGCTTTTTTGCCTTAAGATTTACTACCACTTGCACTCACTCTCGCATTAAAAATTTTAAATTTATTCTCAATTGCTTTTGCAATTATCTCTTTTCTCTTTTTGGTTCCAACACTATGACCAAATCGAACACCGTCAGTTTTTGGATTTAATTTTTCCAAGTCTTCTAAATTGTAAACTAGATTATCTGTGTACCCCGATGGATGTAATCCTCTAGATTCTTTAGGTCCTCCGTATCCAACTTTGACTAAGCCTGGTCTTCCTCTGCTTTTTTGTTTCCTTTGGTGATGGTCAACTCCTTTTGGTTTTCTCCAACCAGATTCTAATCTTTTATAGCGCCAACTCTCTGGTCTGACAAATTCAGGATTGTGTTCTTTTACTTCACTTCTTTTGCCTAGTTTATCCATGTTAATTGGCATACGAAGAACTCTTGAAATTTTACATAAATACGTTCCTAGACTTGATTTTTCCAAAAAATGGGAAAGAGATAATAAGGAAAATCAAGGCGGATCGAAATATCTCATGATAGGTTCTGGGATTAGAATTACCATTATTGGAGCTGGCCACAATTGACAGCAATGATAGGCTCCTGTGTTACAGAAAAATTTTCATCTCAAATTAGTGAATTTGGAATCAATCCCTCTAAAATCCACAGAAACCTCTCTCCAGAAGAACTAGTAGAAGAAGCAGTAAAAAGAAATGAAGGAACAATAAATTCTACTGGTTCACTTTCAGTTAACACTGGAAAATACACAGGACGTTCCCCTGATGACCGATTTATTGTAATTGATGATATTACAAGAGATACAGTAGATTGGGGAAAAATTAATCATGAATTCCCAAGTGAAAAGTTTGGAAAAATCCTAGAGAAAATGAAAAACTTTGTAGCAAACAAAGAACTTTTCGTATTTGATGGGTTTGTAGGGGCAGACAAAGAAACACGTTTGGCCATAAGAGTTATCAATGATCATGCATGGCAAAGTCTTTTTGCAAGACAATTATTTATTCGACCAACCGAAGAAGAGCTTCAAAACCATACACCAGAATTTACAGTAATGTGTATCAATGACTTTGAATCTGTACCTACCGTTGATGGAACAAAATCAAATGTTTTTATCTTAATTGATTTGACACGAAAAATTGTTTTAATCGGTGGAACGCGATATGCTGGTGAAATGAAAAAATCCATGTTTGGAGTAATGAATTTTCTATTACCTGATAGAGGTATATTTCCAATGCATTGCTCAGCAAACATTGGAAAGCAAAATGACACAGCATTATTTTTTGGATTATCAGGAACAGGAAAAACTACATTATCCGCAGACCCAAATAGAAAACTGATTGGAGACGACGAGCATGGATGGTCAGACAATGGGACTTTTAATTTTGAAGGTGGATGTTACGCAAAGTGTATTAACCTAAGCCAAGAAGCAGAACCTGAAATTTGGAATGCGATAAAGCCAGGGGCTGTTTTAGAAAACGTTGTATTAAAAGACGGAAAACCAGATTATGATGACAATACACTAACTGAAAATACCAGAGTAGCTTATCCCCTTGATTACATTCCGGGTGCTGTTATTCCAAGTGTTGGAGGACATCCTAATGTTATTGTCTTTCTTACTGCAGATGCAATGGGAGTTCTTCCACCTATTTCTAGATTGACAAAAGAAGGTGCAATGTATCATTTCATGTCTGGATATACCAGTAAGTTGGCGGGAACAGAACGAGGAATTAAAGAGCCAAAATCAGTGTTTTCAGAGTGTTTTGGAGCCCCCTTCATGCCTAGACCAGCAGCTGTTTATGCCAAACTTTTGGGTGAAAAAATCAATCAGCACAATACCACTGTATATTTGATTAATACCGGTTGGTCAGGTGGTCCTTATGGGATTGGTGCCAGAATTAAAATCAAATACAGTAGAGCCATGGTAACTGCAGCCTTGACTGGAAAGTTGGATAGCATTGAATATAGACATGATAATGTGTTTAACTTGGATATTCCAACACAAGTGGACGAGGTTCCATCCGAAATATTAGATCCACGAAATACTTGGAATGACAAGGAAGCATATGAAAAATCTGCAAACAGTCTAGCTAAAATGTTTGTTGAGAATTTTACAAAATTCAATGATGTTACATCTGAAATAAAAAATGCAGGACCTAGAGTTCTATAGTTTTTGATCGTCTAGATATTTTTAAACCCACCAATCCTATTGCAATTACAATTACAGCAATAATTCCTACTTGTTTCTGTGGAAGGTCAAAAAATTCCAATGGTTTTGTTTTTCCTGGAGGAACTGAGTTTACTTGAATAATATCAAATGCATCAAAAGACTGGTTTCCAACACGAATCTTTGTTTCTATCCAATACTCTCCATTCTCATATACATCAAGTGATGCAATTTTTGTTGGCGATGCTGATGTTGTTTGAGAACTTCCATCTTTACTATTAATTGCAGTTATTTTTGCAAAAGACCAAGGTTCAGGATGTTTAATATCAAATTTTAATTTTCCATTATCTTGAGCTGAAGAAACTGAACCTTCTGTATAATGTAATAAAAATGGAACTCTGTAGATATCATCATCTTGAATTATTACAATTTTTCCTTCATAATCTCCAAACTCTGAACCATTTGCGGTTAATCTAATTTTCAAAACTTTCGCTTCAATGAAATTTGAAAACTGAATAAATTCCGGACCCTCGAAACCAACCATGATATTTTCCAATGAATCTTTCAAAGATTTCAATTCAAAATAATGTTCTGAAGTTGGAGAATCAGAAGAAAGGTTTACAACAAAATGAGGGGGTTGAATAATTAGGGTCGCATTAAAAGCCCGCGCAATATTTAGTCTTCCAACACCTGCATCGTTTAGCGAAAATACCTTTCCATAGGCATCTGAAACAGGCTCAACGGTTGTTAGTAACAAGGATTTAATTTCGTGGTGATGAATGCCAGGATTTTCCTGCATGATTAATGCTGCTGCTCCACTAACATGTGGTGCAGCATAACTTGTCCCACTAGTAAAATTATACCCTGCGTTATTTTGAGTCGTATTGATGTATGCCCCTGGAGCAACCAAGTCAGGTTTAATGTAAAATGGTGAAACAGGTCCTCTGGAGCTAAAATGTGCTACATAATCGGGATTGAAAAAAAGATGCAGACTAGCAAAATTTTCCTCATTGATTAGTTCTCTGATTTCTAATCCTTCTTCTCTTTCAATAGAAACAACAGGAATCCTTGGTTCATATCCTTGACTAACAAATTCATGAGTTAACTCACCCAAAAAGATTCCTGGCTCGTTATTGTATACAATTAATGCTTTAGCTCCTGCATTGGCAGAATTTTCTTCTTTGATTGAAAAATATAGTAACTCTCCTTCAATGTTACTTCCCCTTTCAACTAGCAAAATTTTGTCGGTCGCGTTTACTCCTTTAAGTTCTTCTTGTTTTCCATACCCTCCAAAAATAATTTCTCCTTCAATTGGTTCGGCAAGCTTCTTAGATCCTACCATTGGAATTACGGTATATGGTTTTTCATTAACCTCCAGAGTTGCAACTAAACTAGAGGTTAAATTATTGTAAGTTGCTCCAACAGTCACTGAACCAAAATTTCTACCAGGACTTCCAATTGTCCCATATCCAGGACCATCGTTTCCAGCAGCAGTAACAACAAAAATCTCTTTCTCTAAGGCCTTTGTAACTGCGGTGTCTATTGATTCATTTGTTTTGTTTACTCCTAAACTAATGTTAATGATATCAGCTTTGTCATTAATTGCTTTTTCAATTGCTTTTATTATTAAATCAGAGGAAACTGCATTTCCATCTTCAGACACTTTGTAGGCTAAAATTTTCGCTTTAGGTGCTATTCCTTTTAGATTACCATTTGCGGCAATAACTCCAGCCACTTGGGTACCGTGACCATTATTGTCCATTGGAAGGTCTCCTTCTTGGATGAAGTTATACCCACCAATTACCTTTCCATCTGGTCCCCACCCCAAAAGGTCCGGATGATTAAAGTCCACACCTGTATCTATTACTGCAATTTTAATTCCTTCTCCTTCAATTCCTTTTTCTTTTGGGATATCAGTTCCTACAAAAGGCACGCTTTTATCTAGATATAATTCGAAATTTTCATTCTCATTAAATAACTCCGAAACCATTACCGAAATTGAAAAAATTATAATTGTACAAAAAATTAATTTGAAATTCAATAATTTCTACTAATAATTAGCAAGTAAAAACCAATTGCCTTGTAAAGCAATAAATGGAATAACTTATGTTTCTGAAATATGGGAAAATACACACTTCCTGAAATGCCCTATGCTTATGATGCATTAGAACCACATATTGATGCACGAACGATGGAAATACACCATACAAAACATCATCAAACATACACCGATAAACTCAATGCAGCTTTGGAATCTTGCCCTCAAGAAATCCAAGATAAAGATATCTTAGATATTTTATCTGACTTGAACCAAGTTCCAGATGCTCAAAGAGGTGCAATCAATTTTAACGGTGGTGGGTTTGATAACCATAGGTTATTCTGGAACAACATGAAAGCAAATGGAGGCGGAGAACCTGGAGGTTCAATTGCAGATGCAATCAATGAATCCTTTGGAAATTTTGCCGACTTTAAAGAGAAATTCTCATCTTCCTCTGCAGTAATTCAAGGCAGTGGATGGGGATGGTTAGTTTTCAATCCGTCATCTGGTAAGGTAGAATACAAAGCAATGCCAAACCAAACAAGCCCAAGAACCGAGGGACTTATTCCACTCCTAGGACTGGATGTTTGGGAACATGCATACTATCTGAAATACCAAAACAAAAGACCTGATTACATATCTTCATGGTGGAATGTAGTTAATTGGGACGAGGTTGAAAAAAGATTCTTAAAAGCAAAATAAAGTCTAACCTTTATTTTTTCATTTATTTTTACTAATGATTTTATTTTACGAATGAATTTATAACTGCCTCAGAGAATTTTGATGTAAATGAATGAGGAAATGGCACAACAACTAATGCAGCAAATGCAAATGCTCGAGACTTATTTTGCAGATTTATCTCAACGAGAGGCTACCCTTTATGGTATCCTAAAGGAAGCCATTGCTGCCATTGAATCATTAAAATCTCTAAGTCAAACAGATTCTGAAACTTTGGTTCCAGTTGGAATGGGTACATTCGTTAAAGCAAAAATTTCATCAAATGATAAAATTGTATTAAATATTGGAGCTGGAGTTTCTCTTGAAAAAGATTCCTCATCTGCAGTAAATTACCTGGAAGCAAGAATTAAAGAAATTGAAATTGCAATCCAAGATACATCTGCAAAAAAACATGATGCTGCAATGCAATTAGAAAAAGGAAAAAGTCAGATTAACCAGCTTATCCAACAAGAATCTCAAAAAACCTGAGACTAAAAATGTTTGAAAAACTCCGAAGTGCATTTTCTAGTGCTGCAAAAAGCCTTTCTGAAAAAGAACTTAATGAAAAAGATATTGATGATATTTTATTTGAATTGGAAATATCTTTACATGAATCTGATGTTGCAAGTGAGGTTATTGATGAAATTAAATCAGACTTGAAATCTAGATTAATTGGAACCAAAGTAAATAAAAATGAAATTGAGAAATTTATAAAGGATAGCCTCATTTCTACAATTTCTTCGCTATTTGATGCTGCTGGAGAAATAAACCTCTTTGAAAAAATTGATGAAAAAAAGAAATCTGGCCAACCTTTCTTGATTTTATTTGTAGGGATTAATGGAACAGGTAAAACTACATCCCTTGCCAAATTGGCATTTATGCTTCAACAAAAAAAATATTCTGTAGTAGTAGCTGCTGCTGATACTTTTAGGGCAGGGGCTATTGAACAATTGCGAGAACATACAAATCGTTTGAACCTTAAATTAGTGGCCCAAAATTACAATTCTGATCCTGCCGCAGTAGCTAGAGATGCTGTGTTGTATGCAAAATCACACAAAGTTGATTGCGTTTTAATTGATACAGCAGGAAGAATGCAAACTAGTAAAAACTTGATGGAACAAATTAGTAAAATTACTAAAGTAGTAAATCCAGATTTCAAAATATTTGTAGGTGACTCACTTGCAGGAAATGATACCGTAAATCAGGCTAAGGAATTTTTTGAGCATGTAAAATTTGATGGTTCAATACTTACCAAAAGCGATGCTGATGCTAGAGGGGGTGCTGCCCTTTCTGTTGTAAAAATGACCTCAACTCCTGTACTTTATGTTGGGATTGGGCAAGAATATCCAGATTTAAAATCATTTGATAAAGAAACTTTTCTAGAGACAGTATTCGGTTCTCTGGAAAATGTGGATATGCAAGAGGTGAAGGTAACACCAGAACCTGAACCAGAACCAACACCAGAACCTGAACCAGAACC
>JAWWBZ010000043.1:0-7677 GCA_033720715.1 Nitrosopumilaceae archaeon | reverse complement strand
TTGTCAGAAACAATATCAATCAAAGCCTTGAGTCGTCGTAGAGTTAATTGTTTTTCACGGATTAGTCTTTGAGAATCTAATCTCCATTTTGGAATAAAAATTACGACATCTCCTTGGACCACTAATTGCTCAAATTGGATTTGCTGTAACCCTTGAGAACCGCAGTCAACACCAACAGTTTGGATGCTTCCGTCGATATCTGTCATTGTTCCAATGACCTTACCCATGAATGTTCCGTACATGTCTTTGACGTTTTTACCGATTATCTCGATATCGTCTTGGGGCATGTTTAGAATTGAGGGTTACATATAACCTACAAAGTGTTAGAAAGGTTTTTCGAATTGGTAAGATTTTTTTAACTAAATAAAATGGAGGTTTTCTGAGAAATTATAAATTAAGAAAAAAGAAACATTTTCCATGATCCAAAAGGACGAGATGGTGCAAATATTAGAATTTGTATCAAAAAGATGGAAAGAGATTTCCAAGGATCCCGACAACAAAGCGATGCAAACTTTACCAAGTAACTTTTGGATGAATTCGGTTGGCGGGACTGCAGGAAAAGGACGTTGGGTAACTATGTTAATGTACACTGAAAACGAAATGGATGCTCAAATGTTCAAAGAAGTTTTGTTAAAATGGCAAGCAAAAGGAATGCAAGGAAATCAATCACCCGATCTAATTCAAATTGGAAAAAAGAAATAGAGTATTAATAATTGGTACTCCTGACAAGTTTGTTGTCTGAGTTCTCCGCCAATGAAAAAAAGATTTTAGAAAAACATTTTTCAAATTCAGACAAAGAAGTTTTTGCAATTATCACACCCAGACAAGTAGATCGTGGTGCTTTGATGTCAAGGTATAGCAGAACCGACAAAAGTATGCGTAGAATTTTTCTTGATGAGTTTTTAAAAAATAAAAATCGAGGAGAAGAATTTTACAATCGAGTTTTACTTGAATATGGAGACGATTCGGTTGCCGAGTTAGGAGAAGCTCAAATTGCAATTGAAGGACTTTCAAATATTGCAGTAAAAAAAATTGAAGACAGAAGAATTGGTCTCTCCTATTTGGAGAAATCATCAAGATATGTTGCATGGAATAAAAAAATAAATGGAAATTATCGATTTTATCGAGATCCTATTTTACTAAAATCCAAATATGCAGACTTGTATTTGGAGACATGTGATTTCTCTTTTGATGTATATTCAAAAAATATCGATGCCATGATAAATTATGTTCGAGAAAAATATCCCATTGAAAAATACTCTTTTAAAGATTCTCAAGATGGAAAAGAAAAACCATTTTCCAAACTAAAAGATGAAGTAGACATAAAATCGGCAAATATGATTTATCGAGGCTCAACAAAGGCAAAGGCATTAGATATTCTAAGGGGGTTATTACCTGCATCCACGCTCACAAATGTTGGAATAACTGGAAATGGGCGTGCATTTGAGTATCTTTTAACAATTCTAGGGGCCTCTGACCTTGATGAAGAAAAAAATCTTGCCTCGAAAATTAAGAAAGAACTAGATACAACAATCAAATCATTCGTTAGAAGGTCAGATGACAAGTATGGAAAAGCGTTTCAGAATTACTTGCGTCAAGTCAAAAAAGCCTCTAAATCTTTTTCAAAAGAGATAAAGCCAAAAAAAAGTTTTGGAGTATTTACAAAATTAGTTGATTGGGAACCTGAACAAAAGGCAATTGATACCATTGTTACAAGCATAATTTACGAACATTCTCCTAGCACTTCGTATCAAAGTATCCTTCGTCAAGTAAAAAAATTATCAAAAACCAAAAAATTAAAAATTATCCAATCGATTACGAATTTACGGCAAAACAGACGGCATCGTCCAAGTAGAGCTTTTGAAAACGTATACTATACTTTTGATTTACAAAATAATTTTGGTATGTTCAGAGATTTTCATCGTCATAGAGCTTTGACACTTGAACGACAGTTATTAACTACAGACCATGGATATAACACTCCAGATGAAATTAAAATTTTAGGAATACAAAAGGAATATCAAGAATGCATGGATAAATCAAAACAAACATTTGAACAGATTAGAAAAAAATTTCCTGAGCAGTCGCAGTATGTTGTAAACTTTGCATATAATTATCCATACTTTATGAAATTTAATTTAAGAGAAGCATGTCATTTGATAGAATTAAGAACCGTACCACAAGGTCATATTGATTATAGAAGAGTAGCCCAACAAATGTACAATCAAATTAACAAAGTACATCCAAACTTGAGTAAAATTATGAAATTTGTAGATCTTAAAGAATATGATTTAGAAAGGTTTGAATCAGAAAAAAGGACTGAAGAAAAAAGGAAGAATCTAAAATAGAAAATATACTAATACTATCAAAATCAAATTATGGTATGACTGAAAAAATCAAAAAATCTCCTGATGAATGGAAAGAAGAACTAACTCCTGAACAATACGAAATTTGTATAAACAAAGGAACAGAGCCCCCATTTTCTGGAAAATATTGTAATAGCAAGGAAAAAGGAGTTTACAAGTGTGTATGTTGCGGCGAGTCATTGTTTGCTTCAGATACAAAATTTGATTCAGGTTCTGGTTGGCCAAGTTTTTGGGATCCTATTGAGGAAAATAAAATAGAATATGTTACAGACAATTCGTTTGGAATGGTTCGAACCGAAGTTAATTGCAACAAATGTGGTGCGCACCTTGGTCATGTTTTTGATGACGGGCCAAAACCTACTAATCTTCGATATTGTATTAATTCCATTTCTCTTGATTTGGAAACAAAAGATTAATTCAAAAATTATTAATAAAACACAAAATATGATAAGAAAATCAAAGATATGAATAAAACATACAGAATATTGTCATTGGAAAGGAAAGTGAAATTTTGAGAATAATTCTTTGTGGTTTTGGGGTAGTTGGACAAAGCTTGGTAAAGCTTTTTGAATCACGATCTGAAGACTTGTATGCAAAATACGGATTAAAACCTAGAGTTGTTGGCGTTTTTGATAGTAAAGGTAGTGCAGTGGATTCATCAGGTCTTGACCTTGAGAAATTGGTAGAATCAAAAAAAAGGCATGGTACTGTAAAAAATTATTCCAAAATCAAAAACAAACTGTCTGGACTAGAGATGATTAAAAATGTAGAAGCCGATGTGCTGATTGAAACCACAGCAAGCAATTACAAAGATGCAGAACCCGGAATGAGTCACATTACTTCTGCAATGAAAAAGGGGATGCACGTAATTTCAGTAAATAAAGGGCCCCTGGCACTTGCATTTCCATCTCTTTTGGAACTTGCTCAATATAACCAAGTCATGCTTAAATTTAGTGGAACTGTAGGAGGTGGCACTCCTATTCTTGATTACGCAAAAGATAGTCTTAGAGGCGAACGAATAACTTCGTTTGCTGGAATCCTTAATGGAACAACAAATTACATTTTAACTAACATGGCAAGTGGATTGTCGTTCAAATCTGCTTTAAAAGATGCTCAGGATAAAGGATACGTAGAAGCAGACGAGTCTCTCGATTTAGACGGCCTTGATGCTGCTGCCAAATTAGTGATTTTAGCAAATTGGATTATGGGAATGAAAGTAACAATGCCAGACATAAAATGTACGGGCATTAGAAATGTTAATTCTGAGGATATCAAAAAGGCTGCCAAGAAAAAATGTGCAATAAAGCTAATTGCATCTTGTGATAAAGAGTTAGAAGTTGTACCTAAAGAAATTTCAATTAACGATCCACTTTGTGTGAATGGAACACTTAATGCAATCTCCTTTACCTCAGAACATTCTGGAACACAGACAATTATTGGAAAAGGAGCAGGTGGAATGGAGACTGCAAGTTCTATTTTGCGAGATTTGTTAGACATTAGGCAAGAGACTGCAAGAAATTGAAATCTAATTTAATTTCAAAAAGTGAAACTGCCACTGTACTAAAAACTATTACTGAAAAGTGGAAGTTGGAGTTTCCAAAGATAAAAAATCTCAAAGTACATCAAATCACCAGCGATGCACAAATCATTGTGGGAAATGGAGTTAAAGTTTTAAAAATTAATGATGAGTATCTTCCCTTTTTATCAGAAACCCAAACTCTTGAACGATTTCCCTACGTAATGGTAGACATGGGTGCAGTAAAATTCATGTGTAAGGGAGCAAATGTTATGAGACCAGGAATTAAAAAATTTTCTGAATTTAAAAAAGACAGTATAGTTTGTGTGATTGAAGAATCACATCACAAATTTTTAGCAGTTGGAAAAACTCTAGTTTCTAGTCAAGATCTCGAAGAGATGGAAAAAGGAGAAGTATTAAAAAATCTGCATTATGTTTCAGACAAGTTTTGGGAAATAGGAAAAAATCTTAGTTAGAAATTTTTTCAGACGTTTCTTTTATCCCATCAGAGGTAATAACCATAATGTCAACACCATCACCGCTTGCTGAATCTCTCAAAGAAGCTGAGCGTACTGCCTTTTTGGCCAAGTCAACTGCTTCATCCTCAGTCATGTTCGGCTTGAACTGGGGGTCTAAAACACCAAGAGCCATTTCTGCACCAGTTCCAACGGCCGCATATTCATCGGGTAAAACTGAACCCAGTGGATCAAGAGTGTAAAGAATTGGTTGGTCAACAACTCCACCAACAATAACTTGTGTCAAAAGTGGGAAATATCGGCGTTCATACATCATATTTGACATCATTTTTGCAACAGAGTTTGGAGGTACATCTCGTTTTAGCTCCATTTTTCTAATTTTTGCCAATGCTGCTATTTGTAAAGACAGGATTTGCATATCAGCTACAAGTCCTGCACAGGTGGCACCAACTTTAGGAGTGATCTCAAAGGTTTTTTTGGTTGATTTACTTACAAGGAAGTTACCAAATGCAATTCTTTTTTCGCTGGCAAATACTACCCCCCCATCAAATGTTACTCCGACGGCAGTTGCACCAGGCATATACATTGACATAAAACGAGTAATTTCCTTGCATAATAAAGGGCTTTCTCCTTTTTTGGGGTGAGAATTTAGGATTTTCCAAATTTATCCATTATAAGACAAATGCATTTAGTTGTTTTTTTTAGGAGATCAACTCTTGCAAACTCGTTTGGAGAATGAATTCTAGAAAACATGTATGTACTTCCAATTGATATGCAAGGTGCTTTTAGATGTTTTACAAATGAGTGCATCGGTCCAGTCCCAGCATTTGAAACATTAAGAATTGAAGTGCCGTAAGATTCGTCAGCTGCCTCTTTTACTTGAGAAACAAATGGATCAGATGGATTTGTGCGTGCTGCAGCTTCTCCATGATAAACCTTAATTCCAATATCAGTGAAGCCTTTTGATTGAAGGTGCTTTTTTAATCTCTGAACTTGTTTTTGAGGATCCATTTTAGGAACTAGACGGAAATCTATTTTGACTAAAGCTTCAGCTGGAAGAACAGTTTTTGCCCCCTCTCCAGTATATCCAGATACAAACCCCGCGATATTACAGGTTGGGTCTCCCACGAGTGCCTTTTTTGCTTCTAATCCCTTTTTGTTTGCTACAAAGGATTTTATTCCAAATTCTTTTTTGAACGATTTCTCATCAAAAGGTTCTTTTGAAATTATTTCCAAGTCTTTTTTAGAAAAAGGTTTGACATCGACGTACCAATCTTTTATCATAATTTTTCCGGTTGAATCTCTAAGGGTTTTTACTGCTTCAATTAATCTCCAAGCTGGGTTTTTAATTAAAACAGCTAAACTAGAATGAGCGTCCCGAATTGATTCTTTTACAAACAATTCTACAAAAAGTAATCCTTTCATTCCCAACCCAACAATAGGTCTATTTTTAGAATCAACATAGCCAAATTCCCAAATTACGCCATTGCAAGCAAATTTCTTTTTGTATTTTTTTAGATACTGGTCAATATGGGCACTGCCAGTTTCTTCTTCTCCTTCGATTACAAATTTGATATTACAAGGAACATCACCAGTGGTTTTCAGGTATGCCTCTACTGCCTTTATCCTAGTGATTAACTCCCCTTTGTCATCGGCCGAACCTCTTCCAAAGATTTTGTTACCTTTTAATTTTCCACTAAATGGAGGGTAATCCCATAACTCAAAGGGTTCAGCTGGTTGAACATCATAATGATTGTAAAAAAGCAAGGTTTTGGAATTAATTTTCTTTGATTTTATTTCTGCATAAACAATTGGGGCAACGCCTTTTTTTAGCCTCAAAATTTCTGTTTTCAGTCCTGCTCTTGTAAGCATTTTTTTAACCAGTTTTGCACAATCTTCAATACCTTCATTTTTTGCAGAGACACTAGGTTGTCTAATCAAAGTTTGCAAATCAGAAATTAAATTTTTCATATTGACATCAACATGTTTGAGTGGTTTCATATCAATCACACAATCTTATCAAATGGTTTCATGACATTTGGAATCTCGTCAAGCAAATCCATAGAGGTCATATGTAATCCTAATCTTTTTTGAACTGCTTTTCCAGCAAGCCCATTGATGAAGGTAGAAGCTGCAGCAGACTCTAGATTGTTTCTATTTTTTGCAAGCATCCCTGCAGTAAGACCAGATAAAACATCACCAGTTCCTCCTACGGTCATAGCTGGAATTTTTTTTGTGTACAAAAATGTTTTTCTGCCATTTGAGATTACATCAGTTGCACCCTTCAAAAGAATTGTTATTCCGTTTTGTTTTGCGTGTTTTTCTACTAGGGAGATTCTTTCTTTTTTTGAAGTTGGAGGAGTAATACCAAACAATCTCTTAAATTCTCCAGCATGAGGAGTTACCACAACATTCTTGTCTGAAAGCAATGGTAAAATTTCTGGTATTAAAGCACTTGCATCTAAGGACAACCTGACGTCTTGATCTAAAAGGGATTTTATCAATAACAATAAGGAATTTTTTTCCTGTATTGCCAACCCCATTCCAATTGTTGCAGAATCCAAATTTTGGGGAATGATTCCAAGTAATTTTCTTACAGCACCTTTTGTGAGTTTTTGATCAACTAGAGGGATAACAATTAGATTTGGAGATATTGATCTTGTCGCAGAGACATTAATTTTTGGAACACAAGTATAAACCAGGTCAGTTCCGCATCGCAAGGCTGCAATTGAGGATAAAATTGGAGCTCCGTGGTAAAGGTAACTCCCGCCTACAACTAAAACGGTTCCATTATCTCCTTTCCTAGAGGAAGATTTTCTAGAAGGAATGAATTTTCTTACAATCGAGGCTGAGAGTTGTGTAGAGGTCAACACAAGAGGTTAGAATGTAAGAGGAATAAATATTGTTTTTACTTTGATTTGGATGCTTTTTTGGCTTTTTTGTTGCTGGTTGTTTTTGATTTTGATTTTGAGGATTTTTTTTCAGATTTTGAGTCTCTGTCAAAAAAAGCTTTTCTTGCAAAACACAAGTAGGTAGTGTGTCCAATTCCTTGAAAAGAGTGTCGTGTTTTTCCTTCTCTTGCATCAATTGTTCTCAAAATGTGTTCTGTTGATTCAATGTCGGTAAATTCATTTTCTATTAGCGCCATTGTAAGTTTTTCAAGTTGATTCATGGTCGGACAAATTGCAAAAACGGCACCACTTCCTTTAAGCATTTTTCGAACTTGTGGAATAATAGTCCAAGGGTCGCCAAGGTCAATTAAAACAACATCAGCATCTGTTACAGGTAATTTTTTTGCAGTTTTAATATCCAAATTTTG
>JAWWBZ010000042.1:0-8366 GCA_033720715.1 Nitrosopumilaceae archaeon | reverse complement strand
GTGTTTGCTGCGGGCGATGTTCATGACAGAACATATAGGCAAGCAATAACAGCTGCTGGTTTCGGGTGTATGGCCGCAATCGATGTTGACAAGTTTCTTACAGAAAAATCTTAATTTTCAAGGATTCAAATATCCTTTTTATTGAATTAAATTTTATTCTACTAGCGCTTTTTGTTAATTATAATGGAACCAATAAAGGGGATTGAGGAAAAAAGTAAAAAATTAGAAAAATTAGGCATGGATTTGTCCAAAATTCAATTTGATTTTAAAATAAGGGAGAGTAGTTCATCAGAATATTGGGCAAAAAGAATTCAGGAATTTAAAAACTACCATCAGAAAGCTGAAGAATACTTTATGGAAGCATATTCTTTGATGAATTTATTAGATAAGGAACAATCAGGCCCTTTTCTTTTGAGGATAAGTAAACTAAAACAAATTGGAAAATTGTATTTGGGATCAATGGAATTAATAAAAAAAAATCCCTCAATAATGGACTCAAAAATTCAACAACAAAGTAAATGGTCAATAGAACAAAAAAAACAATTATCAAGTATTAATGAGGAATTGAAAAATCATGAAAAGCACATGAATATTTTTTTTAGGGAATTCTATGAAAATTCTTTAAAAAAAGAAAGTAAAGACTAGTAAGCTAAGTCAGACAGGTGTTTTGCTTCTTTTAAGCAATTATCAAATTCTTGGGTGGTCATTATTTTTTGGTCAGCATAAACGCTCTTGAATTTTCTTCCATCATCTGCAAATATTCCAACAACACAACCTTCACCAGATATAGGATATTTTTTCATGCAAGCATATACAGCAGCAGATGAAGGACTAATCAACAGTTTGTCTTTTTCAAAAACTTCTCTCACTACTGAAAATGCTTCCTCATTATCAACAGAAATCCAGTCGTCTACAACACCTTCACGTTTCAAGAACAAATCAGGTTTAGCTGATTCTTCAAAATTCCTCCATCCCTGAATCAAGTGGTTTTGTTGAGGTTGGCATCCAATTATTTTGATTTCAGGATTTTTTTCCTTTAGATACGTACCAATCCCTGTAATTGTTCCCCCAGTACCAACACCGGTAAAGAAATGAGTTACCTTTCCTTCGGTTTGTTTCCAAATTTCGGGTCCAGTCCCCACATAATGACCTTTGAAGTTTGCTTCATTTGCATACTGATTTGGAGAATAATACGTGTCAGGTCTGGAAGAAGCAATTGATGTAGCCAAGGCAATGCTTTGGTCAGTCCCTGCACCTACTTTAGGACACAAATCATCGCTTGTTTCAAAAACTTTTGCCCCTAGCCTCCTGATAATTTCTTTAGTTTCGTTACTTGCCTTTTCAGGAATAACAATCTCTACCTTGTAACCCAAAAGATTGGCAATTCCCGTTAGTGCTATCCCGGTATTTCCAGAGGTTGGTTCAATAATGATGCTTTTTCCTTTTGTTAAAATTCCTCGTTCCTCTCCATCTTTTATCATCCAAAACGCCGCTCTGTCTTTAACAGAACCAAATGGGTTATGCCCTTCAAGTTTTGCAAAATAAGTAATTTTGTCATTCGAAAGAGATTCAAGTTTAACAAGAGGTGTGTTTCCAACTCGGTTCAGTACTTCTGAATCAGTAACAGTTTTTGTTGCTAAGATTATTTCACCTTTTTAATTTGAAAAGTAATTGTAGCACCATCTTTTTTCAAGTCCAAAAGTTCGTGACCATTTCTTGTTACCCATCTAGAAATATCATCTTCAGCAGCAGGATCGTCCGCAGAAACTGTCAATATCTCTCCAACTTGCATTTTTTCTATTTCTATTTTTGTTCTAAATACTGGTTCAGGACAAAATAAACCAGTGGCATCTAATTTTTTTTCAGTTTCAGACATTGATTAATCTGATCCATAATTCTCGGTTTGTCATATTAAAATCTATTTCAGATTAGCTAGCCCTATTAAGAAAAATGGAGACTAACGAAAAAGATCTTCTTGTTCAGGACGAATTAAATCATGAATATTTTTATTCCCTTTGGAATATTGATATTCTCTAATAATTGCGACGGGTGATTTTTTTGTTTTTTCCATTACCAATTCAGCAGCTGAGCATAGTTCATCAGCTATCGCAATTGCCGTAACACGTAAAATATTCCCAAACACATCAGGGGTTCCCGTATAATCTAAAATTGGATTAATCCCCGAAATACCAATAGCGCAATTAGTTTGACCCATTCGGAATGGGCGTCCAAAAGTATCAGAAATTATTATTGAGACATTTTTTCCTAAAACTTCTTTTATTTTATTTTGAAGTTTTTTTGCAGAGGTGTCAGAATTTTTGGGAAGTAAAGTTGCAAATCCATCTTTAACATTGCTCTCGTCAATTCCAGCATTTGCACAGATAAATCCATTATGTGTTTCAACAATAATCACCCCATGTTCCATCCGAATAATTTTCTTGGATTCAGACAGAATCAATTCTACTATACGAGGGTCTTTTTGATATTGCGAACTTATCCCGTGTGCTAACAATGAGGGTTGGACTGTAGACAGATCTACCATTCGTCCTTCCTGCTTTGAAATTATTTTCTGGGCAACCACCAAAATATCACCTTCAAGAATTTTGACGGAGTTTGAAATCAAGTCAATGAGATCATCTTTAAATTGAATTTCTTTTTCTATTTTTACCGGTATTATTTCCAAGTATGATAATTGTATTGGCACAACAAAATATGGGTTATGCTGGGGTAGGAGTTTCTAATTCAATTTTGTAGTGTTTATTTATTATATCAAGAATTTTTGAAAGATCTTTCTCTTCCAAGGTTGTTGTTGCCAGGTCTTTAACAAGATCTTGAGCTCTAAAGGCAATACCTAATCCACATACATCAAATAATTTAATGTCATTTGCCCCATCTACAACACATGTAATATTTTCTTTGGTTTCATTCCATTCTGCAATTTTTATCTTAGCAGATTTTGCCTTGTCTGAATCGACATTTATCTTGACGCCATCTAATTTGCCATTTTTGAAAACAAGCTCATTTGAAAAGACATGATCCAAACCTAATTCTTTTTGCAACCTATCAGTCATAATCGTAAAACCTCCGGATACTGCCATTAAATTCCATCCTGCTGCTTTTAAAACTCGACAAGCTTCTTTTGCTCCAGTCATAATAGGAAGTTCGTCAGCTATCTTCTGACATGTTTCAAAATCTAGTCCCTTTAGAGCCTCGACTCTGGTTCTTAGACCCTCCTCCCAATTAATGACTCCCTGAATTCCTTTTTTTGTTATTTCCCAAATTTCGTTTTCTTTTCCTAATTTTTCCGCAAGAATGGGCAAATATTCAGCATCATATAGAACTCCTTCAACGTCAAAAATAACTAGCAATTGGTTTCTGTTTTCCACAAAATAATCTAATTATATTAAAGTTAAGAATACATTTTAGATTATTTCATTTTTTTGATCGTTTCTATTAATTTTCTTTGGTGAAAATTCCCTAAGATTCTTCAATTATTAGGGGGCTTACTTCTGATTTTGTTTCTGAGAAATTTTCAATTCCAGATAAAATAGAAACAAAGTCTTTCATGTTTATTGGAATGGTTATACATTGTAATGCACCATAATCAATACATCTTTGGATTACCTCTGGGTTTGAATTTCTGGTTAGAGCAATAATTCTAGATTCTGAATTTTTCTTTTTAATTTCTTGAATGATATTTAGACCAGTGTTTTTTGAGGGGTCAAGATCTAACAAAATAAGATCGGGTTTAATTAGGTCATATTTTTCAATTGCTTCATATCCATTTCCAGTCTCAAATATTATTTCATAATTGATTGCAGATAGTAGTTTCTTTGCCATCCAAAGTGGTTTTTCAATATTTTCAACAATCATCACCCGAGCCATAAAATTTTTTGACCCATCAAAGATATAGAAGTTACTATTCTTTTGAATTCCTTTTAAATAAAATTTAGATTTTAAATAAAAAAAGCGCTAGTAATAAATCGAGGCATAGAGGGGGTAAAACATGAGCGATGAGTTAGAAAGAAAATATGAAGTAGATATTAAAACAACAGAAGAAAAACAAAAGTTATCAAAAGAACTAAAAGCAGAACTTCAGGACTCTGGAATGATGGATGAAAAGGGGAAGCTGAAGCTAAAAGGAGTTAGCCCAAAAATGCTAAAACGAATGAAGCAAGAGTATGTAGATTGTCCTGTTTTGGAAGACAAAATTCAGTTCATCCAGTGCTTTGTATGTCCTAACTTTCAAAGCAGAGTGACAGGGCAAGTCTTCTGCAAAGGTGATCCTCTCAAATAAGAAAAAGAAGGATTGCAATTTCTATACTGCACGAAAGGCTCATTAGTAAAAATACATTCTGAAAGTTTGAATTGGTAAAAGAAAGTGTTGGTATTTCGGTTTCAAAAAGTGATGATTTTAGTGAATGGTATACACAAGTAGTTTTAAAAGCCAAATTAGCAGATTATGCCCCGGTTAAAGGATTAATTGTTCTTAGACCCGACGGGTATTCAATATGGGAATCCCTAAAAAATACTTTTGACAAGAAATTTTCTCAAAATGGCATTAGAAATGGATTCCTTCCAGTCCTTATTCCAGAATCTCTCCTAGGAAAAGAAAAAAAGCATTTTGCAGGATTTAATCCCGAAGTTTTTTGGGTTACTCATTCAGGAACCAATGAAGTGGGAGACAGATTAGCCCTAAGACCAACGTCCGAAACCTTAGCATACACTCTTTATTCAAAGTGGATAAAAAGTTGGAGAGATTTACCTCTCAAGATTAATTTTTGGAATACTGCATTAAGAGCAGAGATTAAAGCAACCAAGCCATTTCTTAGAACTTCTGAATTTCTTTGGCAGGAAGGGCATACTGTGCACACTACAGAAGAAGAAGCTAAACAAGAGGTTCTAAAAATTTTAGAAATCTACAAAAATACAGTTGAAGAAGAATTAGCAATCCCAGTAATTACAGGAATAAAAAGTGAGAAGGAGAAATTTGTGGGTGCAGTTTACACCACCACAATGGAATCATTAATGCCAGATGGCAAAGCATTACAAATGGGAACCTCTCATTTTCTAGGACAGAATTTTTCAATTCCTTTTGAAGTAAAATTTGCAGACAAAGATAATGTAGAGCATTTTGCTTGGCAAACTTCATGGGGAGTATCATGGAGATTAATAGGAGCAATGATTATGGTACATGGGGACGATCAAGGTCTGGTACTTCCTCCAAAAGTTGCCCCCATACAGGTAGTAATAGTCCCTATTTACAATAAGGATGAAGATAAAAAGAGAGTTATTGAAAAATCAGAAGAAATTCAAAAAAAGCTAGAAGCTAAAACCATTAGGACGCAAATTGATGATAGAAATGAGCTTTCTCCTGGATACAAATTCAACGATTGGGAAATGAAGGGAGTCCCCATTCGAGTAGAGATAGGTCCAAAGGATTTAGAAAAACAAAAAGTAGTGGTTGCAAAAAGATTCAACAAAGAAAAACTAGATTTATCTTTGGATGAAATTGAAAAAATAGATTTAATTTTAGAAGAAATTCAAATGCAGATGCTTGAAGTAGCAAAACAGCAAGCTGAAAAATTTACCATAGAAATAAAAGATTATTCAGATTTTAAATCCAAAATTTCTAGAGGGGGTTTTTTGAAAGCTCATTGGTGCGGAAACCAAGAATGTGAAGAAAAAATCAAAGAGGAAACGGGGGCAGATATACGAGTAATTCCATTTGATTCTCAAAATAAAGATAACAAATGTGTTTACTGTGGTGGTCAAAGTTCCTCAAAGCCCATTTTTGCAAGGGGATATTAGATATTGTAAAACTAACCAAATAATTAGTTGAATTCATCTTGAAAAACCATGACTGATCTTTATCGCCTCCTTCCAGAAGAATTGGAACAACTTGTAAAAGAAATGGGGCAACCGCGTTATCGTGCAGACCAAATTCTTTATGCACTTTATTACAAATTTCCCAAATCTATTTTAGACATCAAACAGCTACCTGCAGAATTTAGAAAAGAACTTGTAAGTAGAGGTTTCACAATAGGATCGGCTAAAGAAATTCACAGAATAACAAGTGAAGACGGAGATACAACTAAACTTTTACTAAATCTTGATGATAATGCATTAGTTGAAACGGTCTTAATGCAATATCAATCAAGAAAACTACTTGGACATCCTAGGTCTACCATCTGTGTATCCACCCAGGTTGGTTGCGCTATGGGATGTGTATTTTGTGCAACTGGTGAAATGGGCCTTGAGCGCAACATGAAAGCAGAAGAAATTGTGGCGCAAGTCATTTTCTTTGCAAAAATGTTACAAGAAAGAGGCCAACACGTAACAAATATTGTTTTTATGGGGATGGGAGAACCGCTAGCTAATTTTTCAGAAACATTAAGGGCCATTAAATTATTAACACATCCTCGCGGATTTGGTATTGGTCAAAGACACATTACTATTTCAACAATAGGTATTACTTCTGGAATAGATAGATTAGCTGATGAAGATTTGCAAATTGGATTGGCAATCTCTCTTCATGCACCTAATGATGATTTAAGGACAGAGTTAGTTCCAACAGCCCCTTCAAATTCAGTAAAACAATTGATAGATGCAGGAAAAAGATATTTCCTAAAAACAGGGCGTCGTGTAACCTTTGAGTATGCTTTGATAGAGGGAATCAATGACACTCCAGAAATTGCAGAAGAGTTGGCTCTGCTCTTAAAAGATAATGGGTCACATGTGAATTTAATTCCATTAAATCCAACATCAAAAACATTTGAACGTCCATCTCGAAAAAACGTTATTGAGTTTGAAAGAATTTTGTATAATGCAGGTATTAATTGCACAGTTAGAGTAGAAAAAGGTACAGAGATCTCTGCAGCATGTGGACAATTAAAGACTAAGGTTTTGGACAAAAATAATAATAATCCAAATGAAATCCATAATTAATGACCTCAAATCCTGAGCAAGAGCAAGAAAATCCATTGCTCAAGGAATTCAGAGAAACAAGAAATCGTACTTTAGAATTAGTTAAAACTCTTGAAAAAGATGACTTTGTTGTTCAAACGGCATTTTACATGAGCCCTCCAAAATGGCATGTTGGCCACGTAAGTTGGATTTATGAAGCGATTTTGAGTAAATTAGACAAAAATTATGAATTTTACTCTAAAGAATTTTCAGAGTATCTAAATTCATACTATCAACAATTTGGAGTTCCTTCTGATAAAGGGTCTCGTGGAATAATTTCAAGACCTACAGTTGATCAAATCTTTCAGTATTTCAATCACATTAATCAAAGAGTTGAAAATTTCATAAAATCAAAATCCCTAAGCAATGAAGAAACTCGGTTAATCGTCATGGGTTTTCATCATGAGTGTCAACATCAAGAATTACTAATATATGACCTGCAACATCTCTTGGCTGAACAGTACAAACCTGTCAAAAAAGAAGAAAAACCGAACCCAATCCAAATAGAAACAAATTCTGTGAAAATTGAGGGAGGAGTTTACACAATGGGATATAATGGTAAGAGTTTTTGTTATGATATTGAATTACCTGAACATAAGGTATTCCTAAACGACTATCAAATAGATGTATTTCCAGTTACCAACAAACAATACCTTGAATTTATGGAAGATGGGGGATATAGCTCTTACAAGTATTGGTTATCAGATGGTTGGGAAAAGGTGAAAGAAAATGAATGGAAATCCCCAATGTATTGGGAAAAAATAGATGATCAATGGATGGTTAGAGATTTTCTTGGATTACGCAAAATTAATCCAAACGAACCTGTTTGCCACGTAAGTTACTACGAAGCAGATGCGTTTTGTAAGTGGGCAGGAAAGAGATTACCTACAGAGGCAGAATGGGAAAAGGCAGCTTTGTGGGACGAACAAAAACAAGAAAAGACAATCTTTCCATGGGGAAGCAGTATTCCAACTGTCCGTCAAGCCAATCTTCTGGATTCTCACCTTTGGGGAGTAACAGAAATCGGTACATATCCTGACGGTTCAAGTCATTATGGTTGTCATCAAATGATAGGAGATGTTTGGGAGTGGACATCGTCTGAATTTATGGGATATCCAGGTTTTAAAACAGGATTTGATGAATATAATGACAAATGGTTTACGAATCAAAAGGTCCTTCGTGGAGGTTCATTTGGAACTCCAAAAATGTCGATTAGAGGGAGCTATAGGAATTTTTTCAGACTAGATGAAAGATGGTTATTTTCTGGGTTCAGGTGTGTAGAAAACTCATAAAGATTTTTTAGATGCTAATGTTAATGAATAATTTTTATCCTCATCTAACCAAATTTGTTTAATATCAAATCCACAAATATCCATCAAATTTTCTATTTGAGGTAAAGT
>JAWWBZ010000041.1:0-8953 GCA_033720715.1 Nitrosopumilaceae archaeon | reverse complement strand
TTTATTCAACCTCCACCGTTTTTCCTTTTGGTTTTTCATCCTTAATTAGATTGAATACCAATTCCAGTATTCCGTTTTTGTAAGATGCCTTTGCAGAGTTTTCATCCACTTTATTTTTGATTGGAACATTTACGTGGTATTTTTTCTCTCCACGTTCAGCTGAAATGTGCACTTGTTTGTCTTGTACTACAATTTTCACATCGGACTTTTCAACTCCAGGCATTTCTGCTACAAGTTTTACTTTCTTTTCTTTTTCATCAACAATGGAATCTACCATTGGTTCGCGAACGTTAGATGCAGAAACTAAATCTGGTTTAACATTCCCATACTCTTTAACAACAGGTTTCCCATCTGGACCAACGGTCATAGTATAACCGTAATAATATGGACCAGTTGTGGTTCCTTTTTTGAAATCTTCAAAGATATCATCTATGTTTAAAAAAGAATTGGACATTCTTTTGAAGATTCGATTGAATTCATCATCAAATATTGTCATATTTATCTACTATATGTAATATATATGACATTATATAAATATTACTTACATTAGATTGAATTTTTACAAAATGCTATTATATTTGACATTATATAATATTATTTAATGAGGCTATCTACCACATCCGTCCCTGAGGTTGTAAGGGAGATAATTACCAGAAATCGTTCAGTTTTTGATTGTATGAAAATGGATTTGATTAACTATACAGCCCTAGCCGTGAAAATCCAACCAGATGTGGAAAGAATTCTTGGGAATCAAGTTAACCTGAATACCATTGTTGTGGCCATCAAAAGATTTGCAGATTCTTTGGAAGTTAAAGAAGATTTGGAAGAAAAATCAGTTTTGAAAAATGCAAGATTGGCTTTAACAGATGGCATTGTTGACATTAAATTTTCGGTAAAAGATTCTCAGGGTGTCGACCCAATGACTATTTTGGATAAATTTTCAAAAATTACTAGTAATTATGACTTTTTTAGATCCTCAGATTCGTTTAGATTTCTTACAGAAGACTTGGATGATGTCCGTCGAATTTTTGAAACTCTTCCTAATCAACAAGATATTTTCAGTACTGGTTTGGCCAAAATACGAATTTCAATCCCTCCCACTCAGAACAAGTCTGACGTGGTTTCTTATGTAGCAGAGGTTTTACATGCTAATGGTATTGAATTGGTTAATGCCTTTTTCAGTCAGGATAACATCATTTTAATCCTAAATGAAAAAGATTCGTCAAGAGCTTATGAAATCCTTCATTCTGAGATCTTAAGAACAGCCTAAATTTTGGTTTTCTGTTAAAATTAAAACTCATAGGATATATTCGGTAATTTTTTCAGGTATTACCTATTGGCTGAAAAAAAGAGAAAAATCGTTGTTTTAGGGGGAGGATACGGTGGAGTAGAATGCACAAGGAAACTAGAAGAGTATTTCAAAAATGATAATGACGTTGAGATTGTTCTAATTAGTGAAGATAACTATCTTTTATTCACACCTATGCTACCACAGGTGGCAGCTGGAATGCTCGCAACTAGGCATATTGTAATGCCTATCCGAACTATTATCAATAAAACCACTTTCTATGAGGGACGAATTAAAAATATTGACCCATACGGGAAGGTTGTAAATTTGTGGGGTACAGATGAGAAAAGAGGGGTCTCGATTCATTATGATTTTCTAGTAGTTTCTTTGGGAAGTGAGACTAACTTTTTTGGAATGAGTGATGTTGAAAAACATGCCTACACAATAAAGACTCTCAATGATGCCATGATTATTCGAAATCGAGTAATAGAAATGCTCGAGCAAGCAGAAAATGAATCAAATCCTATTCTCCGAAAAAGCCTGCTTACTTTTGTAATTGTAGGTGGAGGTTTTGCAGGTATAGAAACTGCTGGAGAGTTAATGGATTTATTGTTAGACGCTGGAAAATATTATTCAAAAATAAAAAAAGAAGAGATTAAGGTCGTTGTTTTAGAAGCTCTTCCAAATATTTTACCAGGGTTTAGTGAAAAACTAGCAAGGTTTGCTCATAATTTACTAACCAAACATGGTATTGAGATTAAATTAAAAACTGCTGTTACAAGCTTTAATGGTTATGAAATAACGATGAAAAAGATTCCTGATAACTCAGAAAAGGAAGATATAGCAGTTATAGAAGCGATACAAACAAGAACAGTGATTTGGACTGCGGGTGTAACACCAGTAAATACCATTAAGAGATCAATGTTTAAAACTGAAAGAGGAAAAATTATAGTAAATGACTTTTTAGAAGTACAAGATTTTCCTGGAGTTTTTGCGATTGGAGATTGTGCCTTGTTCATTGATCCAGAAACAAAGAGACCCTTTCCACCTACTGCTCAATTAGCCGAGGCACAAGCTAAAACTGCTGCTTATAATTTGCATGCTCTAATCACAAATGAAAATATGAAGAAGTTTGAATACGAATCAAGGGGGCAGATGGCAATAATTGGTAAAAGAAATGGTGTTGCTTCAATATTTGGGATGAACATTAGTGGTATTTGGGCTTGGGCGTTATGGAGAAACGTGTACATTTCAAAAATTCCTAGGTGGGATAAACGTCTAAGAGTGCTTTTAGATTGGACTATTGATATGTTCTTTGATAGAGATATTTCCCGATTAAAATTTTCAGATAGAGTACCTGTCAAGGAATACAAGGTTTTAGATGAAGTAGATGACGTTTGGTAAATTCGTAATAAGTTGATTTTTTCATGAAATTTTAGGAAAACCATTTATGATAACAAGTTTCACCCCAGACTGTTGTCACTAAATGTGGCTGTGATCATAAAATTAGAGCCAGATTTTTCAGAAGGAAATGTAAGTTATAATCCAGATGGAACACTAAACAGGGCAGAGACCAAAAATACCCTAGGTCCTCACAGTGCTATTGCTGCTCAAGCTGCCTTTTATTCCAAGGTAATGTATGATGCTAAAATTTCCATTGGAACGATGGGTCCTCCAATAGCTGATTTAGCTTTGCAGAAGGCTCAGGAAATTTCGGATGCTGAAGAACTACATTTGTACAGTGATAAAATTTTTGCAGGAGCCGATACTTTAGGGACTGCGGAAGTCCTAAGGGTGGGAATAGAAAAAATGCAAGGAAAAATGGACATCGTTTTTGCAGGACACAGAGCTTCTGATGGGGAAACCGGACAAACTGGACCACAGACTGCTTGGAAGCTTGGTTTTACTTTTTTGGGAAATGTTACAAGTTATAGTGTAGATTTAGAAAATAGAACTATCCGAGCAAAACGATTGATAAGCTTACAAGGTGCACCAGATGTAATTGAGGAAGTAGAAGCACCTTTGCCAGTTTTTATCTCAATTGATCCTACCTTCAAATCAAGTTATAATACAGTGTCTCAGAGATTATTCTTTCAAAAATATCAAAAGGAAGCAAAAGAGCGAGCTAAAAATTTCAAAGACTTTTTCAAAATTTTTAATGCTGATGAATTAGGTGTAGATAAAACTCTGGTTGGACTTCCAGGATCACCTACTATAGTTTACAAAGTTGAGAGAGTTCCAAAATCAACTGCTACTAGAAGTGCTGAAGTTGTGGACGGTTTGGATCCTACCCAAATTCAAAAAGTTGTAGGTAAAATGAAAGAGGCTCTTGAGGCTATGGTGATTAAATAATGTCAGAAAAATACCGTCATCTGTATGTTGTAATTGAAATTGAAGAAGGTCAATTACTCCCTGTCAGTAAAGAGATGATAGGTGAGGCTAGAAGATTAATGGATAAATTTAATCAAAATTACTCTTCAAAAGAAAAAGTTGTTGCCGTTGTTTTGGGAAACAAGATTAAAGAACTATCAAAAGAATTAATCGAAATTGGTGCAGATTCCGTAATTTATTGTGATCATCCACAATTAGAGGAAATTCGTAATACCATTTACACTAAAGTAATTAGCCAAATTGCAAACGATACCGAAATTGGGGGACAGATAGAACCAGAATATGCTGTAGATTTTAAACGTCCTAGATACATGTTTTTTGCCGCCGATAGTATTGGACGACATTTGTCATCCACTGTTTTGGCAGAGCTTGAATCTGGACTTGCTTCTGATATTAATCAACTTGTTATAGAAGATATTGAAATGTCCCATCAACAAAAAACAGGTGGTGCAAAAGAAACTTATGAAAAAACTCTAGAGATGTATAGGCCAGACTTTTCAGGATTTTTGTGGACTACAATTCTTTGTTTAGATAATCGTAACCCAGCTTTTAAACGGGATTATCATCCACAAGCCTGCAGCATTATTCCTGGAGTATTTGAACCAATTGAACCTGATGTAACAAGAGAGGGAAAAGTGATTGAATTTATTCCAAAAATAGATGAACAAGATCTTAAAGTTAAGGTAATTAGCCGTGAGGTTATAAAAAGTGAGGTCGATTTTGATACTCCTAGAACCATTGTTAGTTTTGGTAGAGGAATTAAAGATGAACCTGAAAAGAACATCAAACTTATCGAGCAACTTGCAAAACAATTGAATGCTGAAATTGGTATTACTTTACCAATATCAAAAAAACCATTTTCAATCAGCCAGTCTTTAGATTCAAAGTATATGATTCCAGATCGAGTAATTGGAACAAGTGGTCATAAAACAAGTGCAATGTTATACATTGCTGCCGGTGTAAGTGGAGCAATGCAACATGTATGGGGAATGAAAGATTCAGGGTTTGTTGTAGCAATAAATCCAGATGAAGATGCTCCCATAAAAAATGAATGTGATATTTTCATAAAAGGTAGAATGGAGGATGTTATTCCAATTTTAATTGAGGAGATAAAAAAACAGATTCAAATTGTTGAGGCTTGACTGGTTTTGGAAAAATATGATGTAGCAATAATTGGCGGAGGTTCAGCTGGAATTGCAGCATTAAAACAATTATCTAAACTTGGAAAACAGGCAATATTATTAGAAGCTGGGACAACGATAGGCTCAAAAAATATTTCAGGAGGAATTCTGTATTCTAAAAAACCAAAAAAAGGAAATGTAAATAATGTCGATGATCTTTATGAGAATTTTCTTGAAGAGGCTCCGTATGAAAGAAAAATAACAAAATACATACTGCATTCAACTTCTAAGGATAAAGAATATTCCATGGACCTTACAGAGGCTCATGATTATCAAGCTAATTTTGGTTGTTCAGTGCTCATGAATAAACTCAATTCCTGGTTTGCAAAACAAGCTGTTGAATCCGCTGAAAAGATTGGTGGAGGTATAATTCCTGGAGTTCATGTAAATTCCATTTCTTGGAATGGAACTAAAGCAATAATACAAACAGATGAACTTGAAGAGTTTGAAGTCAAGGCAATAATTGCCGCTGATGGAGTAAATTCCGAAGTAGCAGAGATGGTAGGTGCTAGGAAAAAATTTATTCCTACCCAATTATATCAAGGAGTTAAAGTAATAGTAAAACTTCCTGAGGAAATTATTGATCAAAGATTTGGAGTGAGTTCAGATGAAGGAGCGGCACATTTGTTTGCAGGTGATATTACTCTTAATCATATTGGAGGAGGATTCCTTTATACAAATCGTGATACTCTGTCTTTGGGAGCGGTATACCATTTTGATTCTCTAATGAGAAATCCCGTGGAACCTTATGGATTAATTGATGCTTTGATTAAAAACCCTCTAGTAAGTGAATTCATTAAAGATGTAATTCCAATCAAAAAAGAAATCGATAAAAGTTTACCACAAGAAGAACAACTCCGAATACGTTTTGGAGTAGCCAAATTGATTAAAACTTGGTCAGAATTTAGAGAATCTTCACTTTCTTCAAGTGGAAGGAAAGAACTAATTGATTCAGGTAAATACAAAACCAACGAGGAAATTCAAGAAAGACTTTCTAAAATTGAAAACCAAATGGCAGAGAAGTTTGGAGTAACTTTTGGAACAGATTATGTTGAAACAGAGTATGGTGCAAAATTAGTCCCTGATGGTAAACGATGTAGGATGGAAAAACCATTTTTTAAAAATATATTGTTTGTTGGAGACTCCGCAGGACGCGGAGTTTTTGTTGGGCCTAGAATAGAAGGTCTAAATGTAGGAATTGATGATGGAGTCAATGCAGCAAATGCGGTAGCTAGAGCACTAGATAAGGATGATTTTTCAGAAAAATATCTTGGAGAATACTATACTAAGTTAGTAGAAGAAAGTCCGTATACCTTAGACATGAAGCAAATTGATAAGGATTATCTGAAGATTTTTCTTGATGCAGCAAAAGATGTTCCAAAAGATATTATCGGTTCAAGGTATGGTCCAATTCTCAAAATGATGTCTAGTGGAACCTTTAGGGGAATTGCAGTAAAGTTTGCAAATATTTTAGGATATGACAAACTTCTCCCAATGATAGAATCAGAGGATACTTATGTCAAAGTACCCATTCAATTAGCTGAAAGGTTAGGAACAACTATTTCCACAACATATTCCCCTACCATCCCATCAATTGCAGATAGAATAGCTAAATTAAGTTATAATGATGACCATGAATCTCATATCAAAGTTCTAAATTCTGAAGGTGAATTTATGAAGAAAATTGTGATTTTGTGTCCTGCTAAATGTTATAGTGAAGAGGATGGAAGGGTAATGATACAGCATGAGGGATGTGTTGATTGTGGAACATGTTCACAAGAAACTGACTGGAAACATCCACGTGGGGAAAAAGGAATTCATTATCAATATGGATAAAATTAAACTGTAATCTTTATGCTTTTTAGTTCATCGTATACCTTTCTGATTTCATTGTAATAATGAATTGTTTGTGGTGGAAAAAGAGAAAATGCAATGTAAAAATCTTCAGCCTCTCTTAGATATCTTTTAATTTTTTCATGATTTGGTATTTGGGAGATAAAATTCATGTTGTTCAATCTATCAGCAAGTTTGATAATTTTAATGTCATATTTTGAATTTGAGAGAACTGAACAGTAATCAGAAAACCTAGATAATTTTTGTTCTTCTTCATTGGAACCAGAGTAATTTTCAAGAGGTTTTGTTTTTAGTGTGTTTGCAACATTGTAAACATACTCACCAAATCTATGTCTAAAATATGCATCGAATCCATATGCATGGGAGGTGTATACATCCAAGATCCTGTCGTTGTCTTCCATTACATCATGAAGAATGGCTGATGATATTTGAAGAGTTGTAAGAAGGTTTGTAGTAGTCTGATAATGTTTTATAACATCTAATGTAACGGGCCACACATGAGTTTCTAAAAACGATGATGAACCATCTTCTCTTTTAATATCAGAATGAACTTCTTCTGCCATTTCAAAAGCACTTTCTAGAGTGCTATCAATTCTAATATTTGCAGTATTTTCAATATAGGATGCTAATTCGTTTTTTGTTATTCGTTCTACTTTCATAGTGATATTAGGCATTAGTGATTTAAATTTATGATCATTCTAGGTTTGTTTTTTGTTATTTTCTAAATTTATTGATTAGAATGGCAGGGGCTACAAAATACATTCCAATATTCAATGCAATAATACTAATTCCATAACCTAGCATTTCTATCTCTGAATCAATATTGACATAATTCAAAATTGATAATGAGGTTAACATTGGAGTAATTGTAATTTTTACTATTTCTTTAAAAAGTTGGTTTTCACGTTCAAAATCAGCTATTTCAGGGGAAAATGAATAATAGAATTCATTAAATCCAGTCATGAATGCCCTTCCTGATTGAGTAGAAAGGACGGTACTATCTCTTAATTCTCTTAACTGTTGTATTTGGGGTGTCAGCTCAGAACCAAATGTGGCCGTCGCAATTAGACATCCCCCGCCTTCGCCCAAATTTACATTGGAATCTTCAGAAGGTTCAGATAAAACTTGAAACGAGTCAATTGAGTCATCAAATCTGGGAAGTTGATTTTCAAAATCATCTACCCCATTACTATATGCAAAGGTGTAAAATTTATCATGACCCATAATTGTAATTTCCTTGAATTTTACGTCAAAAGATTGGTTGTTAGTTTCAAAAACTCCGATAGCATCAGTAACATATGCCTCTCTTTCGTTAATTGTTGTTTTTTCTTGGGAAATGACTTCTAGGCTGCCCGTTGAGACAACTTGTTGAAGTAATTCATTTTTTTCAGCTATGAAATCATCAAAACTTTTTCCATCCTTTTCGATAACTCTTAAGGAGATTACAGAGTTAATTTCACCTATTTTTGGTCCTACAGCTACAACATCAGGAGTATTTTCATCTGCTTTGGGTGGTTCTTGCAGGAACCAACCTTCAGGAGCGCTAAAAACCACGTCAAGTTCTTCATTTTCATACAATTGATTTCCTGTTCCCTCTAGAGGTTGGGGTGGAACATCCATACTTGCACTAACTCGTTCAGGATCACCAAAGTCAAGTAAGTCAGGAATTTCGGATCGGGTGATTGTGGTAGCCTTGATAATTTTTACTTTATCAATATCAACCGGTATGTCTCTTTGGCCGGTCTCAACTGATGCTATTTTGTCCAAAGTTTCAAAACTATCCTCCGTAACTATTCTTCCAAAAACTGTGTATTGTTGATCCAAAAAATTAGAGTCTTGGTGAACAATAAAGAATTGTGAGCCCGCACTGTCTGGGTTTTGAGATCTAGCCATTGATACAATACCTCTGTTATGTTTAATGTCGTTAAACTCAGCATTTACAGAATGTGAAGGTCCACCTGTACCCCATGTACTAGTATCCTCAGTTTTGGTATTTGGGTCTCCCCCTTGTATCATAAATCCTGGAATAATTCTATGAAAAAGAACTCCATCATAAAATCCACTTTCGGTGAGATTGATAAAATTATTAACATGGTTTGGAGCATCTTCTGGAAAAAGTTCAATTACAATATTTCCTTGGTTAGTCTCTAAAATTACTAATTTATCTTCTGATTGTGCAAATGATGAATTTATTGATGAGAATAAGACAAGAACAAAAGCAAATGAAAGGATGGTTTTT
>JAWWBZ010000040.1:0-9027 GCA_033720715.1 Nitrosopumilaceae archaeon | reverse complement strand
TTTCTTTGCAGTAAGATAACGTTATTTTCCCAATCCTTTCACCAATCCAAAAAGCTGTCTTACTGCTAATTTTGGATGATGAGTTGCAAGCCTTAACATACTAGACAAACCAAAATCTGCTTTTATAAAATCCAAAAATTCCTCTGGTTTTAATTCCTTGATAATGTCTAACTCCTTATCCCATTGTTCATCTGAAAGACCAATCCATCTAACTTGAACTTTGCCAGCGGAACGAATTTTAGCCTCAATCTCTTTTTTCCAATTTTCTTCATATGGTAAAAGGGCCACTTCGTCTGTTTTGCCTGATTGGATGGCCTTTGAAGCAACATCTCCTGCAACCCGACCAAATTTTATTGCGTAACGAATTCCTTCAAGAACAAGGGGATTCGCTTGACCTGCAGTGTCACCTACTAAAATCAGATTATTGTAAACAGTTTTTCTCGATAACCCGTCATTTGGAATCAACCCATAATGAAATTCGATTGGAGTTATCTTTCCTAAATTTTTGATGGGGCCTTCCTTAGACTCCAATAATTCTTTTAATCTTTCAGTTGGGTCGATGTCTGAATCTGGTTTGCCTACCCCAACACCAATTCTTACAATCTCCTTGTTTACAGGAAATATCCATGCATATCCCGCAGGTGAGTATTTTTGTCCAACCATCAACCACCATGTTTCAGGATCCACCTTTTCTGCTTTTACCTCGTATTCTGCACCTGCTCCAAAGCGTTTCCACTGAGAAACAAATCCCATGGATTTTGAGACCACTGATCCAAAACCGCTAGCATCAATTATGACTTTACCAAAAAATTTTATAATTCCTTTAGAGTCGTTTGCACTAACCCCTATTATGTCTCCCTTGGAGTTTTTTATTGCCTCTTTGACGTTTGTTTTTAAAAAAATGTCTACTCCAAAATTCTCTGCTTGTTGTGCTAACCAACGATATGTCTTTCGAACATCCAAAACTGCAGCTTGTGCAATCTTATCGCTTATCGTTACCTCATTATTGGGAGAACAAAATGAATAATTTTTGATTGGATTAAAACAATTATCGGGTATTTCAAATTCTTTAATATTTTTTATCCAAGTTACTCCACTTGTTCTAACTGTTTCAGAAATAGAATTTTCTTTTTCTAATAATGCAACTTTAAGTCCATTTTTAGCAGCTTGGTATGCTGAAGAGGACCCAGCAGGACCTCCACCAACCACAATGACATCGTAATAATTTTCTTTGTCCAACTTTTGTTCATTTTAATTCCCAGCATATAATTTTGAGGTATTCGTATCAGTTACTCTTTATTTTTTTAAAACTGGGTTACCACTGACATCGTATTCTCTTTCGGAATCAAAGGTTGTAATGTGACCCCCATCTCTGTGCATATAACTATGAGTCTCTCCCATTTTTTTTCGACAGAACTTTTCGTGTATGTTTTGTTGAATCTTCAGGGTATCCTCATTTTCATGGAAAAGTCGTTTTCCACACTCTTCACAGATTAATTCAGGCACAAAATCCATCTACTTCAAATCTATTTAGATGTTTCAATGGTAGATCCACCTTGTTGAGAGAATACGAAACTTTGTATGTTTAATTTTTCATTAAGAAGTATTGGAAGAATCCAGTGTCCTTTCTTTTGCATTATGGGCTATAATCACTGCAATAATTATGGGTGTTACTGGCGCCAGTTATAGAGCATTTATGAGGAGAAGAAAAAATGAGGCCTCTTCATCTTGAGAAAAAAGGACTTAGAGGACTAGCAATAGCAGAGAGTTTTAGACAAAATTCAGAAAAATCAATCCTGTCTGGAATCGTAATGAGAAGAGATTTTCAAATTGATGGATTTGTATTTGGTAATACCACTATAAACGGAAATGATGCAACAGATGTTATTTTAAAAATGTATAATGACCTGAATCGTCCTGATATTAGCTATATCCTGATTTCAGGCCTAATAATATCAATGTATAATGTAATTGATATTAAGAGAATTCACGAACTACTCCAATTACCAATCATTGGTGTAACTTACAATGAATCTCTTGGAATTGAAGAGGCAATAAAACATCATTTTCCCAAAAATTACATTTCGAAAATTCAAGAATACCAAAAACTTGGAAATAGAGAAAAAATCTCCTTACAAACCTCTTCAGAAATTTATGTTCGAAGAGAAGGTTGTACATTACATGATGCAAAATACCTTTTAGATGAAATAACGTTGCAAGGTTCTATTCCTGAACCTTTACGTGTTGCCCAATTGCTTTCCAAATCATTACTTCAGAAAGGACTATCCTTCTGAAGCTGTTTTTCCGCCATCAACATTTAGAATTGCGCCTGTAATCCAACTTGCTTCATCGGATGCTAAGAAAAGAACTGCATTTGCAACATCGATTGGTTCTCCAATTCTTACCAAAGGAATTCTTTCTTCAATTATCTTTCTTGCTTGTGGGTCATCTAGGTATGGTTTTATCATGCCTGAATTAATTATTCCTGGATTTACGCTATTGCATCTAATGTGTCGTCTGGCATATTCCACTGCAATGGCTTTGGTGAACATGGTTATGGATGCTTTTGTTGCAGAGTATGCCGCAAGATGAACTCTTGGGATTGCTCTATCTCCAGAAATTGAACCAATGTTTATGATTACACCCCTTTTTACGTCAGACATTTTGGTTAAAATTGCCTTAGTCATATGAAAAATTCCAAACATATTAACATCAATTAATTTTTTAATTTCTGAATCTTGCATTTCATGAAAATGCACTGGGTCATTAATCGCTCCTGCATTATTTACTAGGATGTCTATCTTTCCGTATGAGTCAATAATTTGATTTACCGTGGAAATCACTTGGGATTCATCAGTTAAATCACATGACATTGAAACTGTAGATTCTTCTTTGCCAATTTCTTTTCTAACTGCTTCTAATTTTCCTAGATCTCTTGCAATTAAAATAACCTTTGATCCTTCTTCCACGAACCGTTTTGCTATTGCACTGCCAATTTCACTGGAAGCACCTGTTACTATTGAAACTTTATCTTTTAATCTCATGTTGAAATTTTATCCTTGTAACTTATAGAACTTGTGGTAAATTTCAGTCATTTAAGGGCCATCTGGATATTACTTTTCTTCATTTATCTTTTTAATGTAAGCCAGAATTCCAGTATAATCAAGACTTCCAAATCCATCCTTTACTGCATTCTCGTAGATCTCCTTTGCTCGTTGTACCATTGGTAGAGTCAAACCAAATGTCTTTGATGTTTCTTCAATTGTGTTGATGTCTTTTTTGAGATTCTCTAGAGTAAATGTCGCGTCAAATTTTCCTTGTACCATCTTGAATGCCTTGTTTTCACTCATTCCGGTTCTAAAATATGTTGAATTAAGAATTTCCAAGAAAATTTTTGGTTCAATTTTGGCTGCTCTAACAAGAGTAATTCCTTCTGATAAGGCTAATGCAAGCATAGTTATTTGAAGATTCATGGCTAATTTCACTGCGTGTGCTGTTCCATTTTCTCCAAGGTGAAACACCTTGTTAGCAATTACCTTAAACACATCTTTACATTTTTCAAATGAAACTCTATCTCCTCCTGTCATCATAACTAGGTTTCCGGTTATGGCTACATTTGGACCTCCCATAACGGGCGTATCTAACATAGGAATTCCCTGTTCCAAAAATTTCTGTGCAATATTTTTTGAATCAAAAGGATTGATAGTACTCATATCACAAACAATCAATTTATCGTGCTTTCCAAAAATAATTCCATTTTTCTCAAATGATACAGATTTTACTGAATCTGCATCTTTTACCACTGTGAATACCAGGTCAGACTCTTGAGCAACTTCCTTTGGCGAGGCAGCAACTTTTGCTCCTTTTTTTTCCAATCCTGTCGTTTTTTCTTGGGTTCGATTAAACACAGTTAAAGTATATCCTTTGTCTAACAAGTTCAAACCCACAGCATTTCCTAGCATTCCAGTTCCAACTATCCCAACTCTTTTCAAAGCATCCTTCTCCATTTTCAATAATCTCTTTATTGCCTCTCTTCGTTTTTTATTACCCATTGATGATTTCCGAATCTAGGCATCTCTAATTCTAACTGACCAATTGTTTTTTCTCCTTTTCGAACTTTGGCATAATCAAATTTTTTCATTCGAAAAACTCTTTCTGTCGGTTTGAACCCGCCTTCGATAATTTTTATTTTGAACCGTTTACTTGCTTTAATTATTAATTTTCGTGCTATTTGCACCTCTCCCATCCATGAAAACATCTCAAAATCTCCAAAGTTCTCCGTTTTTATAGAATACCCATATAACCTAGCCTCAAATTTTTTATCTTTCGCTTGTTCATTTAGCCAGCTGACCACCTCTTGACCGTGACCTTTTTCAATTCCAAAAGTTTCTGAATCCCTCATGTACAAAATTAAGAAATTCAATCATAATAATCATTTTCAAATTATTGTTAAACTAAAATACACTAAATCGCATAAAAATTCATGATTACAATAGATTGTAGGGACGTAGAGGCAATTAAAGGTGAATTGGTAGTTTATGTGTCTGATCAAGTAGCGGCAGTACCTACGCTAAAAAATCATGAATTTGTATTGTCAACAATAGATGATGAAGAAACCATTGACAAAAATGTAGTTATTACTTCAATCAAAGAATTTCTAGAGTCTATTGGCGAAAGTCGTAATTTCGCTGTGATCTCAACAAATGATATTATTAGTATTCGATCCATTTCTGGAAAAGTTATTGAACGGGATGCAAAACCTCCTGGAGAAATGTATTCGTGTACCCATTGCGGTTTCGTAACGAGATACGAAGTCGAACATCAAGCTCATATGAAAATCCATTATTTGTAAATTATTTTAAATATTTTTTCAAAAATTGTCCTGCGTTTTACCTCGGGAAAAGAATGCTCAACTGAAAAATTTAGATGAGGAAAAATCTCCTGGTATTCTTTGATATAGCTAAAAGCCACTTTGCTGTTTTGGAATTTAGTTCGAATATCTAAATCTGATTCCTTCCCATATACATCGTAAACTACAACTTTGTATGATTTGTTAATTATGTGATTTTGTGTGGTACAATACCAAGCAATTCCAAAAACAAAAACAAAAAAACCTGTAATAATTTTATTAAAAAAATTTTTCATAACATGACTTTTAGCAGGATCTTTATAAGGACTAAGAATAATTAAAAACATGGACAAATCTAGAAAACACAACGTAACCAAAGTATATTGTAGTAAATGTGATCTTGTTTTTGAGTCTAGAGAAAAATTCGAAAAGCATTTCGATTCACATTCCTCTGTTGCTTCCTGTGAGGCATGTCCAATTGACACCGCAATAGCAAAATTTGTAAGCCTTTTTAAACGAAATTCCCACAAAAATTTGGAATAAGTTTTTTAAACAAAATTCTACTATTTTTCTTGTGAAAAAGAAAGGAATTATCATTGGAGTAATAGCATCTATTATTGTAATTGGTGCAATAGCGTCTTATTCTGTTTCTTCATCTGAAACAGTCAATTTGGATATGGCCAGAAACCATGGAACGGTTTCTACTGCAATGGGTTCTCCAATTTTGGGTGATCCGGATGCTCCAATTACAATCGTAGAGTTTGGCGATTATCAATGTCATGGCTGTTACAATTGGTTCCATAATCAAAAACCCACCATTTACGCTAATTATATTGAAACTGGAAAAGCGAATTTGGTATTTGTGGACATTCCATTTTTGGGACGTGATTCTCCAAAAGCCGCGCAGGCCTCATATTGTGCTGAAGACCAGGGGAAATATTGGGAATATCATGATGTGTTATACAATGCTCAGGAAGAACAAATAGATGGCGGTTGGGCAAATGTTGAAAGATTAAAGGCCTTTGCATTTAGTATGGGCCTTGATATGGAGTTATTCGAAAGTTGTTTGGATTCGGGGAAATATCAAAAAAGAGTTCAATATAATACTGATCAAGCAAGAAAACATGGCGTGAGAGCAACTCCTACCTTTGTAATTGTTGGACCTAATGATCAACAAGAACAATTTCAAGGTGCCCAACCATATAGTACTTTTAAGCGAATTATGGATAACATGATCTAATTTGGTAACGCCAATAAAACTTGTTTTTTCTAATTTTAGATATGTCATTTTAGCAATTACACTTTTTGTATCAATGCTTCTTGGACTGTTGCTTTTGTCTGAATACATATTTTATGATCCATTTGTTGCAGGTCATATACCAAAAGGAACGGAATTTGGTTTTTCGTTAATTGTTGTTCTGTCAGGGTTATCGGCATTAGTCCTTCCCATGAACATTTACAGGATTAACATTTTGCAAAACTCTACAAAAAAAATTGGAGGAAGTGTTTTTGGATCATTTATTGGTGCTGCCGCAGGAGCTTGTAGCTGCGGACCAATTGGTTTTACAATAATATCCACTTTTGGAAGTGTTGGAGCTACATCCTTGGCATTTCTTACCTATTATGAAATACCTATTAGACTAGCAGCTATTGGTGTGTTGGCAATTACTTACTTTGCCACTGTAAAATCGCTCAAGCTTGAATGTAAATTAAATTCTCAAAATTAAAACTTGACAAATGAATTTTTTGGGATTTTGAGGTTTTCAAAACTTTCTTTGTGAATAATTTTGGCTAATATTTCCAATCCTGTTATGGTGCGTATGCTAGGTTTGCTAAAATATGAATTTGCATCAACCGCGAAGATCTTCCCATTTTTTACTGCCTGCAAATTACTCCAATTTTGATTCTTCTTTAACAACTCATTGTATTCCTTTGCTGTTCTTTTAACATCAAACCCACACGGCATTAAAATAATAATTTCAGGATCAGCTTTTTGTATCTCGTAGATAGTCATTCTTCTTGAATGCTCTCCTTTTTGGCTTAGGAGATTAACTCCTCCTGCCAAATCTATCATTTCAGGAACCCAATGACCGGCAGTAAAGAAGGGGTCTAACCATTCAATGGCAAGAACTTTAGGTTTTCTTTCAGGTAAATTTGTTGATATGTTTGTAATTCTGTCCCTTAGTTTTTCGTGAATTTCCTTTGCCTTTTTTTCTTTCCCCAACACCTTTCCAATTTCTATTACAGTGGTCAAAATCTCCTTCATGTTGTGAGGATCCATTGAATATACTGAGGGTTTTTTGTGTAAAATTTGAACTGCCCTACTTACTTGATTTGTATGTGCGGCACATACTTCGCAGGTTTCTTGAGAAATAATTACGTCCGGTTTAGCATCTCTCAAATTTTTTTCATTTAGAATGAAAATATCTTTCCCTTCATTTAGTAATTTACAAGTTGTTTTGTCTATTTCCCCACTGGATAAATTCTTAGAATCTATAATTGTATCAATTACACGGGGTTTCCTTTTAGCATCTTCAGGAAATTCACACTCATGAGTTACTCCAAAAAGTGTATCTCCTAACCCTAATTCATAAACTAACTCGGTGGCGCTTGGAAGAAAGGATACTATTCTTTGCATCTTAATGAAATTATAGAAAAATTGCTCCATAAACATTATTGGGTTTAGGTAAAAACTCTGTTTTCGTCAAGTTAATAGTCTCAAATTTATCATTAATTTTGTTGTCTATAGGATCCCAAGACATTAGAAAATCACTATTAACAAAATGGCATGAAAATTTATCAAAATACGGTAACTTGTTTTCCTCTGATTCAGTTAGTGGGACTAGCCCTCCTTCTATTTTTGTAGGTTCTTATAATTACCCAAAGGTGCAGGTAGGTCCCATGGTTCCTCCTATTCATGGTGATACAGGCATTCTCGACAGTCCAGAAAATTGGGTTGGAAAGTCACTTGATGAGATTGTAAATTTTCGGTTAAATTTAGTTCGAGGAATTCAAAAATTATCAGTAAATGATACAGAAGGAAGATACATAGAAAATTTACAAGAAATGACAATGTCCTCAAAACCAATAGATTCTGATTTGGAATTTTATGGTAAAGTATCCGACATTTCTTTGGATGGAGAAAGTCCTCCCTTTGGTCCTGTAGCTCAAATAAAATCTGCAAAATTTTCTTCTTCTTCTGCTACAAAAAAAATTGAAAAAATATTCTATGACAAAGACCTAAAGGCTCAAGATGCAATAGTAAATTTGTATAATTCAGGAATTGAAATTTCTAAAATTCAAAAATGTCTAAGCATTGGAATGTTAGGCCAAAAAAGAAAACTAGTTCCCACAAGATGGAGTATAACAGCAACCGATGACATTATCTCAAAATCATTAACTGAAGAAATTCTTGAATTTGATATAATTGATACGTGTAAAATTTTCTTTTACCATCATCTTGGGAATTTATTTTATGTTATCTTATTTCCTCATAGATGGATCTTCGAAATGATAGAAGCATGGTATTCTAAAGGGATCCTTGGCTTTGGCTCTGATCATGAAGATGCAAGAGGAATTGATCATCCTCCTCAAATAGCAGGCGCTTATTTTGCTGCAAAACTTGCTGTGGTTGAATACCTCTCTAAAAACAAACTTCAAGCAGGAGTATTGGTGTTAAGAGAAATAAGACCTGAATATTCTATCCCTATAGGTGTTTGGCAGATTCGAGAAGGAGTACGCCAAGCAATGAAATCATCTCCAATTTTGGTTGATAATTTTGATAATGCTATTGGATGGGCTTCAAAAAGAACAAGCATCACCAAATCTGAATGGATTTCTCATGGGAATATTGTCAAATTGATGAAACAAACAACCATTTCCGATTTCTATTAAAGTAAGTTTAGAAAATTACTTCTCATTTGTAATGTATCATTCTTCCTAAATTTTAGCGTGGATATCATGCGTTGCACCAAGTGTAAAGGAATTATTTCAAGGGGAGATAGATATGCCATAACAGTATTTTTTGTCCAAAACCTACCTTCATTGCCGTATTATGAGCACCAAAATTGTCCTGAAAGATTTACAATTTCAGAATAATGAAGAGTTGTGGTATTTATTGACCAATTATTCGTTAAATCATGATGATAAACAAAAATCTCTACTTTGGAATTGCAATA
>JAWWBZ010000039.1:0-9247 GCA_033720715.1 Nitrosopumilaceae archaeon | reverse complement strand
ATTGAGAACCCAAACAAATTCCTAAAACAGGAATGTCCTGTTCAACGCATTTTTTTATGAGTTCTTTTTCTTTCTCAAGGTAAGGAAGGTTATCATTTGCACTTTCTGGAGCACCCAAAATTACAACTAACTTGAAATTATTTTCAGGTAATTTTTCTTGTTTGGCATAGATAGATTGAATTTTGAAACCATCATCTGATGTCAATTCTCCAAGGTAACCAGAACCCTCAAGCCTAGTATTTTGAACAAACAGGACATCGGGCATGGAGGATTTTGAGCAAAAGTGCTTAATATGTTAAGACACAAGTCAATGTGTGCTTGTAACAGAGCAAGAAGTTTGCGAAATTAAAAATTTTGTATCCCATCTAAATTCTATTAAAGATAGTGTAGTTGTAGTTGAAGGAAAACGAGATTCTACTGCTCTAAGAAAGATTGGTTTTTCAGGAAAAATTTTAGAGTTTCATAATTTTTGTGGTGTCGTTAATTTTGCAGATTCTGTTGCAAAACATGAACGCCTCATAATTCTATTCGACGGAGATAAAAAGGGAAAGTACCTAACAGAAAAAACCATTAGGCTTTTACAAAGAAGGACAAAGATTGATTTAACCTTTAAACAAAAACTAACAAAAATAACAAAAGGTAAAATTAGATTTATTGAGCAGTTGGTTTTTTACGAATCTTATCTTGCTTAAGGCCAGATTCCTTTTTGGTTAAATGCCTCTAATACCCGTTCTACAGCCAAGACCATAGTTGCTCTTCGCATGTCAATTTTGTGTTTCTTGGAAAGTGCATATGCATCTTTGAAACCTTTGGTGATGTTTCCTTCCATTTTCTGTGCTACCTCATCAAAGCTCCAATAATACCCCATGTTATTTTGTACCCACTCTAGGTATGAGATACACACACCTCCAGAGTTTGCCAAAATATCTGGTATTACCAAAATTTTCTTCTTGTAAATTATTGGGTCTGCTTCTGGTAGTGTTGGTCCATTTGCTGCCTCTGCAATAATTTTACATTTCAGATTTTGTGCAATCTTTGCAGTGATTTGATTTTCAAGAGCTCCTGGAACAAGAATATCACATTTTGTAGTAAGTAATTCTTCAGTTGTAATTTTTTTGCTTCCAGGAAAACCTACAACAGAACCAGTTTTTTCTTTGTGTTCCATAATTTTTTCAGTCTTTGCACCTTTTGGAATTGAAATTGCCCCTTTAGAGTCGCTAACTGCAATAACTTTAGCACCCATTTTCTCAAGATAGATTCCAGCAAATGTGGAAGCATTTCCAAATCCTTGTAAAACTACTTTCGCACCCTTTAGACTGACCTTTAGGGTTTTGGCTGCTTCTCTAACAGTGTATGCTGCACCTAAGCCAGTTGCAACATTACGAGCTAGTGAACCACCCATTGAAATTGGTTTTCCAGTAATTACACCAGGAGAGTATCTATTTTCATTAAGTTTGCTAAATGTATCCATAATTTGGGTCATTTCTTTTCCTGTTGTGTAAACATCAGGAGCCGGAATGTCTTTTTGGGGTCCAATAATTTCTGATATTTTGTATGCAAAGCCTCGGGTTAATCTTTCAAGTTCTCCTTCACTAAGATTTTCAGTTTTTGGATTAACATAGATTCCTCCCTTTCCTCCTCCAAGAGGAATATCAACAATTGCACATTTCCATGTCATCCAAGATGAAAGTGCCATCACTTCTCGTTCCATGTATTCGATTCCCCCTTCAGGATTGAAATAACGGATTCCCCCTTTGTAGGGACCTCGGTCATTGTTATGTTGACTTCGGAATCCAGTGAAAACTCTAATTTTGCCATTATCCATTTTTACTGGGATTTTAACTCTCAAAACTTTGTTTGGAATTGCCAAATATTGTCTTAGTTCTTTGTCTTTAATCCCTAGAATATCACATGCATCATTAACTTGTTTAGTTGCATTTGCAAATGGATCTGCCTTTACCAAGATATTTGCTTGTGAAGTGCTTCGATTATATAAGTTTGGTTAAAACCAGATCGCAATATATGAATTTATTAGATGTAGACTTTTTTGTGATTCATCTTACGGTCTAATTTATCAATTGCCTCATCAAGAGTCCTTATGTTAAACTCTAAGAAATTAGAAAGATGATAAATTGAACCATATTTTTCTCCAATTTTTGAGACCATGTTATTTTTCTCAAGGACTTTCATGTGGTGTTGAACTGCCTTATAGTCCAGATCAAGTTCTTGTGAGATTTGGTGTGTGTTTAGAGGACTTTCAAGCAATAGCATAATTATTCGCAAACGAGTAAATCCACCTCTAGTGCTAGTGAACAGATAAAACAAAAGCTTTCGAGCCTCTTTGTCTGGTTTTCTTTGAGGAATATCTGACTTTGATCGAATAATTTTTTTGAATTCTAAGAGTTGTTGTGTACTCATTCTTTGAGTAATATTCTTCCTTAATGCTTAAAACACTATTTCCAAATCTTTTCCATATCTATAGCCAAAAAACAGGATAATTACCCTTAAATTGACAAAGCAGACAACTCGCAGTATCATGATGGCATCACGTGGCTACGATATGACCCCTACAATGTATTCACCTGATGGTAGAATCTACCAAGTCGAATACGCCATTGAGACTGTAAAGCGGGGAACCCTAGCCCTTGGAATCAAAACAAAGCAGGGAGTCATCATGGCAGTTGAAGAAAAGCCTCGAGCCCTTCAAACAAGCAATCTAACTCAGAAGATTTTTCAAGTAGATTTTCATATCGGAGTAGCAGCAGCAGGGTACATTCCTGATGCCAGGGTTCAAGTCGATAATGCAAGACTTTTCTCTCAAGGAAATAAGATGACATATGATGAAGCAGTAGAAGTTGGAACTGTGGCAAAATACCTTGCCGACCAATCACACCAGTTTACACAGTATTCAGGAGTAAGACCAAATGGTGTTGCATTAATTATTGCCGGAGTCGACCAAAAAGGAGAATCCATCTATGTAACCGACCCAAGTGGAACCTTTGTTCAATATGCGGCCATTGCAATCGGTGCAGGCTCTGAAGACGTAAACGCGTTTTTGGAGAAAAATTACAAAGAAGATATGACCATTGAAGATGCAGCGGCCTTGGCAATTGCAGCAATTAATCTAAAAGCAGAACAAAAAGAAGGAACTGAACATGTAAAAATGGCAAAAGTTACTTCTGAGAATAAAGTTTTTGAAAAAATTTCTGAATCAGATTTAAAGAATTATTCTCAAAATGCATCAAAGTTTACTGCAGAGTAATCTGCACAATTTTCGATTAATTGAGGTGTAAATTTTATGGGACTAGGTAGTTACTGGGGAGAAGTTCTTGACGTACTTCGAGAAATCATTCCTGTTTACAACAAGGTAAATTCCTACATATCATTAGGAAAAGATGTAAAACATAGAAATCGTGGAATTAAAGGACGGGTATTAGCTGGAAACAAAATTTTGGATGCAGGTTCGGGTTTTGGAAACATGTCAAAAACCGCCTCAAATCTTTGCAATGGCGACATCTCAATAACTCTTTATGATCCTCTTGTTCCGATGTTACAAAATACTGGAACATTTTTTGATTCAAAACCAGATATGGCAAATGGAGTGTTTGAACATATTCCATTTAGAGATGAAGAGTTTGATGCAGTCCTTTGTGGATACTCATTACGTGATGCAATTAATCTTAGAATTGCGATTTCGGAAATTCATCGGGTTTTGAAAAAAGGTGGAAGATTTGTAATTGTAGATTTGGGCAAACCAGATGAGGCATTTATCAGATTTGGTGTGTCATTTTACTTGCGAATGATACTTCCAGTGCTAGCTCTAATTGCAGGTGGAAAATTGGGTTTGAAATTTGCCACATTATATGGGACTTACAAAAGATGGCCCAAAAACAAAAAGCTGGAAGAATTGCTTTTAGAGAAATTTTCACGCGTGGAATTTGAGAAAGATCTTATGGGTGGAGCCATAATGGTTGCCGCATACAAATGAACAAAGTTCTGATTCTCGTAAACATTACTGGTCTTATCATTGGAATATCGTATGGGCTTCACGGTCCAATACTTCCGGTTTTTGCAAAAAATGTAATTGGTGCATCATACTCTGAGCTTGGATTCATTGGTCTTGCCAACTTTATTCCTTACATGTTTATTCCAGTATTTGTTGGAATTCTCCTTGACAGATTCAACAACGGATATTTACTTTCATTAGGTATTTTGATCAATTCCTCCTCAATCTATCTCCTATCAATTGCACAATCAGTACCAGAAATTATGGGATTTAGAATACTGACAGGGGTAGCTCACGCATTTTTTTGGCCTCCATGTGAATCAATAATTTCCAAGGAAAGTTCAGAAAAAGAACGGGTCAAAAACATTTCATGGTTTACAATGTTTTTTGTCATTGGGTTTATGATAGGCCCTCTTTTGGGTACGATCTTTCTAGAAGAGGTAGATGTTACCTACAGAGTTTTGTTCCAGATAACTGCTTTTATTTTGGCAACATCACTTGTCTCTGCTCTTATCGTTTCAAAAAAAGGTGCAAAAGACCACCACGAAAAATTCTCTATTTCTTCAATAAAAGAAATGAAACGATTTCCCGAAGTTATTATTCTTTTAATTTTTTGCACATCATCCTTTGGAATAATTCTATCTATTTATCCCGCATTTCTAAATGACAATGGAATGTCAGATACTGACATTTTGTATTTGTATTTTGCTTTTGGTGTTTCCAGAGTTTTCTCTTTAGCTTCAGCAGGTAAGCTTTCAAAAAGAACCAGTCATACTCTGATAACAGCAATATTTGCAATATCGATAGGATTAGGTTTGTCTGTGGTTTCAGATTCAATTATTGTCTTTGGAATTGCGTTAGTATTGATGGGTTTTGGATTTAGTATATTTTTCCCACTCACCCTAGAAATTATTCTCAGCAATACTAGGAAGGAGATTTCAGGTAAAATCATTGGTGCGTATGAAACTGTTTTTGGAATTGGCTGGGCCATTGGACCCACAATAGGTGGACCGATATCACAGGTATTTGGAGACAAGGCCCCTTATCTGGTGTTTTGTGTGGTGGGAATTGGTGTGGCTATTTTAGCAATTACTGCTCGTAAAAAATTAGAGCCACAAAAGGTCAGAGAATTTGATGGAGCCTAGGCAAACCAAGTAGCATTACGTTTAATTTTCAAATGTATCTAATCTATACCATGATTGAGTATTCCCAAAACATAGTGGGAGGTGAATGGTTAATCATTATTTTTGTAGCTCTGATTTTGTTTTTGGGGACCGGTCATCTTCCAGGAGCTGCAAGAAAGTTAGGAAGGGCTGTAAGTGAATACAACAAAGCAAAAAATGATGTTCAGAATCAAATGAAAGAAGTTTCAAATGATAGTGTAGATATTTCCGGTCCAGTTGAAAATGAAAGACAGCGAAATGAAGTCATTGCAAAATCTCTTGGAATAAGATGCGAGGGGAAAACAGATGAGGAATTGCAAAAACAAATTGCAGACAGGATTGGTCAAAAAAGGATAGATGATAATAAAAATCAGAATCCAAATTAATTTAATTTTTTAACTCTGTACAGGTTTTTATCGAGTCGTTTTTTTGCAAACTTGTAATATTCTGGAACTATCTCAAATCCAAGGAAGTTTCGCTTCATAGATTTGCTTACAACAGCTACTTGACCAGATCCTAAAAAGGGATCAAGGACGACATCATTTTTCTTGCTAGAGTATTGAATTAATTTCTCAATTAATTCAGCTGGAAGTTTAGTGGGGGTTTTTTCATCTCCAGTCCAATATTCTCTTTTAATTTCCCAGACATCTTCTTTGTCTTTATAATGAAGACTACGTCCATCTTTTGTCTTGTCTTCTTTTTTGAATCTGGCATAGGGGAAAAATTTTCGTTTTGTGTCATTTTTGCAAACATAAAGGCAATGATAGTGGGAAGTGACAAACTTTTTTTTGGTGACCACACCAAACTGATATTTCCAAATTATGTGATTTATAGTAGTAAAACCCACATCATCTATTGCTTGAAGTATATCCTTGAGATTATTCCATCCTGAAAAAACATACATGCTTCCTGATTCTTTTAAAACTCGAAAAACTTCTTTCATCCATAGGTATGTAAAATCATAGTAATCTTCAGGTTTGATTTCGTTATAACCCGAAATGACACGGGATGATAACCTATTGTAGTTTGCTTTCTTGGATTTGAAGTTTATTGCAAAAGGAGGGTCAGTAATTACAAGGTCGATTTTGTTTTTTGGAAGGTATCCCATCCCTTCGATGCAATTTAGATTATAGATTTGGTTTTTCTCGATCTTTTTCAAATTTAAAATTCAAAATCAATACCCATCTTAATAATGTCGTGGAATTATACTCAACCAAACAATAAATTTTGATTGTATTTCAGTAAATGAGAGACTAGTTGAAATTTTCTTGCCCTAAATGTAAATCAAAGATTGAAATTCAAAAGACCTTCAATAAAAAAATGCATGTCTCATGTACCAGATGCGGTATTGAAGACATTTTAGAATTTTCAAAAAATTATGACGAGGTGTTTCTTGAATTTCTTTCAAGATATGATGAAGGGTTAGTTTCTGAGAATGGAATTGCAGAGAATCTCAAAGACGAGGGTATTGTTAGGACAGAAAATGAAATTAAAGAAATGATTGGAAATAATAAACCAGATATTATTACTGAAAATGTCTTATTTACCAAAAAGGATTATGTCTCTCAATACAAGGTTTTGAAGAATCCTGAACCTAAAATGGGCTCAAAAGTTGAAGATTTTGGGTTAGATAATGAAATAATAAGGTACTTGAAGGAGCTTCAAATCAAACAGTTTTACAAGTTTCAAGAAGAAGCCATTGAGGAAATCATTTTTGGAGAAAATGTTGTTATTGAAGCTCCCACTGCGTCAGGAAAAACAGAAGCATTTGTAATCCCTGTTGTTCAAAAAATAAAAAATTCACCAGAGAAAGGAAATGTTTTTGCTGTTTTTGTTTACCCAACCAAGGCACTTTCAAGAGACCAATTTCCAAAAATTCAAAACTTTGCCCAAAAAGTTGGAATTACTGTAAAAGTCTTTGATGGAGACACTACACAAATAGAACGAAGAGAGATTTTAGAGAACCCACCACAAATTCTTGTCACTAACTTTGATGTGATACATTATCATTTGTGGCATCAAACAAAATTTGCATCACTGCTATCTACAATGAAAATTTTGGTGACTGATGAGGCTCATGTATATTCAGGGATATTTGGATCAAATGTGCATTATATAATTAAACGGCTCAAAAGAATTTGTTCAAATAAACTTCAGTTTATTGCAGCATCTGCTACATTAGAGGATGCAAAACAGTTTTGTGAAAAACTCTTTGGTGTTTCAATGAAAATTATTCAAGGTTCTGGAAAAAAAGGACAAACTGATTTTGTAATGCTTTTTCCTTCATTGAGGAATCAAAGAGCCCTAATGGTAGATTTGACAAAAAGATTGACTGAAAAAAATCACAAGACCATGGTGTTTAATAATTCTCATTTAAATTCAGAACTACTTGCAATGCAAGCAAAAAAACAAAAAATAAACATCAAAGTCCATCGAGCCGGCCTGATGGCAAACTACCGCAAATCAGTTGAAAGAGAATTCAAAAATGATTCCCTACAGGCAATATCGTGCACTCCCACGCTTGAATTAGGCATTGATGTTGGAAATGTAGACGGAGTGATATCCTCAACAATTCCAGTTAATCGGCTAATTCAGAGAATCGGTAGAGCAGCTAGGAAAGGACAACGAGGATATGCATTTTTGGCACTTGGAAACGACCCAATTTCACAATATTACAAAAACCATCCTGAAGATTATTTTGAAGATGTTGAACGAACTTACATTGACCCCAAAAATCCCTTTGTTGAAGAATTCCAAGTTTTATCAATGGCATGCGATAAACCAATTTCTAAACACGAATTAAACGAGCATCGCGATGTAATACAACATCATCTTGATGAAGAAAATCTATTGCTGTACAACAACAGAATAATTCCAAATTTTGATAAAATTGGACAAATGTTAAACGAATACAGCATTAGAGGGATAGGAAAATCAATAGACATTTTCCTAAATGGGAAGAAGGTAGGAGATAGGATTTTGCCAATTGCATTAGAAGAGCTACATAAAGATGCAATTTATTTTCTTGCGGGTATGAGGTACAAGGTAAAGGAATTTGGATATCCAGAGAAAAATTATGCCAAGCTAGAAAAAATTCCAAAAGACTATCCCTACTTTACAAAGGCATTAACTGAAGAATGGCCAACAATTGAGACAATTTATGAAAGAAGAAATGTTTATGGAATGGAAGTTGCTTTTTGCAAGCTTCATATCAAAAAACAAGTCTATGGATATGTCAACATCGAGCTTGGTCAGGAAGTAACCCAAGGAGAAAAGGTTTTGCTAGAAGAACCACTAGAGTACGATTTTGTCACAAAAGGAATAGTCTTTCATGCACCTAGACCCTTAGAAGAAATCCATAAAGTAGAAGATGAGGACTATACTGAGGCAAGTGGGTATCATGCAACTGAACACGTCGTAATTGAAGGTAGCAACATGATAACTGGAGGGGTATCGCAAGATCTTGGAGGAATATCCCTTGGAACTTCAGGCCTGATTTTTATCTACGATGGAGCTATTGGCGGAAATGGTGCAAGCCGGGCCCTCTATGATAGGCTCGAAAAGGCCCTGAATAGGTCCATGTACATCATAAAAGAATGCCCCTGTCAAAATGAATCAGGGTGTCCTAGATGCACATTTTCATACAGATGTGGAAACAACAACGAGTTTTTACATAAACACTCATCTTTAGAAATTTTACAAAGAATAAACTCTGGTGAAAAAACAAAGTTAATTGATCCGACAGAAGGAGAGAGGCCGCTAGTTTAAAATCAAAATGGGATAAATATAACAACTTTCAACAAAACTTATGGAAAAGGTTGCTCTTGTAACTGGTTGCTCATCAGGAATTGGATATGAGACTGCAATTGCTCTTGCAAAAGATGGATATCATACATTTGCAAGTATGAGAAATACATCAAAGGGTGAAAAACTAAAAGAATTTTCAAAAAATGAAAACCTTCCACTTACAATAATTGAGCTTGATGTCGATAAAGAAGATTCAATTGAAAATGCGGTTAAAAAAATAATGACAGATGTAAAAAGAATAGATGTTCTAGTTAACAATGCAGGGTATGGT
>JAWWBZ010000038.1:0-9523 GCA_033720715.1 Nitrosopumilaceae archaeon | reverse complement strand
AGCTAGAAAGACAGCTGCTAAGAGAAAACCAGCTAGAAAGACAGCTGCTAAGAGAAAACCAGCTAGAAAGACAGCTAGGCGAAGAAAGTAACCTAAATTTTCCATTATTTAACGAATTTATGTCTTAAAAAGTCAGTTAGGGTGTGAGTGAGTTAGAATCTTTATTTTCAAAGGCGTGTTATGAAATATCTCAGAATCTTTTATTGATAAAAGACCCTACCAAAAGTCAGATCAAAGAAGAAATTAGGAAAACCTGTGGAAAGTATTCTTTGAATCGAATGCCAAAAAGCCACGAAATTCTTTCAATGATTCAAGGAGAAGATTTTTCAAAATTGAAAAAAGTCTTACTAAAAAAACCAATCAAGACAGCATCTGGTGTTGCAGTAATTGCATTAATGCCTAAACCATATGCATGTCCTCATGGAAGATGTACATATTGCCCAGGAGGAATTGAATATAATTCACCAAATAGTTACACAGGAAATGAACCATCAACTCTAAATGCAATTGAAAATGAGTATGACCCCAAATTACAAATCACCACAAAGATTGACAAATTGATTGCATATGGACATGACCCATCTAAAATGGAATTAGTAATTGTTGGTGGAACGTTCCTTTTCATGCCAAAAGCCTATCAAGAAAATTTCATAAAATCTTGTTATGACGCACTAAATGGATTTGATTCAATAAATCTCCATGAAGCAAAATCAAGCAATGAGCATGCAAAAATTCGGAACGTTGGTTTTACAATTGAAACAAAACCAGATTTTTGTAAAAAAGAACATGTTGATTGGATGCTCGATTATGGGATCACCAGAATTGAGATAGGTGTTCAATCCTTGCAGGAAAGAGTATATCAAATTGTAAACAGAGGTCATAATTACAATGATGTTACAGAGTCTTTTCAAATTTCAAAAGATGCCGGTTACAAAATTGTAGCCCATATGATGCCAGGTTTACCAACTGTTACTCCAGCAGAAGATATTAACGATTTCAAGAAATTGTTTGATGATTCCCAATTAAGACCAGACATGTTGAAAATTTATCCCTCTCTTGTTTTAGAAAACACACCTCTTTACGAGGACTACAAGCAAGGAAAATACTCTCCATATTCGGACGAAGATTTGATTAATGTACTAACTGAGGTGAAAAAGAATGTTCCCAAATGGGTAAGAATAATGCGCGTGATGAGAGAAATTGGACCAGAAGAAATCATAGCAGGGCCAAAACTAGGAAATCTCAGGCAAATTGTTCACAAAAATCTTACTAAACAAGGAGCTTCATGCAAATGTATTAGATGTAGGGAAGCTGGCTTATCTAAGAAAAATCTTGATCAAAAAAACCTGCAACTCAATCGTATTAACTACGAATCTTCAGGAGGAGACGAAGTTTTTCTGTCATATGAAGATTCTGATGAATCTATCTACGGATTTTTACGATTAAGAAACCCAAGTATGCTGGCTCATCGTAAAGAAGTAGGAGATGACTCATGCATTGTTAGAGAATTACATGTTTATGGAAAATCCATTAAAATTGGAGAAAAAGAAGAAAAGGAAATTCAACATTCAGGTCTTGGAAAAAAGCTAATGAGAGAAGCCGAAAAAATTTCCAAAGAAGAGTTTGATGCGAAAAAACTTTTGGTAATTAGTGCAGTCGGAACACGAGAATACTATCAAAAATTAGGGTATTCGTTATATGGCCCATATATGAGCAAACATTTGATTTAGTGAGAAAAATGTCAGAGACGGAAATAATTGGTAAAGGAACATGGATAGACAAGCTAGCCCACGAACTGTTGGAAAGAGAAAAATCCCTTGGAAGGAAATTAGATTTAATTAGAGTTGAAAGTGGTTTAGGTGCTTCAGGAGTACCACACATTGGAAGTCTTGGTGATGCCGTAAGGGCCTATGGAGTAAAACTTGCACTTGAAAATTTTGGATACAAATCAGAATTAATTGCATATTCTGACGACCTTGATGGATTAAGGAAGATTCCAGAAGGATTTCCTGAATCGTTAGAAGAACACATTGCAAAACCGGTTTCTTTAATTCCTGACCCATTTGGATGTCATGATTCGTATGGAATGCATATGAGTAGTATTCTTTTAGATGGTCTTGACAAGGTTGGAATCAAATATGAATTCCGAAGAGCTAAAGACACCTATCAACAAGGTTTGTTAAAAGAACAAATTCACACAATTCTTCAAAATAGTTCTAAAATTGGGGATAAAATCTCTGAAATGGTAGGACAGGAAAAATTTCAAAAATTTCTCCCATATTTTCCAGTTTGTGCTAATTGTAATAGGCTCTATACTGCTGAATCCTCAGAATACGTTGCTGATGAGAGAAAGGTACTATACAAGTGCCATGATGCAGAAATAGGCTCAAACAAGGTCAAGGGATGCGGTCATGAAGGCGAGGCAGACATTTCAAGGGATCTTGGAAAACTTGCTTGGAAGGTAGAGTTTGCTGCAAGATGGGCAGCTTTTGATATTCGATTTGAGGCTTATGGAAAAGACATCATGGATTCGGTAAAAGTAAATGATTGGGTAGCAGATGAGATTTTGAATTATCCCCATCCTCATCATGTAAAGTATGAGATGTTCTTAGACAAGGGAGGAAAAAAGATTTCAAAATCATTAGGAAATGTAATTACTGCTCAAAAATGGCTTGAATTTGGAAGTCCAAAATCAATCCTTCTTTTACTATACAAAAGAATTACAGGTGCAAGGGAACTTGGTTTTGAGGATATACCTTCTTTGATGAATGAATACAACGAGCTTGAAGATATTTACTTTGGAAGAATCAAAGTAGATAATCAAGCAAAGCTTTCAAAATCAAAAGGATTGTTTGAATATGTCAATTTATTAAGTCCACCAAAAGAATCAAGCACCCATGTCAATTATAGATTACTGGTAGAGTTATCTAAAATTTTCAAAGAAGATAGAGGACAAAGAGTAATGAAAAAGTTGTTAGATTATGGGGTAATTAAAAACCCACAACCAGAAATAGAAAATCTAATAGAATTGGCAGGAAACTATTCAGATGAATTTGACGAATCTGAAAAAGCAGAAATTGATCTTGATGATTCGTCCAAAAAAGCTCTCAACGAATTAAGAGCCGCCTTAGGAGACGATGAAGAACCAGAAGATATTCAAAATACCATTTACCAAATTGCAAAATCAAATAATTTACAACCAAAAGATTTCTTTAGAGTTTTGTATCAAATTATTTTGGGAACATCGCGAGGGCCAAAAATTGGACCATTCATTTCAGACATTGGGGCAAAAAAGGTTGCAAAAACCATTTCAGAATATCTGTAAAAAAGTCATGGCGCACAGCGAGCATAATAAATCAAAGAATAGCGGAGGTTTTGCCCTAATCATATTTGGTGCATTATTGTTGTTTTTGGCTCCAAACATCAGTCCAACGGACCCTGGCCTAGGAGTCCTAGCCTTGATAGGAGGCATAGGCATAGGTAGCATCGGTTTTTATCTCCGATTTATTCGTAATAGGCCAAAGAAGATCTGAGATTTGTCTTCAAGGAAAAGCTGTGAGTAAAATGGGATTATTTGGGAAGAAAAAAGAGGTATTAGAAGAACCTTCAATTCCGAAAAAAAGTGAAGAGGAGATTTTAAAAGAGGAACTAGAGAACGAAGTTAAAAAATTACAAAAAGAATTCCGTTCGAAGCAAGAAGAGATTGTTGAACAAGAAAAAAGATTACAGTCTGTAAAAGAAGAATATGATTCTACAGTTTCTAATTTAATGGGAATAAAAAAGGAAATAAACCAAAAAAAGATGGAACTAGACATTATTAAGCGAGAGTTTAGAGAAATTAAACAAAAAATTGAAGAGTCAAATGAGAAATATCAAAAAAGTAAAAAATTAACTACAGAACTTGAAAGAACTAATTCAGAATTAAAGGTTGCAAAAGAAGAACTAGAAAAATCTAAAAATCAGCAAGTAGAAATTCAAGAGAAAATTTCAGAAGCTGAATCAAATCTGCATGAAATAAAGGTTCAAGAAGTGGAAACACAAAAAAGCTTAGAAGAAATTACATCAAGACTTTACAATGCAAGACAAGAGCTTGGAAATGCAGGAGAAACTAGTATTTTTTCGGACAAAGAAAAAGAGTTTATCGAGCAACAAATTATAAAAAAACCTGAAAATAAAAGTATCATAGAAGCAGCAAGTGCAGTTGCTGCATCATTAAAATCGAAATTAGGTATGACACAAAAAGAATTAGAGACAGTCCAGCAGTTGTTAGAGAAAGAACGCAAAGAACATGAAATTACAAGAGAGAAGTTAGAAGAACTTCAAAACTCAAAAAAATAAGTCAAAGATCAAGTAATTGTTTTTTCCATTTTTCTTTCATTTGTTCTTCAGTAAACCCGAGATCATACAAAGGAGAGGTAACTTCGGAAATCTCAACCACGTTTACTAAAACAATTGCGCCAATTGGACTTTTCACGCCTTTTTCTCGATAATAATTTAGAATTTCAGCGTATTTTTGACCATCCTTGATTATTCTTGCGGTTCCTTTGAATCTAAATCCTTTTCTCAGAAGTGGGTCAACAACGTTGATCTCAAGATTTGGATTTGATTCCAAATTTTTCATTGTGTTTGGGGAGCGTATATCAGCAAAGGCAATTGTGTTTTTGTCCCATGCAATTATTGTTCCCTTTGGAGAAAGATTTGGGGTTCCGTTAGAAGAAACAGTGGCAACATATCCTAACTTTTGTTCATCAAGAAATTTTTTTAGCTGAACTGAAATTTCTACCATCTTAGGATAAAACCATGATTATGGATTTTAAACTCATCTGAAAAAGTCTTCAGCATACATTGAGAAAAAGAAGAATCCTATCCCCCCTCCAATGATTGCAACCCATGCTCCAATTTGTTTAATTCTAGACACTAAATTTTAGGATTCATACGTATTATTGAATCTAATCTATTTGGAAATTAAGATCTTGAAGGATCGTGTTCTTTTCCTATGTGTTGGGCCAATTCAATGACTTCTTCTCCAAAATCTTCACCACAAAATGGGCACTGAAACTCATATTGGTTGGACACAGTAAATGTGAAAAAAGATACTATTTAAAAAATTTGCAACCGAGTCTAACCGTAGACTATACAATGTTCACATTCGCATTTTTCTTGCTGTTTTGATTTTGCTAAACATTTTTTGTGTTGCCCTGCTTGACATTGTACACAAATTTCATCTAAATTATCTACACTCGTGTATTTTTTTGATTGATCAAAGCCAAATCCACCATCTTTTGGTCCTACCATACCAATACTATATCGATATAGTATTTCTACTTAATCTAGTAGGAAAATTTACTTGTCTTTTTCATCTTCTTTGTCTGGATTGTCCCACATGTGCATGGTTCCTCGGATCATAAAAGAGCCCACAATGATTGCGACTAACCCACCTACAATAAACATGAAAAATCTCCCAATACTACGTATTCCAGCCAATAATTGTCTAGGGCTGTCTTTATAATTATAATTGTCTGGAAAACAAGATTAATCCCTGACAATCAAGGAATATTATGAATTGTGACAACAAAACTACAGGATGTTATCATGACAATGTGTTACACATGGAAGGAAAAGGGAAATGTCTTGTAAAGGGTTGCAAATGCCAGGGATTCCAAGAATGATTTGTTTAGAGTTTAGATAGTTTGGTTTCTAATTCCTTAATTTCTTTTTGAGCTTCATCATACTTTGTTTGAACAAACTCTTTTTTTGCTTGAATTACAGCAGATAAAGCTTCTTTGTATCCTTCATCGCCTTCTTTAATTACTTCACAAGACTCTAGGGCCTTAACCTCTCCTGTCACGGTTACGGTTGCACCTTTTTGATTAAACTTTACGATTCCTCCAAAGGCTTCAATGGGAAAAAAAGCAGATTCTGCTTTGCATTTGTAGGTAACTCGTCCAGTTTCTGTGTTGAATAGTTGTGTTACCCCTCCTGGATTTCTTGATACCGTTACTGTCATGAAAGTACCAAGAAATATGAGGTATTAATGATTTTAGAAAAAAGGTTAAGCTACAGGTTCAGCTTCGGGAGACGCTGCCTGAGCTGCTAAAAGTTTGTCAATTTCATTTATTGCCAATTTATCTCGTCCTATAAGATCAAACTTTTGCAATAGAGTTTCGAATTTTGTCTCTTCTTGAACTTGTTCATTTACAAACCATTCAAGAAATGCATATGTCGAGTGATCCTTTTCTTTTTGAGCAATCTCCACCATTTTATGAATTGCAGCAGTAACGGTTTGCTCACTTTTTAGAGCAGTTTTAATCATTGACTCAAGGGACTTGTAAGATGAAACAGGTGCCTTGGTAGCAGGAATTATCGCTGCTGTGCCCATGTCGTTAAGATAGTGAACTACTTTTAGCATATGCGTTCTTTCTTCATCAGATTGTGCGTAAAAGTAACTTGCTGCTCCTTCATATCCTGTTACTTCACACCATGAGGCCATTGCAAGGTAGCTACTTGATGCATTGGCTTCAAGTCCAACTTGATCATTTAGTGCTTTTTTCATTTTTGCTGAGAGTTTCATTTTTGTTCATTTCCTGTAATTGTTTTTTATTAAAATTAGTTTCTAATGCAATTTAAAGGATATTCCAATAAAAATTGTTTTAAAGGGACAGATTTCGTAAAATTATTCTTCTCCAATAGTTACAACAAGAATTTCAGTAGGCTCATCACCAGTGTTGATTCCATTATGAGTAAAATTTATCGCTTCCATAATTGCATCACCTTTCAAATATTTCTTGGTCCCCTCTTCGTGATAATCAACAGTTACCTCCCCTTTAAGCACAAAAGCAAAAAGAGGGTATTCGTGAACATGATCTCCAGTTTCTTCACCAACAGGAATAGTTACGATTGTGGATGAAATTAATGGAGTTCCCTTAGGATAAGAAATGTCTTGACCAATAATTGTCTTACTAGTTTCTAAAATTGAAACCGAAGAAACCTCGGATAATTTTTTTTCTGCTGGTACTGAATCACTAGTTTGAGAAGGTTCTTCAAATTTTTCCTCAATTTCTGGAATAGTGGCAATTTCTTCTTTAGTTTCAATTTTTTCTTCGGAGATTGGGACAGTTATTTCACCAATTCCCAATTCTTCCCATTTTTTTGCAATATCCAAAAATACACAAACCGGATTTTGGGCATTTAATCTAATTACAGGAATTTTTCCATTCAAACATTGATTTTCTTGTGAAATTATTTCCTTAGGAGTTTTGGAGTATGGAGAAATCGAGTCTGGACAGCCATCAGCATCTTTGAATTCATTAAAGGTTTCTTTTTCAAATGGACAAGCGTCAATAGAATCCGGAATAGAATCAAAGTCGGAATCAGTAACATCATTAGGAGTATTGGGAAGTCTTTCAGGACAACCATCATCATCCAAATAATCATTAAAGGTTTCAGGTAAATTTACGCAATTATCAAATCTATCTACTATACCATCACCATCGGTATCTGGAAATTCAAATTTGGTTTTTTCGTCTATTTTTGTATCAGGACAACCATCATCATCTTGGAACTTATTGTAATTTTCGGCAAAGTCAGGGCATTTATCCAAGTCATCTACAATTCCATCATTGTCCCTATCATAGACACGTAATGAATAAGAGTCATTAACAAAAAGGGTAACCGACAAGCTAACCAAGGCAAAAACAAATAGAAATGCGATCATTGGATCAGATTTTTTAGTTTTCAATTTATTTTTAATTTTGTTTCATCGTTTAATAATTTAATGATTAATTTAGAATCTGGTAATCAAAAAGTAAATTGCAAAACCTGTTAAAAATAATATACCAAAATAACTCAAAATTTTTAACCATAAAGAGGGTTGAGAATTTTTATCAAGATATTTTCCAGTAACAAGTCGAAGGTTGATAACTGCAATAACTGGGGCAATCATAAAAGAAAGAACAGTTGCGAAGTCTACTATTTCCCTTAAATTTCCAGAAAATTGAATAACAACAATAAGAGATCCTGCCAGAATAACAAAAAGGAAAAAAATGTAAAGAGATCTAAATTTGGTTCGAATAATCTCCTCTTTTTTAGTAAAAATTAACTCTACAGTACGTTGAAGGGATCTAGAATAGCCATCAAAAACAGCAATAATAGTTCCAAACATAACTGCAAAAGAAGCTGCGGCTATGACCAAATAACTCCAATTTCCTATGGTTTGAGTGTACAAAGTAATCACCTTGTGGGCAAAATCTGCATTGTTGTTTGGTAGTTCTTCGGCAGAACCATAAAAAATGAATGCCCCAAGGGTGACAAACATTACCGCCAAAATTGCTGTAATTGCATAGGCCAACCTAAATTCAAATAATGTCTCTTTAAGTTTAGGCCGATAGTTTGTCTGTTTCATCCTCTCTAAGGTCCACAAACTGTTCCAGCTTGACAAATCAAGGGCTGTTGGCATCCAACCCATTAATGCAAGCAAAAATAAGATTCCAGAACTTGTCCATAATTCTTTTGGAATAAAATTTTCTGCAGGTTCAACTGGACCATTCCACAATACCAATAAAAATGCACAAACAGTAGAAATCAAGAGGATGATTGCAACTAGTTTTATCAAACTATCTAAAACATGATATTTCCCAACTACCAGAATTAATACACAGACTCCAAACAATAGAATTAAGGTCCATTGTCCTAAAAATTCAAGTCCAAAAAGATTCTCAAAAAATCCTGCTGTTACAAACCCTACAGCACCGGTAATGAAAAACATTGAGGCTATTGTAATTATAAAATACATCCACAGAATTGGCTTTCCTAATCTTTTGTAACCATCAATAATACTTGTTTGAGTTACATTAGCATATCTAGATCCATATTCAAAAAAAGGATACTTTAACAGACTAACAACTAAAACAAATCCTAGTAATAACAATCCGAAATCTGCACCGGCTCGTGTTGATTGAACAAGATGTGATACTCCAATGGCAGTGCTTGCAAATAATATTCCAGGACCAGCAGTTTTTGTAAATTGAGAAAATTTTTCATTCAAAATACTCATTCATTTTCACTAAAAGGATATTGATAAGAATAATGTGTAAAATATGAGCCTAAAATGGACAAAAAATCGAGGTTTTAGGGATCTAACCAAACAATAAAGAAAACAATCAAGAATTTATTTTTGATGCAGAAAGCAAACCGAAGTATGATCATTTACCATCCCTATTGCTTGCATTAGAGCATAACAAATAGTAGGACCAACAAAATTAAATCCTCTTTTCTTGAGGTCTTTACTCATTTTTTCTGAAATAATTGTTGATGCCGGTAGGTCACCAAGTGTTTTGAATTTGTTTTTGATTGGTTTATTTTTAACGAAACTCCAAATGTATCGGTCAAAGGATCCAAATTCTTCCTGTACCTTAAGAAATTTTTTAGCATTATTAATTGCAGAATTGATTTTTAAACGATTTCGAATTATAGATTCATCTTGGAGAAGATTTTCAACTTTTTTTTGATCATATTTTGCAACTTT
>JAWWBZ010000037.1:0-9544 GCA_033720715.1 Nitrosopumilaceae archaeon | reverse complement strand
GACATTTTGATTTTATTTTTGGCAATCTTGCCTAGGATTTAGTTTATCCTTCCCAAATTTCAAATGATTTGAGTTTATCATATCTCCAACATTTATTGTAGTATTGTTTTTAATTTTACCAGCACTTGCTCTCAGAAATCATTACTTTCATTTAAAATATCAGAACGAGTTGTTTGTTTGTAAAAGATTGGTTTGGCATTTGAGATTCTTTTCGATGAAACTTTTTCTTCAATTATTTTTGTATTTTTGTGACCCTTGTAATTTCTCCCTTCTACTTTGAAACTCTTTGAAATCCAAAAATGGAAACTAATTTGAAAAAATTTAGTAATTTGGAATTTTACTCCTTAGATACAAAAATGAATTAATTAATTATCTGGAGAGTTATCTTGTCCAACTTTCTTTGATCTGGATTTTGTTCTTAAGATTGCCCCACAACATGGACATCTTAGGCTTTCAACTGTAAGAAATACACTACACATTGAACATCTCTTTTGACCAACTAAATATCTGGATCCGTTTGGTACTCTTTTGCCCTTGTAATCTTCACAAATTCCTTTACAACAATAACCCATTACTCATACACTCCTTCCAAATTCATCATGACAGCAAGGACATCTAGAATATCTTGAAACCAACTCTAAATTACACGTTGGACAGTATTTTCGAAATATTGCAATGTTTGAATTTCTGAATGAAGATTTTGCATCATAATATCTACACACACTTCTGCAGGAATTAACACTCAATTTTCCTCCTCCCTTACTTGAAAGAAAGTTCCGCAATCCTTGCAAAAAATTCCCTTATTCTCAATCTGAACTGAAATGCTTCCACAATTCACGCAGATTCTTATTGCATTGTTTACTGCCTGTTTTTTTTCCGTGAATTCGCTTGATTGGGCCATCTGAGTTTTCATGACTTTATTAGGAATAACTCCTAATTAAGTATTATTATTATTTAGGAATAATTCCTAAATAATAATACGTATAAATAACATTATTTGCTATGAAATACATGCAGCAACTCGAGGATTTAGTTTCCACTTTAAGAGAAGATGGATTTAGAATTACTCCCCAGAGAGTTGCAATTTTGGATTATCTACTAAAAACAGAAGATCATCCAAGTGCAGAATACATACACCAAACCGTAAAAAAACAATATCCTATGGTAAGTTTATCTACGGTCTACAAAACACTGGATCTTCTTAGAGAAAAAAAATTAGTAAATGAAATTGAAGTAGATGGAGAGGCAAGATTTGATGCTCATACTGATGCGCATATCAATTTGGTATGTATGAAATGTGGCAAAATTGATGACCTGGATGAAGAATCCCTTAATGGCATTCAAAACCGTGCTGCTAAAAAATCAAAGTATCTTATTTTAAAGAGTAGTTTTGAATTATTTGGTTACTGCAACAACTGTAAATCCAATTTTTAGATTAAAATTATTTCAGTATTTGCCAAGATGGAAAATCTCGATTTTGAAATTTGTAAGGTAATATAATAGAGATAACAGTTTGTAGTATTCTATGGAACAATATGATTTGAGGGGTCATAGAAAAACTAAATCAAAAATTCGAAATATTCTTGTTCCACTTGATGGGTCACGAAATTCACTCCGAGCATTAAATACTGCAATAAATTTATCAAAATTTACAAAATCCCAAATTATTGGATTCCATGTGTTACCAACTGATGTGTCATCTCTTTCCATAATAGATTTAATGAAACCTCTATCCTCAATTCAATCAAAAGGTTATGAAAAAAAACTTCAAAAAATAGGCAAAAAAATTATCACTTCAGCCAAAATTAGATGCGATTTAAACAAGATACCATTCGCATCAAAAATTGTAAAAGGAAATCCAGGACACGATACTGTAAAGTTTGCCCACACCAAGAAAAACCAAGTTGATCTTATCATTATGGGCTCAAAAGGAGACGGTCATGCAGAGGAAATTCTTCTAGGAAGTGTTTCTTATCATGTGGTTCACAAGTCCAAAATCCCTGTAATGATCGTAAAATAATAAAAACCGAAAATGAATTTTTTAAAGAAAAAAAAATCCAACCAAAATTATCAAGAAAAACTTGATGAACTAATTAATCTAATGAAGGGAACTGGATTTCTTACAAACAAGAAGGTAGAAAAAATAATCAGGCAAACTCCTAGACATGATTTTGTGCCTTTCGATTTACAATATAGGGCATATGAAAATGGGCCTTTGCCGATAATGAATGGTCAAACAATTTCCCAACCTTCAGTGGTTGCAAGAATGACTGAGTGGTTAGATGTTCAAGAAGGGCAAAAAATTCTGGAAGTTGGTAGTGGTTCAGGATGGCAGTGCGCAATTCTTTCAAAGCTTGTAGGAGAAGGACAAGTCTTTACAGTGGAGCGACATTCAAATTTGGCAAATTTTGCCAAAGAAAATCTAGAAAAATCTGGAATAAAAAATGTACAGATAATCAATGCTGATGGTAGATTAGGATTGCCAAATGAGTCTCCCTTTGATAGAATAATTATTACAGCTGCATGCAAAGAAGTACCTAAAACGTTACTAGTTCAATTGTCTCCTGGTGGATTGCTTATTGCACCTGTTGGACAAGATATTCAATCTTTAATTTTGTTAAAAAAAACATCAAAAGGAGCGGTAGAGATTAAGAATCAAAAAGGATATGTTTTTGTTCCTCTTGTGTGAAAATTTTTGGGTAGGGTTTTAGATATTCCTTTTTACAACAAAATCCAATAGATTTACTAGTTCTTTTTTGGCCGTCCCCGAGTATTTTGATAAGGATTTTTCTGCTTTTTCAGCATATTTTAGAGCCTCCTTCCTTACATTCTCCTCAATTCCAAGGATACGGATGGTGTCAACAGCCTTTTTTAGGTCAGATTTTGAGGCGTTGGAATTCCCAAAGCATTTTAAAATAATTTTCTTATCGTTTCCTTTTGAAGAGTTTATTGCCATTAAGATGGGTAGAGATTTTTTCCCTTCTCGTAAGTCATTTCCTACTGGTTTTTTTGTTATTTTTGGGTCTCCCATTACTCCAATTAGGTCATCTGTAATTTGAAAAGCAATCCCTAAATTTTTTCCAAAAGATGATAAATTTTGAATATCTTTTTTGTTATTTGTTGCACATATCGCACCCATTGAACATGATACATCAAATAGAGCTGCTGTTTTTTTGCTAATCATATTGATGTATTCAGATTGAGAGGGAATTCTTTTTTCTTCAGCCATTTTTATGTCAAACAACTGACCTTCACAAACATCAACACAAGCCTTAGCGAGTCTTGAAATTAATTGATTGTTAGCGTTACTTGATAATTTTGAATTAGATATAGTTTGATATGCTTTTGAAAATAAAACATCTCCAGCTAATATTGCTACTGGCATCCCAAACTTTTTGTGAACCGTCGGAACCCCATGACGCATCTCATCGTTGTCCATAATATCGTCATGGACCAAAGTAAAATTATGAACCATTTCTACAGCGCTGGCTGCAGGCATTGCTGTTGATGCTTTTCCACCTAAAATCTGACAACTTCTAATTACCATATATGGTCGAAGTCTTTTACCTCCATTTACTATAAGATGCCCTGCAGCATCGTAGAGCATTTTTGGGTTTCCTTTCAGTTTTGTGTTGAGGTATTTGTTTACTTTTTTTGCATTTTTTTCAATAGAGTTGTTTTTTTTCATTCTACAATTCTCCAATTATCATCTGGTAGATGAATTTTGATTGCTTGTCTGTACACTTCATGCATAGAATTATTCATCCAACCTGACAGAATTCTGTCATATTTTTCAAGCATCGGTTTTTCGGATTTTCCCAAAAACTCAAGGGCTATAATTAACCAAGGACAGTATATTTTTGGATTATTTTTTAATTCAGACAACATTTCCACGCCTGAAAGCCATTTTATTTCATCAATTTCACCTTTGATTGGTTTTAATGAATTGGGATCCTTTACAATTCCTACCAAAGTTCCACAAACCTCATTTTCAGAACCAACATCCTTGTATGGAACATGATATTCAAATTTGAAAAGATAATCTAACTTTCCTTCAATTCCTAGTTCTTCAGGCATTCTTCGTTCACCTGAGGACACATATGTTTCACCCTCTCTTGGATGACTTGCAAAGGTTCCATCCCAATCGCCTGGCCAAAGCATTTTTTCTTTTGCCCTTCGTGTTAATGCTAATTTCCCATCGTTGTCAAAGAGTAATGCAGTAAAAGCCCGGTGTAAAATCCCATTTGGCAAGTGACACTTTACTTTTTCTTCTTTACCAATAGGATTATCATTCTTGTCAACCAAGATAAGATATTCTTCAGCCATGTCTTTTTCCTTTAAACAAGGTTCCTTCAAATTTCTTATTTTTAACAGCTTGGACAATACGATCGGATTTATTTCCATTTACAAAAAAAACATCCAATCCCATCTTTGCAATTTTGGAAGCTTCTTCTACTTTTCTAGTCATTCCTCCTGTAACATCCATTTTGTTCTCTGAAATTTTTGGTGATTCCCCTTTCAATTCCTTGATTAACTTTTTTGTTTTTAAATCTGAATAAAGACCATCTTCATTTAAAGCAAAAATACTCAACCTTGGTCTTAGTATTTTGGATAGATAGGTCATTATTTTATCTCCAGATAAAATGTATGTTTTATTTTGACCAAACCATAATGCATCCCCAAAAGTTACTGGGATCAAACCTGATTTGGAAATTTTTTCAATCTCTTTTACTTTTTTTATTATTGGTTTATTTCCTGACATAAAATCCGTAGGGGGGAGACAATAAGGAGTCAATCGATTTTTTACTAATGAATCTAAAATAATTTTGTTCAAATCAATCATTGAATTCTTTACAATTGAGACTCCTCTTATGTCATATTTTCGAGGTTGAGTATGCATGTCGTATTTAACAGACCAATAATGACCATATGATCCTCCTCCATGTACGATTATTATTGGCTCGCCAATTTTTCTAAGACTTTTTGCAATTTTATCTATTGTTTCTCTTCTAGGCGAGAGAGGTTTTTCTTTATTGGTGATAATTGACCCACCTAGTTTGATTAGGATCATGCTGTCCCAAAATAACTATGCAATTAAAAAGTATCCAATCCCTTGTAATCGATTTTTGCTGAAAAACATTCGTACTCTTTGAGATTTTTCAAGGTACGTTGAAGGTTTGTATCATCAGTTAGAGCAAAAATACAACCCCCACCTCCCGCACCAGTAATTTTTGCCCCATAGGACGATTTATTTGCATTTTTGATCATTTCCCTTAATTTCTCGTTAGAAATTCCAATTGTCTCCAAAAACTCTTGATTTTTCATAATGTTAACACCAATACCTTTCCAATCGTTATTTTTTATGCAAACAAGAACGTTTTCGATTATCTTTTCTTCTTCAATACAGAGTTTTGAAAACTCGTTCTCATTTTCGTCTTTGAATTGAGATACTGTCGACACTACTTCTTTAGTAGAGTGTTCCACTTTTGAATTGGCAATAACTAGATGAAAATCTGGTTTTGATTGAATTTTAGAGTGACCCTTTTTCTTTTCATATTGTATCAGGCCACCAAAAGTACTCACAGTACAATCAGCTCCAGAAGTATTTGGGAAAATTGTTTTTTCGGCTTCTATGGCTAATTTCAAAACCTCCTCTTTTGTTTTTTTAGAATATATTCCTGAAATGGCAGCTGCTCCAGCAACACAACAAGCCGAGGAGGATCCCAACCCTACTCCTTGAGGGATTTGTGAATCAATAGTAATTTCCATGCCTGATTTGGAATTATTTTCTCCCATCATCTTTTTTGCCAAGTAAAAAAATGGACGAAATTCATTTTGAATTTCATGTATTGGTTTCTCTGATTGGGCTTCAAAATTACCAATGTTTGATTTTATTGAAATTACGTTTTCAGGGTTTTTCCTTGCTTTGACGATTATTCTTTTGTCAATGGCACAAAGAATTGCCTTTACTCCATGTACTACAAAATGCTCCCCAAAAAGAATGACCTTTCCAGGAGCTGAGGCTTTAGAGATCAATTGAATATTATGGATCCATATCCGACAACAGAACTCGTATCTCCAGTTACATCTCCACTTGTGGCGTATCTGAGTAATTCGCCTTTTGTTGCCCCAAGTTCTTTGCAGGCAATCATAGTTGAAGCCACTGCTCCATATCCACAAGAAGTAACTTTTCTTTCTTGCAAAATATCATAAAATCTATCCACATCCATTTCCAAGATAGGTCGGATCAAAGCCATATCTTGTTCATGGGCAAAATCATTTGATTCATAGTGAGTAAAATCAGAGGAGCCAATTATCATGCAATTTCTCTTCCTTGCTATTTTTGCTATAGCCATTCCCACATCTTTGGCTACTTCCTTACTTTGATTAATTAGTGCTATTGGAAGGATTTTAAAATTTGAAAATGTTTTCTGTAAAATTGGAATTTGAACTTCTAAACTATGTTCACGAGTATGAGAAAAAAAATCCAACTCTATGTTTTTGGAGACTGCTGCAATTTCCACAGCAGCGTTTGTATCTACTTCTACTTTTCCAAGAGGCGTTTCCCATTCACATTCTTTCATGGTTGCTACGCTTCTTCCTATTCCCCAATGATTTGGTCCGACAATAATGAATAATTCTGGAGACATGCCTGAAATAGAGAATATGGAATTGCACGCTATTGGACCAGAATACACGAAACCTGCATGTGGACAAATTACCCCAAAAATTTTTTTCTCAAAATCTGAAGGAGGTTTATTTCCTGGACCATATGGGTGTAAAAAACACTCATCGATTAGTTTTGTTAGTTTGTTTTTTTCATCAGGATAGAACATCCCGGCAACCGCCGGTGTTCTAATTTGCATTATTCGATTTCCTCTTCACTTATTTTAGTTTCAAAATCATCGATTTCATACTTCATTGGGTCGTCTTCTTTTAATTCCCCTCTCTCAATGAGCACTTGACGAACCAATAACCAATATACTGTTGCAAGAGCTTTTCTTCCTCGGTTATTGGCTGGAATAATTACATCTAACTTTGAGGTAAGGTTGTCAGTGTTTGAAATTCCGATGATTGGAATTCCTGCATTTGTTGCTTCTATAACTGCCTGCTCATCTACTTGAGGGTCAGAAACTAAGACTAATTTTGGTTCAATGTAGTATGGTAAGGAAGGATTGGTTAAAGTACCTGGCAAAAATCGACCTAGTAACTTTTTAGAACCTAACATCTCACAGAATTTCTCAATTGGTGTATTGGCATATTGTCTTCCAGAGCAGACAATTAAATTCTCAGTCCCAAGCCGATTGATGAATTTTGCGGCAGTTTTTATTTTCTCTAGGGTAATATCCAAATCAAGCATGTAAAGTCCTTCAGGACTTGCTTTTGTGATAAAGGGTTTCATGAATTTGGTTTTTACTTGAGTACCGACTCTTATTCCTGTTGAGAGGACTTTCTTTTTTATGTCCGTTGACCCTACTTGTTCACTCATAGCGATTTTAAACCTCAATCATACCGCGTATTAAATCATGCTCTGAGAGGCGTATTAACTCGTTTAATTTTGCAACTCTTTCGCCTCCGACAACCCCTACTTTGAGCATTTTTGACTTTGTAGCCAAACCAATGTGGGATATATGAGAGTCAGTTGACTCACCAGATCTATGAGATGTTATCAACTTCACATTGTTCTTATTTGCAAGTTGAGCAAACTGCATTGCATCATATAGACTTCCTGCTTGATTTACCTTCAAAATTGCAGCATTACAAGATTTTTTATCTATGGCCTTTTGTAAAATATTCTTGTTTGTAACGGTCAGATCATCGCCTGTAACCAAAGTGTTTGGAAACTTTTTTGTCAACTCAGCCATATCCTCAAATGCTTCTTCATGAACTGCATCTTCTGCATAAATCAGTTTGTATTTTTCAATAATGTTTGCAGCAAAATCAATTTGCTCTGAAGTAGAATTTTCAAAACCTGCTCTGTTGTAGAGGTATTTTTCTTGTTTATCATCCCATTGAGTTGATGAAGCAAAATCAACTCCCAAAGATACTTCTTTTCCTAAAGTAAAACCTAAATTCTCAATTGCAAGAGCTGATACCTCAAGAGCTTTTTCATTATTTAATTTTGGAGCCCATCCACCCTCATCTCCCCGACCATTTGTAAAATTAGGATCTTCTTTTTCAAGTACTTTTCGTAATTCCTTATGCACAGATAGGTTAGTCTCTATTGCCTCTCGAATTGACTTTGAGCCAGTTGCACAAATCAAAATTTCTTGAATGTCTGGTGTTCCTGGTCCTGCATGTGCTCCTCCGCCTAAAATATTTCCAAGAGGATATGGAAACTTGAACGAGGACTCAGAAGATAAAGTTTGAAACAAAGGTTGGTCCATGGACTTGGAAGCTGACTCCATAGATGCTATAGTTACAGCAAATGCAAGAGCACCCCCTATTTTAGAATAATTTGAAGAGTTATCCAAGCTCTTCAAGACATCATGAATTGATTTAAGATCTGAAGATTCTAAGCCAATAAATTTTGAAGAATTTTCATTTAGAATTCTAAGACTTTCTTCAGGTTTTCCGTCAGGAAAACTAACTGCTTCATATTTTCCAACACTTGCGCCAGAAGGAGCACAAACCCTACCTAAAAATTTGGTATCAGATACAACATCAATTTCAATGGTCTTACTTCCCCTACTATTGTAGAGTACTCTACCTTCAATAGATGTAATTTTTGGCAATCTATTCTAGCTCTGATTGGACTTCTTGATGCCTTCTCTGGATTGCTTCATAGAATGGAACAATTTGTTGAATTGACTCTACACTTGTCAATAACATCCTTCTACAGCAATACCTACTCATTCCTAGGGAATCAAGTGCCTTTCCTGGATCTTCTCCAGATTTTACTTTAGTCTGATAATCTTCAAATTTGTCTGCAATTAGATTTCCACAAGTAAAACATCTTACAGGGATTAACATACGAACGAAAAAGTAATCAAGGATTATAAAAACCATGCAAGAAAATTTTGCTGCGGGTGTCGCCCAGCCTGGCCAAAGGCGCTAGCTTGAGGGGCTAGTCTCTCAGGAGTTCGTGGGTTCAAATCCCATCGCCCGCATTAAATACAATTTTTTATTTTTTGAGTTTGTTAATTGCATCAATAATCTCAGATCGTCTTTTCTCTTCAGTTACTGCCCCCCGCGTATCATCTACTAAAATCCGATCTACGTCAATTTTCCTTCTTGCCTCTTTTACCACTTTATCATACATAGAAAATGGGTACAAATACAAGTACATGGTTTCCATTACTTCAAAAATTCTTAATGCTTCGTTGATTTTTCCCATTCGTATTTTATCAAATACCATTCTCTTCATTTCTCCCACACAATCAAGAAGTCCTAAAACATACCCTTCTCCAGAGACTCCTAGTTTTTTATCTGTGGGAATTTCTTTTCCTTCTACTATTGCAAGAAGACAAACTGCCTCAACAAATTCTTGCTCTGATGTAATTAGATAACGCTGTAAATCACCAATTGCCTTTTTTCGATATTT
>JAWWBZ010000036.1:0-9559 GCA_033720715.1 Nitrosopumilaceae archaeon | reverse complement strand
GCCAAATTTACTTCATTTGAGTTTTCAGCAAGGATTGTTGCTGGAACCAACATCTACATGGATGGTTCCCCATACTATTCATTGTTATATAATGAGCCTATGAGTATGGGAAGAAGGATAGCAAGAGAAATTAAAGCTGCCGAGATGTCTAGTCAGATAGATAAAATTACAACTTAGAAAGATGAATTTTTGTTCTGGACATCACGAGAACTAATGTAAGTACAATTGAAAAAATCATTATTACGCCAATGAGGAATTCAGGAATGACATGTGTTCCAATAATCTTTATCTTTTCAGTATGTTCAGGAACAAAAAATGTAAAAGTCAAACTGACTCCATCTGAAACAATTTGATAACTTACCTCTTTTCCATTTATCAATATTGCAAATTCGTTGTTAGTTGCGCTAATCAAATGGTGATCAAGACCAATAACAAAAACAAAATCTTGAGTGGTCTTAACGGCAATATGAAAAGAAGTTAATTCAGGATCAATTTCCATAGCAATTACATCTGCATCAGTTTCATATGGTATCAAAAAGACGTTGTTATCAACTTCTAATTCATAAAAAGACGGATTGGTGATTTTCAAGTATTCTAGGCGAGATTCTCTAAAAACTGGAATTATTGAAACTCCTAAAAAAACAATAATAAAAATGAAAATTTTCATATATCAAAAATCAAAATTTTGTCTATTAGAGTTTTGTTCAATTATTTTGCATTAACTTCCATTCCATGTTGTGATTTGATAATATACTTGTCTCTTATCTTTAAACTGACCCAATCAATAATTAACACAGTAACTAAAACTACTATCATAAATACTGCAGCTTTTCCATATTCAAAAAATTTGATGTAATTGATTATGTAAAATCCAATTCCACCTGCTCCAACTAAACCAAGAATGCTTGTTTGCCTTACATTATAATCAAACATGTATAACATTTGGCTTAGAAGATGAGGGGCAGATTCGGGTATTACTACATATCTAATTAATTGCCATTTAGACACCCCTATTGAAGATACAGCATCCATTGGATCAGCATCAATTGTTTCAATTGATTCGTATTGTAATTTAGCGACAAATCCAACAGTATACATGATTATTGCTAAAACCCCCGCAAAGGGACCCAAACCGACCATAATTACGAACAGTATGGCCCATAAAATAGAAGGAAATGTTCTGATGGCAGCTAGTATTGCCCTTACCGGTGCGTATACAAATTTACTATTTAGATTCCGTGCGGCAAACATGCTGAGTGGTAAAGATATTGCAACACCTACTATTGTTCCAATAAAGGCCATCTGAATTGTTTCAAACATTGACCAAAATGCAGTTCCAAAAAGTTCTGCATCAACATGGGTCATTTCATCTGCAACAATAGCTAGGTTTGGAAGCCCTTCAAAAAAATCAATAGGGTTAGCATCCACATTGTAGGATGCTGCTACAACTAGCGCTATGATTATTCCTATGATTAAGTTATTTTTTTGATTCATCTGAATACATCTCCATAATTTCTTGAGTGCTAAGATCTCCAGTTTGAAAGTCTACGATTTTGTCTCCTTCCACTCCAATTTCTAAAATTTTTTGACCCTCTTTTATTACCGCAACTCTATTAGCATATTCCAAAGCTAATTGCATATCATGATGGACCATTATGGCAGTAAGATTCAACCTTTGTTGGGCATCTGCGATTAAATTCATTATTTCTCTTGCAGTATGATGATCTAATTCTGAGACTATTTCATCAGCTAGTAAAATAGTAGGTTTTTGCATGAATGCTCGTGCAATTGCAACTCGCCTTTTTTCCCCACCACTTAACATGTAGGCTTTTCTTTCTTCTTTCCCTCTAAGTCCAACCTGACCAAGAATTTTTTTTGCTTCGTTAATTTCTACTTCTGGAAAAATTTTAAACATTGATTGAAATTTACTTAATCTTGGTAAAGAGCCAATTAAGGTATTTTCTAAAACCGTGAGGTTTTTTATCAGACCTAAACTTTGAGGAATATACCCAATTTTATGCATCATGAATTTGAATTTCTTATTGTTAACATTGGGGGTTTGATAATCTATTTTGATGGTCCCTTTGCTAGGAGTCATCATACCATTCATTAATTTTAATAAAGTTGACTTTCCTGAGCCCGATTGACCTACAATTGCATAATTTGTTGCTCTATCTATCGAAAGGTTGACTCCTTTTAGTGCATAACTTTTAGAATCATATGAAGTCCAAACATCATTCATTTGGATTATTTTTTTAGTAGTGATTTGAGAAAAAGAAGATGGAAAGGTCATCTGTAATAGGTTCATATCCAGATATACCGTTTTTATTTGCTCTTGTCATAATTCGATTTATCTAAGATTAGTTGGTCAAGGCCTGTTAATGCATTAATGAAAGTTCCAAAATCACCAATGTGCATAGAGGTAGTTGTAGGAACTAAGGCCTCTGCTCCATAAAGATTTTGAAGAATTTCATTATTCTCATCATAATTGAGTTCAATGAGTGCATCAACTAAAGCATCACGAGTGGAATCAGACATGCTTTCACTAACAATGAACACATGAGATGGTACTGGACCTATCGTTGTTACAGGTCGCAGTTTAGCCTGATCTTCTAGTTCAAGGTATTTTTGTGGAGCGATATCTGAACCAAAAGCAACATCTACATTTCCATTTAGTAGAAGTTCCAATGCAGCTTTATACCCTCCAGCAAAAGTATAACTTTCAAAGTTATCTGCTAGAGCCTTTTCTAAAGCTACAATATCATTCCCTTCAATGTCAATATGACCTTGTGTAACCAATGTTCCCATAGGTCTGACAAATCCGGACGAGCCAGTAATGCTTGTAAAAGCTACTTTTTTGCCAACTGTTTCTTCGATTGATTGAACCGAATTATCGTCTGCTCTAGCCCAAACCGTTGCTTGGTAATTCACCTTCCCAGCAACAAGTTCTGCCAAAACAGCTTCTGCCCCGGTTCTTTGATGTGTAATCCAAGCAGGACCAGTATCCATAAAGGCTGCATCAATATGGCCAAATCGCATTCCTTCAATTATGGTCTCATAGTTTGTTGGAATTATTAATTCTACATCAGCTCCTAATCTTTTTTCAAGGAATTTTTCTAAAGCTTCGGCTTTGGGGGTTAATTCATCGGCTTTTTCAACTGGAATAAAACCAATAGTGATTTTATCCACATCTACGGATTTTTCACCTGATGAAACATTGATGACTCCATTTTCAACTAGGTATTCAATACCATTAAGAAAAGTTTGATCATCAATTTGATCCTCAGCCCACCAGCCAGCATTAGTTTTAATCCAATCAGGGACTAGGCTTTGGGCTTCTGCATTTTGAGCAAATGAAATTGTCGTAACACTAATTGCTGCAAATAATGCAATCAATGTGAATGTTAGTTTTTGCTTCATTATAGACTGAAAATCTTAGGACGACCTAAGTTATTTAAACTAGATATTCATTCTAATCTTTCATTCTAGGTCTATAGAATTAGAATATATAATTAGAAGATTATTGGAACTACTGGGATTTTTTGTTTGGGTAGAGATGTAGTATTGGTTCTGTATTGTTTAGGGTGATTTCCACCTTACCAATTCTGCTCCGATATTGTTTAATTTTTTTTCCTTCACTTGAAAAAATGAATTTATCCACTTCCACCAGGGCCAAATCCTCTAAAACTGAAAGGGTTTTGTAAACAGTAGATAAAGACAATTTAAGCTCGTCGGCAATTTTAGTTGCATCTTTTGATTCTGATTTAACAGAAAACATTACTGCTCTGGTGCATACATTGCTTAATGATTCAATAATTTTTTGAGTTACATTAAATTCATTTAATTGAATTATGTTAGGTTGAGCCATATACTTCACTTATTTGACACCAGGCTTAGAACAGGCTCAGGTTTGCGGATGGAAATATCAGCCTTACTTATTCTACTTTTATAGACTTTGTATTTTCTTCCTTTGTCAGAAATCATCCATTTCTCAATTTCAATTAGTGTAAGTTCTTCCAAATCTCCTAATTTTTTATATACAGAGCTAAGTGGAATTCGTAGTTTTTCTGATAGTTCTGTTGCTGTCTTACCCTCTCTTATTATTGAGAACAAAATTGCTCTTGACTCGGCATCAGCAAGGGCCTCTATTACCTTTTGAGTAATATCGTATTTTTTTAATTGTGGAAGAGTTATTCGTTTTGTCAAGTAAATCCAAAATTAAAGTTGAGTTATTTAAACGACATGATTTCGTTCTCATTCTAGAGATTAAGAATAACTAGTTAAATGAGGTAACACGGCGGTGAGGTTTGAATTTTGTCCATAAAAGCCCCAGTATTAGTCCCATAGAAATCCAAAAAGTGGTTACTGCAAGTGCTGACATCATTCTAAACCCGTTCACTAAATCCAATGGGGCATTTACTTCATCAGGATTATCAGGCATTACAAAAATTATTCCAGTCATAAAAATAGCATAACCAATCAAGGAGATTATTTTCTTTTTACCTTTGAAAACCTTTGAAAGTTTGTAAAATCCTAGTGCAGATAATCCCGAAATTGCGATTAATGACAAATACAAGATCCCTCTAAAAACAACAGTTTCCGTGTCGCCTACTGTAGGGGGATTAGCCGGGTACTTCAAAAATGGGATTAGATAGATTGTTACCCACATTATCCCAGCAAGAAGTAATGATTTTTTTATCTCAGTATTTCCGGGGAGTGAGTTTCTTGAAAAGGCATAAACGATTCCAAATAATGCCCCTATAGATGTTCCCAAGATTACCCCTGCTAGTACTTGTCCTCCTTTTTGCCATTGCCGGTATCCCTCATATTCAACCCAAAACTCTAACGTGTCTTCCTCTTCTCCTGAGGCAAATAAATTCTGATTTTCAATTCCTATAGCTTCATCAAGATATGGCTCTACCAAAACAAGATTGGTAGAACCATGAATAAAACCTGCAAATGCACCTGAAATTAAAACAATAATTAGAAAAAGAGATGTCTTCATGAAATTAGCTCCTAATGACAAGGAAACCCAGCTGCATGTCGCATATCATGTGTAAGTTCATGAATAAACATTTCATCAAAGGCTTGCTCTCCAAAAGCGACACTGAAAATATGTCCTTGATCAAAACCAACTACAAATAATCCGGCTACAAATATTACAGCTAGTGCAATAATTGCGATAGTTGGAACACCAGTCTTGGAGACATTAATTTGTCTTGATTGAGACATGTGGGTTCTCTTGAACTAATGTATTTAAATTCTTGGACAATTTATCCAATTTAAATAGTGATTTTTTAATACAAAAAATCTGCGTCCTCAAATTCAGATCTTACAAAACATTGTTTCAAGAAAAGGGTCTAGTAAGGTTTTGACATTTAGCATACCGCATGTTTTCAAGGCTTTACAGTTATTGAATGAGGAAAAATTCGTAAGTAGATCAAAATTTTGTAATGAATTGCATCTTGGTGAAGGTGCCATTAAGACCCTGATTTTGCATCTCAAAGATTCCAAAATGATAGAAACTACAAAATCAGGAACCTTTCTCACAACGAAAGGAAAAAAATTTTCAGAGTCTTTAATTCAAGTAATCAGAGGAGAGTGCCCATTAGGAAATTCAAAAATATTCCCTGAGAAAAACAACCATGCAATAATTCTAAAAAATTTTTCCAAGGCAATCAAAACTGGTTTGGAACAAAGAGATTATGCTATACTTTATGGAGCTTCAGGTTGTATTACACTTTTATACAAAAATAACCAATTTGTATTCCCTGGGGATGAAAAAGCGGTCTTTGGCGAGGATGATAAAGTTAGAAAAAAAATAATGAAAAACTTAACTCCTAATGAAGGAGATGTTATAATAATTTCATCTGCCACAGAACCCTTCGTTGCAGAGGTTTCAGCAAAAAATTCAGCGTTGTGGACATTGGCTACAAGTTAAATCAAGGAACATTTTTACTGGTTTTTAGAAATTGAATTTTTATGGCCAATCGATATTATCTTTTAATTCCAATAATAGTTGGGGTAATTTCAGGTGCCTTTTTGGCGGCATACCATGAGGAAACCAATAATGATCAGAAATTAACCAAATCAAGTTTAATTGAAAATGGATCACCAATTTTAGGCAACCCATCTGCACCAATTACAATTCTAGAGTGGGGGGATTTTCAATGTACATATTGTTATAGATTTCACGATACTACATTAAATTCGCTGGAGGAAACATATATCAAAACCGGCAAAGTAAATCTTGTTTTCAAAGACTTTCCATTAAATGGACCAGATTCGGTCTTGGCCGCAGAGGCGTCATACTGCGCTAATGACCAAGGAAGGTATTGGGAATACCATAATGAACTTTACAAAAATTGGGGAGGTGAACGAACAGGATGGATTACTAGCTGGTCTCTTAACGCTTTTGCATCAACTGTTGGGTTAAATCTTGAACAATTTAATCGGTGTTTAGACGAACACAAATACCAAGACAAGGTGAACCTTTTGTATCAAAATGGAAAGGACCTCGGAATTGATGCTACGCCTTCTTTTTTGGTTTTTAATGATGAGAAAATAATCAAAATCCGAGGAAATCAACCTTTAGAAACTTTTTTGAGAACTATTGATGGACTTTGATTGATTTTTAAAAAATTGACCAAACTTAATATTCGCATAATCAGGAGTTCAAGAAAATGGGAAAAATAGACATTGAAAAACAAGATTCAGTTAAACTTTACAAAATTAGAAAAACACTAGATGAGTTGTCTGAAAAATCAGGTCATGGAACAGAATTAATCACAGTTTACATTCCTAAAGGAAAACAACTTCATGAAATAATCAATACCTTACGAGAAGAACAGGGAACAGCAGACAATATCAAATCAGACCTGACAAGAGGTCATGTTGTAGACTCTTTAGGAAAGGTAATTCAACGATTAAAACTCTATAAAAAAACCCCAGAACGAGGCCTAGTGATATTTTGTGGTGCTTTACCACCTGAAGGAGGAGGTCCAATAGGAAGTGAGGTAATCCAAATTTATGAGTTAGACCCTCCAAAGGATTTGAATCAATATCTTTACAGATGTGATGATCATTTTCATGTCGACATTCTTAAAGACATGCTCAAAGACGAGAACCTAATTGGGTTTATTGCAATCGATGCAAAAGATTGTGGATGGGGACTTTTACATGGAGATAAAATTGAGGTACTGGCCCAAACAGGTTCCGGAGTAGCAGGAAAACATAGACAAGGTGGGCAATCTGCAAAAAGATTCCAAAAGTTACGAGAAATGGAATTAACATACTACTTTAACAGAGTAGCGGAAACTTCACGTGAATACTTTATTGACATATACCCGGTAAAAGGATTGATAATTTCTGGGCCTGGACCCACAAAAGAAGATTTCATCAATGGGAATTATTTAGAATATAGACTTAAAGACATGATTATCTCTACGATTGATTCCTCTTATGCAGGAGCTGAGGGAATTCGGGAAGCCTTTGCAAAGTCTGCAGACATTTTATCAAACTTTAGAATGGTGGAAGAAAAAAAGCTTGTTGAGGATTTATTCAGGCATATTAATTCTCATTCAGGTCTTGGAGTTTACGGATTAAAAGACATTATTGATTTGTTACAAAATAACGTTGTTGATACTTTGATAATAACAGATGATACCAATCTTCACAGAGTCGAAGGGAAGTGCAGACGTTGTCAGCATATTCAAGAAGTAATTATTGAACGACCAGAAGTAATTCCAAAAAAAACTCAATTAACAAGCAACCCTTGTCCAAGTTGTAATGCAATGGAAGTCGAACCTAGTGAAAGAGACATTGTAGATTATTTAGCTTTGATTGCTGCAAAAACAGGAACCAAAGTAGAGGTAATTTCTGGAACGGCCGAATACGGAAATATGTTATCTAGTATTGGAAAAGTTGGTGCAATTCTTCGTTACAATCCAGGACATTCTAAGTAAATTTATTTCGTATTTTGTCAGCAAGTGAAGATAATTCTGATTCTTTTTCAATAATTCTTTTTGTCCAAATAGTGCCTTTGTGATTGTATCGAGGGATAATGTGGATATGAACATGAGGGATGATTTGTTTTGCTGCTCGCCCATTATTTTGCCCTAAACTAAATGCATCAGCACCCGTCGCCTTTAGCACTGCATTTGCAATTTTAGGAACGATAGAAAAAAGATTTCCAACCTCCTCTGAATCCATATCAGTTATCCGCTCATAATGTTTTTTTGGAATTACTAAACTATGGCCAATATCAATAGGGTATTTGTCTAAAATGGAAACATGTGACTCGTCTTCATAGATCAAATGCCCTCCACGTTCACCAGATAAAATGTCACAAAAAATACAACCCATGATTGTTCATCATTGTGTGATTTTATTTATTGTTTGATCATCGAACAGTTAATTAGGGTATTTCCTAAAAATTCTTCATCTCATGGGAAGAAAAGAAAGAAGAGAGCGTGAACAAAAGCGAGAAAGTTATGCGGCCCAAAGGTCTTCTGAAAAAAGAAAACATTCTCTAATAGCCATAGGTGTTTTCGCAGTGATAGGGGTAATTGTTGCGTATGCAGCAATAGAATTTATGAACATGTCACAAACTGCCCCTGGGGGGCCAGAAGGTGCAGGACCTCTTGGAAGCGAACATTCTCATGCAGGAATTTTAGTAAAGATATTTGGAGATTCATTTGATTTTTCAGCTCCATCCTACCAGATCAAATCGTCATGGATACATTTTGAAGGAAACGATGGAACAACAATACACAAACATGCCACCGGAGTGAATTTAGGGTATTTGTTTGAAACATTGAGATTAGGGGTAACAGATGAGTGTTTTGAATTCCAAGATGGGAGAAGTTTTTGTACAAATGAGGATTATTCTCTAAGATTTTTCATCAATGGTGAAGAAGTGAGTGATATTAGAGAATATGAAATAAAAGAAGATGACAAAATTCTAATTTCTTATGGAGCTGAAACCCCAGAAGAACTAGAATCCCAATTGCTAGAGTTAGAGGCACAGGCATTAGTCAAATAACCAACTACAATTCATCTTCAGTTGTAAATTCAGCAGTATCGTCAAAAAACATGTAATATCCACATTTTACACAACGTAACACAGTCAAGCCAGTTGTTAAAAATTCTTTATCCTCAAACTGGCCACAAAGTTTTACATTCTTCCCCATCATTTCGGCTTTATTGCTCCTGCAAACAGGACATGATAAGGCTTTTTGTTCCACAACAAAAAAACATTTTTTGGGAATTTAAACTGTACAAAAAAGTTGATTTTTTATTTAATTTTTGTTAAATGTACAAAGTATCCCTAGTGAGTGAGGTAAATTTCTTATTAGATTTTTCTCCAAAGTGGTGGCTTAGAGTAAAAAACGATGAAATGTTTTTGAAAACATATGTTATTGAGAGATTTGAAAGTAATTATTATCCGAGAATAATTAGGAATGGAAAGATAAAAATAGATTTAGATAAATCGGGAAAGGTCATAAAAATGAAAATCATCAAAAAAACCAACCAGGAAAATTTTCTAACAAATTTTTGC
>JAWWBZ010000035.1:0-9888 GCA_033720715.1 Nitrosopumilaceae archaeon | reverse complement strand
TAGATTTACATGACCAAGTTTTCTAAGAGGTTTTGAAATTTTTTTCCCATACATTTTTAGAAATGTTTGTGGGGCAGAAATTTCTATTGGGTTATACTCTCCTTCAAAACCTGGAGACCCCAAGACATTATACATTATGGTTTCATGCAATAATTTAACCCCGCCTAACTCCAAACCTAAAATGGCTCTGAGATGTTGTTCAAATTGGGACGTCTCACTAGATTGCAAGGTATGGTGGCCAGAATTATGCACTCTAGGGGCAATCTCGTTTATCAAAATTTGATCATCTAATGTTACAAACATCTCGATTCCAAAAACCCCTGCCCCATTTAGTACAGTTAAGGTTTCATGTGCAATTTGGTCGGCTTTATCTGAAATAGATTTTGGGACCCTGGCAGGAGCAATTGTTTGCCTTAGAATATTATGTTCATGAATATTCTCAACAAGAGGATAAGTCTTGATTTGGCCCTTGGTGTTTCTGGCCGCAATGACTGATACCTCCATTTTAAAAGAGACAAATTTCTCAAGCATCAAATTTTTGCCTGAAAAATAATCAAACGCCTTTTTCATTTCATTGGCGGAGTTTATTTTGTAATTTCCTCTACCGTCATACGCATCTCTTCTTGCCTTTAGTAATGCTGGATATCCAAATTTTGCCAATCCCCTTTCTAGGTCATTAAAATTTTTAATCTCAATAAAATCTGCAACCGGAATCTTGTTTTTTAAAAGAAATTCCTTTTGCAATAACTTGTCTTGTATTATTCTTAGGGTTTCAGGAGATGGATTGATTTCTGCTTTATCCTGTACAGATTTTAACACCTTGCTGTTTCCAGATTCGATTTCATATGTGATAATATCAGCTTTTTCTGCAAGCTCGTGAATTGCTTTTTCGTCTTTAAAATCAGCAATAATTTGCTCCGCTCCAACCTGAGCCGCCGGGCAGTTTTCAGTTGGATCTAATACAATAACTTTTGAAATTTCCTTAGGCATTTTTTGAGCAGCTTCTGTAATCATCATACCAAGCTGACCTCCACCAATAATTCCTAAGATTCTTCCCATTTCTGAATTAATGAACTGGGATTACAAATAGCTAATGTTGGGTTTTCATAGAGATCCAGTTTTGATTCGTTATAGATAATAACTCAAATTATTCTCAATAAAACATGAGTTATTCAAAAAAACCTTTGGTGGGTATAATCATGGGGTCAAGTTCGGATAGCAGGATAATGAAAGGAGCTGCTGAAGTACTTGATGAATTTAAGATAAGACACGAAGACCAAATTGTCTCGGCCCATAGAACTCCGACAAGATTGGCTGAGTACACTAAGCACGCAGAAAAAATGGGATTCAAAGTAATAATTGCAGGTGCAGGGGGGGCAGCTCATTTACCAGGGATGATTGCATCGCATACTGTAATTCCAGTCATTGGAGTTCCAATAATGGTGTATAATGATAAACATCCCAAAAAAAGGGAAGATTCTAAATTCTCAGCATTTGGTGGGTTAGATTCTTTACTCTCAATTTCTGAAATGCCAACCGGATCTCCTGTAGTTGCGGTAGGGGTTAACAAATCAGGTAATGCAGGAATATATGCAATGAAGATTTTGGCAAATGAGTTTCCAGAACTTAAAGGAAAATTAAAACAACATAAGGAAAATCAACATAAATCAGTAATAAAAGAATCTGAACAGTTAAAAAAACAAGGACTTTCAAAATTTGTAGAAAAGAAATTCAAGTAAGTAAGTTAAACTGAATATTTTTTTTATGAAAAGAGTCTATTAATTTATCTGATTGCTCTTTTCCTGCAGTTTCCAAACTAAGTGTTACCGAGGCTGAACCAGCATTGATGTTCGAGCTTAATCTATCATGAACCACTTCAACTATGTTGGCATTGGCTGTACTAATTTCATCAACAATTTCTTTAAACGCACCTGGTCTATCAGGAAGAAGAACTGATATTTTTAGCAATCGTCCCATTGCAGCTAAACCCTTGTCTACTATCTGTCCTAGAAGGTACATGTCAACATTACCTCCAGCTAAAATTGATACTACCTTTTTACCCGGTGAAGGTTTTTTTGAAATCAAATATGCCAATCCTACAGCTCCCGCAGGTTCGATAACTACTTTCATTCGCTCCATTAAAAGAAACATCGCTTTTATTATTTCTGAATCATCAACTAACACGATGTCATCTATTAGTTCATTTATGATAGAAAATGTTGTTTGTCCTGGAACTTTAACAGAGATACCATCAGCTATTGTTCTTGCACCTCCAACACTGGTAATAGATCCTTTTTTCCAAGAGTCATACATTGACGGAAAAGATCTTGATTGTACTCCTATTACTTTGACGTGCGGGTGTGTTTTTTTAATTGCAATTAAAACTCCTGCTGCTAAACCTCCCCCTCCAATTGGAACGTAAATTTCTTCAACATCAGGGATTTGGTCTAAGATCTCAAGGCCAATCACTCCCTGACCTGCAATAATATCAGGATCATCAAATGCATGAATTAAGATTGCACCTGTTTCCTTTGCGATTTCTTTGGCTTTGGTCGATGATTCATCATAGTTTGTTCCTTCTAAAATTACATTTGCTCCATATCCTTTTGTAGCTGAAACTTTGGCGGGGGAAGCATTTTTTGGCATTACAATTGTGCAGTTTATTTTTTCAGCATTTGCCGCATATGCGACTCCTTGAGCATGGTTTCCAGCAGAAGCTGCAACAACTCCTCTTTGTTTTTCTTCTTCTGTGAGTTGCTGAATTTTATAATATGCCCCTCTTATTTTGAATGCGCCTGTTTTTTGTTGAAATTCTGATTTTAGATACACCTCGGAGTTACTTAACAAACTAAAAGTGGGTGAATAAATAACAGGAGTTTTTCTTATTTTCTCGCTTTTTTTAGACTGTGCTTTTAGTATGTCGTCATAACTGGGATTCATTGGATATGTTCCTAACTTGATGATATATTTTACTTCTTCCATTCAAAATTTACATTTTTTATCAATTTTTATGCATACTAATCCTTGGTTTCTATAATATTTCTGATACAAATTGTTACTGGTTTACCTTTTCCAAATTCGACAAAATTCTAAATATCTCATCAAGCCTAGCAGAGATTTGGTTTTTTACAGGCTCCGAAATTTTTCTTGGATCAAACAGACCTTCTTTAATTTCTCCTTTCACAAATTCTATATCTAATGTAAATAAACAGCCTTCTTCTCCAGTTACTAACTTTGCGTCATCGATTAAAACAGGTGTTGTTTGATATGTTTCAAACAATAATTCATCTAATTCTTTTACTAGCTCAGATTTTTTATGTTGCAATTCCTTAAAATTTGTTTCAGAATTTTCTTCTATTTCTTTATAAATCTGTGTTCTCAACTCATCATTTTCAAAAAATATTTCAAAAAGTTTTTGATGATCAAAATCTTTGAAACCTTTCTCTTTTAGTTTTTCTAATACCAAATCATCGTTGTCATCAGACATTTTTTGTTCTTGGTTTTGTACTATCTCAATAACATCGGCTAGCTCTTTTTGAGCATCTAAAACCCTCTGGTTGGGGCTATAGAATAATAATACGTGGTATTGAACTGAAAGATGGACTGATATGAGATAATTTCCTTCTTTGATTTCAAATTTTGTAAAAATTCTTCGTAAATCTTCATTTTTGGAAATTGTTACTTCTTGGATTGTCCAACCTGACAGTTTTTTTAATATTTTTTCATAAAATTTATGAATCAGTTGGGGATCGAATGTTTTTTGTTCTGTTACAGTCGAGTCTCCTAACATTACTTTAACAATTCTAGTCTGTGTAGCTTCCTCAATTTTTTTAAGAAAAATTTCTTGAATTTCTTTATTTTTTTTATTTAACATTTGAATAAATTCATTAGAAGATCTGGTACCTAGACGCACAAACTAATCGAAATTTTACACTCCTTAAACCTTACACCCTCACAAATCCTATTAACAAGAATAACTAATAATTAGTTAGATGGTAGATGAAGATATTACCTGCGAAATTTGTTATTCAAAGATCGTAGTATATTTTCATGCAAAATATGATGGCAATAGAGGTAAATGCCCTGTTTGTGGAGTAGAATTTCCACTAGAATAGATTCAAAAGTATCTTTGGTTTGCTGAACACTATGCCCTCTGAAAAGGATGAAGTAAGAAAATCACCAGATCTAGTAGACATGCTCCTTGGTAAACGTGGTGATACTGTTATCGATTCTGAAACGATGATAATGGAGACTCAAAAGAGGGTTTGGGGGGCATTAAAGAAAGGTTACGAGTATACAGGAGTAAGTGATGATTCAGAAAAATTTCTAAGAGAAAATGTTTTTAAAAAAATTAACATTGTTACACTTTACGTTGATTTAGTCGGCTCCACCACAATGACATTGGAGTTACCCGCAGAAAAATTGGCAATAATTGTAAGTTCCTTTTCACAGGAAATGGCTTCTGTAATTAGATTGCACAAGGGATATGTGTTAAAATTTGTTGGAGATGCGGTTATAGGATACTTTAATGCAACTGATAATACTTTATTGGCTTGTGATAATGCTGTGAAATGTGCTAAATCTATGCTTACGGTAATAGAAAAAGGAATAAACCCAATTTTAAATCAATATGACTATCCAGATTTAATGGTAAAAATTGGTGTAGATTATGGACAAAGCATTATTGTCCGTTATGGCTCAAATGAAACTACTTCTCATGTAGATCTGATGGGACCAGTTATGAATATAGCAGCAAAAATTCAGGGAATGGCTAAACCTAACCAAATTTTAATTGGTCAAGATGTGTATCAAAGAATTCATCCTACAACCCAAAACCACTTCAAAGAAAAAATTTGGGAAAAAAATGAATGGAAATACAGATCGCGATTAACTGGGGAAATTTACAAAGTTTACGAATTTAACGGTTAACTCTAGAATCTTATTAACACCTTAAATTATTCATTATTCTATTAACTCAAGCAGATGACAAGTGAAAAAGTTCTTCCCAAAGATACGAATAATGATTATAGTTTACCTGGAAGGTTTGAGGAGGCAAATTGGACAGAGTTACATAGTGAGCCACCCTCTTCACGCACAAAAAATAGGGGGTTGTACATAATGGCAATAGTTTTTTTTCTGATCGCTACTGGATTCTTTTCGTATTATTTTATGAATCAGAATGATATTGATTCAAGAATAATACAAAATACTCTTGTTTGGGACCCAGAAAAAAAATTGGTTAAGGATTACAATGTGGGCGAATATGGAAGTGAACATGATCATGGGGTGATTGCCATTTTCGTAAACAATCAAAAACTTGATTTTTCTCATGACAGATTTCAACTTGCTAGCAAATACATTCATTTTGAAAATCATAATTCAAATCTTATTCACAAACATGCAACAGGTGCTCCACTGGAGATGCTTTTTGTCTCACTAGGAATTAAAATTTCCCAAGAGTGTCTTGTTTTAAATTACTATTCGGAAAACAAAAATAATTTTTGCTCAAATAATGAAAATTTGTTATTTTTTTATGTTAATGGAACTCCATACCACTCTGAAATTTCTAATTATGTTTTCAACCATAGAGATAGAATCTTGATTTCATTTGGAGAAAAAAAATATCTAAAACAACAAATCCTTTATTTAGATTCACTAGAAATTTTGGATGTACCAAGAAAAATACCCAGATATCCTGGTGATGGAATTACTATTTGATTGTCGAAAAACATACAAAATGTTTTTTGACAAAAATGATAACCCTAATACCGTGTTGCAAACTAGAGTTTACTGAATTAACATTAAGACCAAAGGATTACATAATCCAGGAAACAAGACACTTTTTTACCTGATCTGAATTTAAAATGTATAGAAATTTGATGAATGACTATATTGTAAATTTGTCAGGACACTCAACATGTTCATAATGATGTTCGGTGAATTTTTCTTGAACCACATAAATTACAATCTTGTGTAAATCTTTTTCTTGTATTACTTTATGGCATCTCAAACATCTTTTTGTCGAATTTGTCATGTGTATCAGCGATCCAAAATGGTGGTCTATAAGGATCAGCGATCAGCTCAATTTGAGTAAAAATTACTCAAATTACACTTTTTGATATATCAATCGCCTAAAGCAAGGCAAAAATATAGCAGATTTCGACTTTGATTATGGACGACTTTGTTTTAAAACAGCTTGGGGACATATATGGATTAAATCCTAACATCCCACATTTGGCTTTTCAATTTCCGAGATTACCCCCTGGAATAAATCACCCAATTTTTAAAATACATGACAATCCTTCAAACAAAAAGTTTCTTCAAAATACTTCTAGTTTAAATAAAAAACTAGATGGATTTCAAAAATTATATCAACAACATGCATCTGGATTGTTTACAATGAATTCAAGTATTGTTCCTCCAGGACATCCGTTATATTCTGAAAAAAATTCAGTTGAATTTCTCAAAGCAGAAAATGACAAATTACTAAAACAAAATATGGAATTAAAAAAGAAGTTAGATAAAAAAACTGAAAAGTAATTCCAAATTTAGACTCAATAAAATTTGCAAGAATCCTTATAAATTTCTAATAATAGGTAGAATATGGTTAAAACACCTGCTGAAAAATGGAAAGAAGCAGTTGTAAATTATAGGAAAAAATGTCAAAAAATTATTGAAACTTCAAACGAAGTTAGATACGCCGGAGTGATAAATTCGTATGGGAGAACTCTTGCAGGAATTGTAAGACCTGACGTTAAACCACTATTAAAATCGGAGCAAGTAAAAAATGAATTTTTTATCCTTTCAACTTTGATGAATTTGAGAAAAGAATCAGAAAAATCTGTTGGAAAATTAAACTATGTTTTGTTAGAACATCAAAAAGTTTCAATAATTATTTTCCAAACGGGTTCCCTTACATTTTATGTCTCAATTGACAGAAAAACCAAAAAGGTTAATGAAATTATTTCAAAAATAAAGAAAATTATCTAAGCTGGGGTAAATCCATGATACCCGCCAGTTTGTTGGGTTTTGTCCTTGAATATAGGCTCAAACAATGATACAAGATATCCGTCAGGATCCTTTACAATTGCATTTTTACCTGCCTCTCTTTCCATCACGTCTCGGTAAATATCCACGCCCTTGGCCCGCAACTCTTCAACTGCAGATTTTACATCCCCTACAAGAAATCCAATGGTTATTCCATTTTCAATTGAACTGCCAATATGTTCTGCTGTAAGTGATGCAGGATGCAAGCTTAACAGGGCACCAGACGTCCCTAAATCCACCCAAGATCTTCTCTGGTTTTTGATTGGAAGGCCAATAAGATCATGATAAAATGCTATTGATTTGTCAATATCCTGTACGGCTAAAATTACATTTCCAACCTTTTTGATATTCACATTAACCCCTCTGTATTCGTATGTTAAATTCTTTGTTATTGGACTTCTACCATGGTTTCAGTTCGTTCCACGCCTCTTATTCTTTGGATTTGAGTGGCAATTTCCTTAATTTTTCCTAATTCCTCAACTTCGATTAAAGCTACAGCATCAAATTGACCACTTGTTGGAAACGAATCCTTTACAGAAGTTACTTTACGGAGCCTTGCTGCAATTAATTTTTTAGGAGATTTTACCAAAATAATAGCTCTTACCAACCCAAGTCAACCTCCACTTCTATGAGGGTTTCAGTAGTAACAATTTCTTTAATTTTTTTCAAATCAATGACCATTTGATTAATTTCATCTATGGTTCCATTCATAATGGCACTAATGTCTGCCCTTCCGGTAACAACCATGATATCCTTGATAATTTTTCTTTTTTTCTTTAAGATTTGAACTACTGTATCTACTTTTCCGGGTTTAACAGTTATCAGACATAAAGATCTCATACGAATTATAGGAATTAGAAACGAATAAAGATTGCTTAATCTGTTGCTTCTTGTGACCTTGCCTCTTCTAAATAGGCACGTCGCTCTTCATTAATTTTTTCTTGATCAATTGATAAATCATCATCTATTATGGCAATACCGTCTCCATAGTCTTCCTGTTGTTCTTTCCTACTTTTTGATTTTGTTTTTGTCTTAGATTTTGCCGATTTGGATTTTGTTGTCTTTTTAGTTGTTTTCGTTGTCTTTTTGATTGTCTTTTTTGCAGTCTTTTTTTCTACCATTAAAGTCGAAAATCAAGAGGTGGCCTTGTTTATAAAAATTATGAAGAACTGCTTTTTGAACATAAAAAGTGCCAGGGGCGGGATTTGAACGCGCGACAGCTCGGTCTTCAGCCGAGTGCTCTCCCGGGCTGAGCTACCCTGGCACATGAAAAATTCTTTTAGATGCAAAATTAAAGTTTGTCTTTTTCGACTTTCCAAATTGTGTCGGATTTTCCTAATCTTTTGTTAATTACTCTACCTAGCACAAATAGGAGATCGGATAATCTGTTAAGATAACTAAGGCAATAGGGATTGATCTTCTCTTTTTCTGAAAGTACTGTAACATTAATTTCTGCTCTTCTTACAATTGTTCGAGCATAGTGAATTTGGGCTGAAGCAATTTCGCCTCCTGGCAAAATAAAATTTGTCAAGGGAGAAAGTTCGGATTCAAACTGATCAATTTTGTTTTCTAAGAAATCTATCATTTCAGATGTTACTCGATTATAATTTTTTTCAAGATTAGGATTAGACAGATCCGCACCTACCACAAATAAGTCATTTTGAATTTTAATTAAAATTTCTTCGAGGTCTTTATCCACTTTACATGATAAGACTATGCCTAATTGTGCATTAACCTCATCAATAGAACCGTATGCAATGATTCTAGAATTTGCCTTTGAAACCCGTAAATCACCTTGAAGTCCTGTGGTTCCATCATCTCCCGTCTTTGTATAAATTTTCAATATCTTTTTGATGCATGTTTTATTATTATTGTATTTTGTTTTTGTTAGAAAAACTGATTAAACATGGGATTATCTTAAACGTACTATTGATTTTAGATTTTTTCAAAACTGCTGCTAATCTAAAAGAAATTCCACGCCAAGGTTGGATGGAAAAACTTGAAATTGACAATCCTGAATCTGTAGCAGACCACACTTATTCTATGGCTTTAATTGGAATGGTACTTTCGGAGTCCAAAAATTTAAACACTGAAAAAATTTTAAAAATGATTCTACTTCATGATCTTGCAGAGTCCATTGTTGGTGATTATACTCCAGAACAAAAACCAAAAAAAGAAAAAATTAATTTAGAAATTAACGCTTTTGAAAAAATTGTAAACTATCTTCCGTCAGGTTTAAAAAAACAATACACTTCAATATGGAATGAATATTTAAAAAATGAGTCAAGAGAAGCTGTTTTTGTTCATCAAATTGACAAATTGGAGATGGCTTTGCAAGCATCAATATATTTGAAAAAATTTCCAGAGAAAAAACTTGAACCGTTCTTTAATTCAGCAGAAAATGAAATTACCGACCCCAATCTTTTAACCTTATTTGATCAAATAAAAAAATATTGAGAAATGTCTGATACTTCAAAAGATGAATTAATAGAAGCACAAAAACAAATTATTGGAATTTTGTTTGAAGTGATTAAACGGTTACAAGCAAATAATGATTTAGATGAGGAATATTTTCAATTAATATCAGACGAACATAAAAGAAAAACAAACCAAAAACGATTAGCAGCAATACTTAAAGAAAGAAAAGAAAATGCAAAAATTGTGGGAAGATTACTAGCGCAACTTGAAACTTAATTGCTGCAACTACATTCATCATCAGAAATTATATTTAATTTCATAGAGTTTTGTGCACGATTTTGAACATAATGTGCAAGATTAGTAATTCTTATTCGTGATTCTTTGGTATTCCAACTACCCTCATTTTCGAACCATGATTCAATG
>JAWWBZ010000034.1:0-10276 GCA_033720715.1 Nitrosopumilaceae archaeon | reverse complement strand
TCAGCATACTGAGTAATCCACTGAGGTAATTTAGCAGGCACAAAATCCCGATATGTTATTATCCCTACTGGAACTTGATTCCGTTGAACAACAATTCTAGAAATTCCATTGTGAATTAACAAACTTTCGACATAAAGTAAAGAGTCTCCAGGCATTGCAGTGATAACTCGTTTTGTCATAACTTTTGAAACTTTGAGAGGAGAAACTGCCTGTGTGAGAAAAATTGATGCAAGGTCTGTTTTTGTTATTAAGCCTTCTAAAACTCCATTATTTCCAATTACAATAACTGAACTAATACGATATCTTCTCATTAACTTTGCACAATCGTAAATTGAAGCTGACTTTTTTACAGTTAATAATTTCTTAGACATAAAACCAGAAACCTTAACGGTTTTGATGGGTTTGTCTCCAAGTGCATAAATTGTTTTTGCGATGTCTTTTTCGGTAATAATTCCAACAGGTTGTTTTGTTGAATCAATTACTACTAATCGTTTTATATTATGTCTCAGAAGAATTTCTCTTGCATCTAACAGACTGGTATTTGGGCTTATTGTGATAGTTTTTTTAATAATAATTTGATTAAGGTCTGACTTCTTTAACAGCAATATTTCAATTCTCATCCTCACTGTTAAATATGTGAACTCAAATATCAGGCATGAAAATCAAATTTGAAAATCTTGTAATTTCTTTTAATTTAAAACTAGGTGAACTCTCAACTAAGAACAATGATTGCAGATACAATACATGAACACCTAAAAGACATTCAAACAACAAAGATAAAGAATTTGATTTCAAAACCCACGATTATTAATCCATCAGAGACACTATCTTCTGTTATCAATAAAATTAACCGAAACAAATCCTATGACGCATTTTGCATTAAAGGTAAAAGTGCTCTTTCTACTAACATATTGTCATTACTAAATGCAAAAAATATCACTACCATGAAAATTGAACCATATCTCTACCCCGTTCCATTTGTTTCTCCAAATACCACAATCCAAAGGGTAGCTCACATCATGACTCACTATAGAACAAGAGAGGTTCCAGTTGTAAAAAACAAAGAAATCATTGGTGTGGTAACGGCAAAAAAAATTATCAAAACACTTGCCTCAAAAGATAACAAATGGATAAAGGCTAATTTGATTTACACCCAAAACCCAGTAACCGTAACTTCAGATGAACCACTTAGTACTGCAAGAAGAATTATGACAAGTAAAAAAATAGATCATCTCCCAGTTTTAAACAAAGGCAAAATAAAACAAGTTTTAACTTCAAATCATCTAATTGAAGCAATAATTCCAAAAGAAAGTCTAGGGCGCCTATCAAAAGGTGCAAATCGTATTAACAAATTAAAGTCACAAATTGGAAATATGGGAAGTACCCGAATCCCTCAATGCTCCCCAAATGATAATTTGAATAAAATTTTAAAATCAATGCTTAACAGTGATACAACTTGTTGCTTGGTAAACCTCTGGGACAACTTGCAGGGAATCATCACCTTTAAAGACATTCTTGGATTATTAGCATCAAAAATTGAAACACCAATTCCTTTGTACATAGTAGGTCTACCTGAAGATCAAAAAAACACTAATTTGATTACCTCAAAATTTGAAAAAACACTAAAAAGATTACAACAAACATATTCAGAAATTCATGAAGCTAGGGTTTCCATTAAAAAACAAAGAAGTGGTGGAACAAAAGAAGGAAAATTTGATGTAACAATAATGGTTACAACTTCTCATCATACTCCATTAATTTACAAATCTATTGGATTTGATCTTAGTGCAGTACTAGAAGAACTAAGCCAGAAACTTTTGAGAAACTTGGAAAAACGAGCAAAAAGAAGATCAAAGACAAGTATTAGAAAAATGGGACTGCCTGAATTCTAATTATGCAAACACAAAATAATGCATTTAAAGAAAATATTTTGTTAATCGGATTTCCTAGTAATGGGTTAGTTGGAACTTTTACAATTTCATATCTGGTTCACAAATTAGATATGAAGCAAATCGGAGAAATTGATCATCCAGATTTACCCCCAACCTTATTTGTTGAAGATGGAGAAATATTACCACCTATTCGAATCTATAAAAAAAATAATATTTTTGTAATAATGTCTGATCTTCCATTTGATCCATTTGTAGCATATAATTTTGCTGAATCAATTTTAGATTATTGCAAAAAAAACAAAATTAACAAAATAATGATAGTTAGTGGAATGGAATCAGTAAACAGAGATCCCAAATCCCCAAAAATATATGGTTTGGTTACTCATAAAAAATTAGAAAAAATCCTTTATGATAATAGAATTTCAAAATTTCTATCAGGATCAATATTTGGAACAGATGCATCGATGATATCTGTTTTTAGAAAATCCAAAATCCCTGCCTTGATTTTGTATGCTGAATGTCATCCTTTTTTCCCAGACCCAGAGGCCTCAATTGTGGCTATAACAACTACAGCAAAAATTTTGGGTGTTAAAGTCGATACTACAGATATCCAAAAGAAAATTGAATGGCTACGAATTCAACACAGAAATCTTATGGATGAGACAATTCGTTCATTACAACTCCAACAACAAGAAAAAAAGCCAGGGAGAGCTCCACAAATTTACAGGTAATATCATGTCTTTAGATGATGATCATTTTAACCTCAAAATTTTTCACCCTCCACTTTCGTCATTACTAAGTGACGATTCTGAACAGCAGATCCTTTCACCGCTATCCTGTTTAAGAGAATTTGGAGATTTATGGTTACTTGAAATCGATCTACCTCTTGTTAATAAAAAAGACATTAAAGTTACATTTAGCGGAAATGGAGTAACGGTTCAAGCAAAATTAAAAGAGATTTATTCTGAGGAAAAATTTGGAGTAAAAACAAAATTTGAATTTTTCAAAAAAACAATATCATTACCTGGAAAAATTAATTCTAAAAAGACGTCAGCAAGATTTAGTAACGGAAGATTAACAATCACCATACCAAAACAATTAGCTGGTCATAAAATCAAGATTGAATAATTATTTGAAAAATTGATCAATTTGGTCTCTGTATTTCACAGTTATTTTACCAAACTCGGTAAAATCTTCTGCAGTTGGATATTTTAATCTCATTGCATATTGGTTTACAAAAATTGAAACCGCACTACCTACAATAAGATTGTAACAAGCATCAGCCAAATTTTTCGAGTAAGGAAATGCTACTCTGATAAATGGTAAATAAGCCTCTGTCTGTGAAATCATTAATTTTATCTGCTTCTCAACATAATCTTGAACATCTGGTGGAATTGCCATTCTATCACTGTTACTTTATGCTCATAAATAAGGACTCTACTTCTAGGCTACTATGGTACTATTTGCTCTAGGTACTTTTCCTTTCCTTTTCTGCTCCTTGGAAGGCATCTCAATTGTCTTTTGCAACAGGGACAAGTGATCCCTTCAAAATCTACAAATACCTCACAGTAGTTACAACGCTTTTGTCCAGCTGCATATCGTCCAATTCTTGATGGTTTTTGTGCCTTGTAATTTTTGCATTTCCCAATACAATAAGTCATCTTACCCATAAATTTTCATTTAGATTATATTATATTCTCAATTCTAATCTCAGAGTTGATAATTACCTTGGGGAATAAATAATAAAATTCCTCACGAAGAAAACTAATGAAAATTTGGGTTTTCAAAATTTAATTTATAATACAAAAAATGGAGCTTATGATTAATGGAACTTGATACAAAAGTATTTGGAAAAATCACACATAAAGAAATCATTGGTTCAATTCCACCAGCAATTCCAGATACCAAAAATTTACTTGATAATGAGCTAAAACATCTTAAAAAACAACTTGAATCACAAAACCAGGAATCTCTACAAAAAATATTACGAAACCAAATTTCTGCAGAAAAACTTGTCAATAGCAGACCCGGAGCTATGGCTCTTGCTCAAGATAAAATCAGATTATTTAACGAATATAGTCAAAAGTACATTGAACAAATTAACAAAAAATTACAATCCTAAAATATTTTTTCAAGCTATTCTTTTTTAGGTTCCTCTGGTGGTTTTTTGATGAAACCTCCCTCCTCTGGTTCAGGTGGTGGAATTCTCTTCGATCTGCCTAATCCTATAGTTGTGATTATCACGGAAGACAATATAATAAAGAAAACAAGCTGAGGATAAATCTCAGCGTTTGGCAATCCCAATGTTATAGGAAATGTAGCTAAAACTGCAGCAGCTAAACCTCGTGGAATCATGGAGTAGGTAACATTTCTGTCTAATTTGGAAAACCTTTTGGTAAGGGTAATTTTTCCCACCATTAATCTTCCAAAATAAATCGCAATTGTCATTCCTATACCTAGAATGATGTATTCTATCTGACCTATAGTAGCCATTAACCCTACAAAAACAAAGAAGAAAGCTCTTACCAGAAAGGTCAATTGATTATGGGTAGGATCATCATATTCAATCCGAGGAAGTTTGAATCTTAAAATTCCAGCAAGATGATGCTTGTTTCCTAGCATTAATCCAAACACCAAAGCGGTTAATGCACCTGATTCTCCAAATGAATTTGCCAAAAAGAAAAGAACAAACAAAATCCCAAGTGTTAACATGTATGCGTGTTGAGCATTTCCCAACTTTGTTGACACATACATCCATGGAATTCCGACACCAAAACCTAAAACTAGCCCGACAATTATGGCTCTTCCAAGAGTATCTTCTAGGACATTAAGATCAAATTGGCCTAGAAGAATTGCTTCAAATAGAATAAAGGCAATAATAGTGGCTAAAATATCCGTTAAAGCTGATTCAAAACTTAACATATGTTTTGTTTCTTCTGAAATTCTGATATTTCGAACCAAACCAAATACAATTGCAGAACTGCTTCCGCCTACAATTGCACCAAGCAAAATACTTTGCATCCAATTCCAGTCAAGCAAATAATGAACAGTTACTGCAACAATTGCCACGGACAAAATAAACCCAAGAATTGCTAGAGTAAAAGAAAAATGCACTGTTCTGATCATGTGCTTAAGATCTAAATTCAAACCCCCATCAAACATGATTATAATCAAAGCTAGGGCAGCAAAGTATGGAACAATTTGGATAACTGCCTCAGGTTGAATTATTCCTAATATTGGTCCTATAATTACCCCTAAGATCATTAGAAACGCAACGTCTGGAATTCCAGTTTTTTTGAAAAAAGCCTCACCTGCTACACCAAGAAAAATTGTTACTCCCGCTGCCAGTAAAATTACATGTGCAGAGGCAATAGGACCTTCTTGACCTAAAGCCCCAATAAAATTCTGTAATTCATTAAATTTTTCTAAAATTAATCCAGAATTTAAATCGCTTAAGGATGGAAAATTTTCTACTTGTCCTCGGATTAATTCCAAGATTCCTAAAAAAATCCAATTCATGTATTTTTGACTTTAGTTAAGAGGTATTAAAAGGCGAATTAGTCAAGTAAGACTGATTCGATGTCTATTGAAAATTTTACCTCGGTTTTAGAACACATTAAATTTCACCTTTGAAATCTTGTTTGTATTGAGCGCAACCGAAGAACTAAGGGCTGACCATGATCAGGTTAGAAGATTACAGGTGATTATTGAAAAATGTGCAGAAAAAATTTCAAGAGGCTCCAATATCCCGTTTTCTGATATAGAAAAAATTACTGTTGTTATTTACGAATTTGTTGATACTATTCATCACTCAAGAGAAGAAGATTCGTATTTTCCTTGTGTAGCAAGTTATGACACACTAAAAGAAGAAATTCGTAAATTTATGATTGAACATGAATTTGGCAGAAATATTGCACGAGAAATATCCAAACACCTACAAAGATGGAAGAAGGGAGAAGATGCGCGTGAACCTGTTTCTAGGTTTTTGAGAACATATTCTGTATATCTTTTTGACCATCTAAACAAAGAAAATAGATTTTTTGATCAGGCCGAAGCTGAAGTTTTATCTCCTGAAGAAGAAAAAGAGATGTATGAACAATATAGGTCTGTCACTGCCATTAGCAAAAAGAAACAAGACATGATAAAAGAAATAGATTATCTAGAAAGTCAACCTTGGTTTCAGATATAACGTAAGCTCTTTATGGCCAGTTTCTTTCTTTCAAATCATGAAACCATTTGTTCTTTGGATGACTGGACTTCCTTGTTCAGGTAAGACCACAATTGTCAAAGATCTGCAAAAAGACATTCCAAATCTTGCAATGCTTGATGGTGATGAATTGAGAGAATGGTTCTCACCAAAAGATTTCTCAAAAGAAGGGAGAGATGAACACAACAAAAAAGTAGCCCATTTAGCAAAACTTTTGCTAAAACACGGTGTTCCAAGTGCTGTTTCTTTAGTTTCTCCTTATCTTGAAAATCGAGAAAAAGCAAGAGAGATTGTTGATGCTGGAGACCAATTTGCAGAATGTTATGTAAAATGTTCTCTTGAAGAATGTGAAAAAAGAGACGTTAAAGGCATGTATGCTAAAGCAAGAAAAGGAGAGATTAAGGGGTTTACAGGAATTGACGACCCTTATGAGGCTCCAGAAAAAGCGGATCTTATTGTAGACACTGAACACGAGTCACTAGAAGCTAGTGCACAAAAAGTAAAAGATTTTCTCAAACAAAGAAGTTTAATCTAATTTTTTAAACTCTTCCACTATTTTATTATGGATTAACCCATTAGTTACTAAAATTCCATTTTGATGATTTACAATTTTGTTATTGTAAGTAATTTCATTTCCACCCATGTCTGTCATTTTTCCACCTGCTTCAGAAATAATACAATGAGAAGCTGCCGAATCCCACTCTTTCATTTTATTTGTTGTTGTAATGTATGCCTCAGCTTCACCAGAACTAATTTTTCCAACCTTCAAGGAACTTCCAATACTTGTAAAATTTTTAATTCCCAATTTTTCGATAAACATTTTTTCCTTATCTGAAAGGTGATGTCGTGACCCAACTGCTCTACAGTTTTGCAAATCGGAAATTTCGGTTACCGAAATTTTTTTCCATTCTCCATTAAAATATCTAAATGCACCTCTATCCTTTTGTGCAGCAAAAATAGTTTTTTCAGTGGGCCATCCAATTACCCCTAAGATAGGATGTTTGTTTTTCACCAAGGCAATCATAACCGTAAATTCACCTGTTTTGTCAATAAAATCAGAAGTTCCATCCAAGGGATCAACTATCCATATCGTTTCTTTTGACAATCTGATATGGTCATCTTTGTCTTCTTCAGATAAAATATGGTGATTTGTTATTGAAAGTGTTTTCTTGATTATCTCGTTACTTTTTAGGTCAGCTTCAGTAATAGGAGAATCATCATGCTTTGTTGAGGTTTGGTAATTTCCTTCATAAATATCGAGGATAGATTCTCCTGCTTCCTTTACTGCCTTTATAGCAATATCTAACTCTGGTAATGGATCTTCTATGGGAATTGGATTCATTGAAAATACCTACGTTGTTAATTCAGGTTTAAGTGTCCATGCTACTCCTAACATGATAAATGGAATTGACATTATTCCAACAATAGACAGTATAATGTTGAGCTGTGACTCTGAAACTTGTGGATTATTAATTACCCAAGGTAAAGGCAAAGTGATTACAATCCAAATAACTCCAAGCAAAATTATCAACTTTGCCTTCTTTTTTCTATCTTTCATTATTTTTAGTAAAATCTAGGGAATATTAAACTCATGTGAATTTACTTTGTAGACTGACCTCCATCAACAGCAAGAATTGCTCCTGTTGTCCATGAAGAATCTTCCGAAGCCAAAAATAAAATTGATTTTGCAATCTCTTCTGGTTCTCCTATTCTTCCCAATGGATGGTCGTTATCCATAAACTCTCTATCTTTATCAGTTTTCAAGAATGGCTTAGTCATATCTGTATTAACAACTCCAGGACAAATACAATTTACCCTAATCTTTTCTTTGGCATATTCTAATGCCCAACATTGAGTAAGAACTATCAATGCTGCTTTGGATGCAGAATAAGCATCGGCGTTAAAACCTTCATAAGCTTTCAAACCTGCATCTGATGAGACATTAATAATCACTCCAGAGGTTTTTTGTAAATAGGGTATTGAATACTTTGTAAATCTAAATGATCCATTAAGATTTACATCCAAAACTTCATTCCATTCGGACTCGGATATTTCATGTAATTGTTTAATTCTTGGAAAAATACCAGCATTATTTACTAAAATATCTAATTTACCAAAATTTTCTATAGTTTTTTCAATTACCTTCTTTACTTGTTCAGACTTTCTGATATCAGCTGGAATATGAATAGTGTTAGGAAGACCTTTTGCTGCTTTCTCTAGATGGTCAGAATTTTTTGCGGTAATTACAACAGATGCTCCTTTTTCACTAAAAGCTTTTGCTGTTTCAAAACCTATCCCTCGACTTCCACCTGTAACAATTACAACTTTATCATCAAATCTCATTAATTCGACGAATCAAATTCGTAATTTATACTACAAAATTTGGGAAAATTTGGTTTAGAATTTTTATTTTAAATTAATTTTTTCAGATCCTAACTGCTTAATTTGAATAATTAAAAAATTTCAAATTTGTATTAGAAAAAATTGGGTCTCCTTTTGAAATCATAAATCTGACGGTTGAAATTTGCAAATACGAAATTTTTCAACATTGAAAATTTATTATTGAAATTTTATAAAATTTTAAAAATTATATAAAAATTATCGTAAAATGATAAATAATTAAAATTCCTATAATATTCAATGTCGATGGACAGAAAATCTATCGAATAACGAAGCGTGGCCCCGCAGAACGAAAAGGGAAATCAGGCATTCACTGACCTGACTATGAGAGGAAATCTCTCAAAGTTCTGCAATTAGGGGGGGCACGCCCTCTAATTTTCTATCAAATCTACTGAAACACTACCACGAACATTCCCGTTTGGATTGATCAAAATTGAAACCTCTTGGTCAGAACTTATCTGGATTATTTTTTGACCTTCATAGTTCCATGTGTAATACTCTGAAATTCCTGTCTCATGAAGTTCACCCTTTAATTTGAAATCCTCGAAAAATGAAAAATCCTCTCCAGTAAGGGAAATGGATAAGGTTTGAGGACTGTCACCATTTGGAACAAATCTAAAAAAATAGTCTCCTTTCTTCAAGTCAAATTTACTAGAATAAACTCCATTCTGATACAGATCAGGACTAGCCAATGTAATATGAAAAGGAGGCTCTTCTCTAGTACCAGTCTCTCCGGAAAGGAAAATTGCACCTATTGCAGCAATGAATATGGGAATTATTATTACAAATTTTTTATTCATTTTGATACAGAATTGATGGTATTATAAAAATAAATTTCTAATTATGCCTAGACATACATTTCAAATTGGTCAATTTTTGTTAGGGAAATTTTATGCACTGTGAATCAATCTTTACACTTGAAATTAAGTATCAACTTTTAGACCGAGGGTATTGGCTAACCTACAAGATAAGTGGGCAAAACAACCACAACCAGGAATTACAGAAAAAATTAACGATGTAATAAAACCAAAAGGTCCTCTTAAACCTAGAGTTCAAGGGGCAATTAAAAAATTAAGATTACAAATTTCAAAACTAGATCACATGTTAACTAAATTACAAGAAAGAGATGCAAAACTTTTTCAACGTATTGTTGATGCAACTCAGCAACATGACACACAGACAAGCAAAGTTTTATCAAATGAATTAGCAGAAGTTAGAAAAGTCACCAAAATTTTAAGCAATGCTAGAATTGCTCTAGAAAGAATTGAATTAAGATTAACCACTACAAACGACCTTGGTGATACGGTAATGACAATCATGCCAACAATGGGACTAATGAAAAATCTGAAATCCTCTTTAGGAAAAATAATGCCAGGAGCTGAGCAAGAAATTAGTCAAATGGCAGATATGTTAGGTGGATTTATGACAGAAAGTTTCTCAGGCGATGGAGTATTTGGAATAGATGAAACAACTAATATGGAATCAGAAAAGATTCTCCAGGAAGCAGCGGCTGTGGCAGAAAATTCCACTGGTGATTTATTCCCATCAGTACCAGCTTCAACTAGTGGCACTTCAACATCGACAAAATTTCTTTAAATTTAATTCAGTTTAACTTTCAATGGATTCGCTAGACTCCTTTATCTTTTTGACCCTGTTTCCTTCATCATCTACAATTTTGTCAATTCCAGAAAGTTTGTCCCTTAAGGTGTTTATCAAAGAACCTACTTCATCTGCTTCTTTTTCAACTTGTTCTCTTTTCTGAGTTAAATCTTTGATG